>JACIXH010000160.1 GCA_014360565.1 Nocardia sp.
AGATCGGTGATGTCGAGCGCGGGTGGGCGCGCCGTCTCGACGGCTGCGTTTGTCGATGTCATCGATCCACCTCGTCGTCACGCAGTCCCTCGCCGAGGATTGCCGCGGCGAGCACGGTCGCGGCGAGGAAACCGACAGGTGCCAGAAACACCCAGGGAAAAGTCAGAGCTGAGCCGGTGCCTGTGGCGACGAGCGTGCCGAGAGAGACGTCCGGCGGTTGGACGCCGAAACCGAAATAGCTCAAGCCGGCCTCGGCAAGCACTGCCGAAGCGACATTGAGGGTGCAGTCGATCAGCAGCAACGGCGCCATCTGGGGCAGTAGGTGCCGAGTCACCACCCGGGTGGTCGAGGCGCCCATGTCCTGGGCCGCCACCACATAGCCCACACCGCGCAGGCTGCGCGCCCGAGCGCGCACGACGCGCGAGGTCAGCATCCACTGGAAGCCGGCGATCAGCCCTACCAGGACCAACCAGGATTGATCGCGCAGGGCAGGGGAAAGGACCGCGATCACCAGGATCGGCGGCAACACCAGCAAGATGTCGACCACGCTCATCAGCGCCCGGTCGGCGAAACCACCCAAATAGCCTGCGACAGTGCCGATCACGGCAGCCAGCGCCGTGGTGAGAACCGCCGCGAGCAACCCGATCACCAGCGACTTCTGCAGCCCGCGCAGGCACAGTGCGAGCATGTCCTCGCCCAGCCGCGCGGTGCCGAGCGGGTGTGCGGGCGACGGTGGCGCGAGGATGTCGCCGAAATCGGACCGGTCGTAGGCGAAAGGCAACACCAGCGGACCCACGAACGCCGCGACCGCGAGCAGCACCAGCAGTCCCGCGCCGATGGCGACACCGGGGCGACGCAGCACCCGTCGCGTCGGTGCGAGCACACCGGTCACGATCGCGTCCTCGGGTCGAGCAGTGTCAGCGCCAGATCCGCCAGCCAACCCACGAGCAGCACGAGCCCGGCCATCAGCAGCGTCACCGTCGCCACGACCATGGCGTCCTGGTTCTCGATCGCGGTCATGAGCCAGTCGCCGAGCCCGTGCCAGCCGAAGATCCGCTCGGTGAACACACCGCCTGCCAGATGCAGGCCGAAGCTGAACGCCACCAGCGCGGTCATCGGGATCAAGGCCATCCGCAGTCCGTGGCCGAGGACCGCGCGCCGGTGGGTGAGGCCACGAGCCCGGGCACCGCAGAGGTATTCGCTGTCGAGCACTTCGAGCATGGCCGCGCGTTGGAACCTGCTGTAGAACGCGATCTGGGGGAGCGCGATCGCGATGGTGGGCAGCACCAGATGGCGGAGTCGGTCGCCGACGGCGGCCCAACCGGTCAGATCCGCACCAGGGGTGCTCTCCCCGCTGAAGGGCAGCAGATCGGTGCCCGCGGCCTCGTTGACAGGCAGCCACAGGATTTTCAGCACGGTACCCAACACGAAAACGGGCACCGCCAGCAGCAACAGCGACATCGCCATCGACAGCCGATCAGCGGTGCGCCCGGCCCGCAGCGCACCCCACCAGCCGACCGCGATACCGAGCACGATCGCGAGCGCGCTGCCCGGCAGGAACAACCGCAGGCTGGTGGCGGCGCGCGCCCCGAGCTCGTCGCCGATGTCGTGACCGTCCACTGTCACCCCGAATTCGCCCGCCGGAACACCCGTCAGCCAGCTCCAGAACCGGGGCAGCACAGGTTGGTTCAAGCCGAGCTCGGCGGCCCGCGCGTCTATGACGGCCTGCGGGGTCGGCGGTTGGGTGGTGCGCAGCTCGGCCAGCGGATCGAAGCTCAGCGATGCCAGCACATAGGTCCCCAGCACCGCTCCCAGACACACCGTTATCCACCCGGCCAGTCGGCTCAGCACCCTCGGCACGGGGCCGGAGGGCAGCACGCGGCGCCCTCCGCGTGCTGACCTCACTGCATGAACCCGGCCGCGGCGAACCCGTAGGCGCCCAGTCCGCGGGCGCCGTAATTGGCCAGTCCGGCTCGCACGGCGTACGCGCCGGACTCCGGGTACAGCGGGAGGTGATGGGCGTATCGCCAGGCCAGCGTGTCGATCTCGTCAGCCAGCGCGTCCCGTTTCACCGGGTCGAACTCGGCGATCGCCCGATCGTAGAGCTCCTGGATCCCCGGCACGACGACGCGTCCGAAGTTGTTGCCCGCCTTGGCCCCTTCAGGTATCTGGAACACCGGGCGGTCGTGCGAGATCGGGTAGGGCGACTTGGTCCACTCGAAGGCGATGATGTCGAAATTGCCGGGCTGCAAGTAGGTGTCCTGGAAGCGCTCCACCGGCACCGACTCGACCTGGGCCCGCGCACCGACCGCGGCCAGTTGCTCGGCCACCACACCCGAGACGGTGCGCCCCGTCGGTGTCGCCTGCACGACGAGGCGCAGGTTCAGGGGTCGACCGTCCTTGACCCGCACATCACCGTCGAGCGTCCAGCCCTGGGCATCCAGCGCTGCGCGTGCCGCAGCCGGATCATGCGGCGCCACACCGGAATTATCGCGGTAACCCGCGTATCCAGGCGGCACGATGTGATTGCCGACCGCCTGCGCACCGGGCACGATCGGGCCCAGGACCACCTCGGTCACCGCCTGCGGGTCGATCGCCTTGGCGAGGGCGACGCGCAGTCGCTCGTCCGACAGCAGGGCACCGGCGCCGCCGTTGAAGGTGAGCTGACCGGCGCGGCGCTCGACCGCTTGCCGGATCTGCACGCCCTGCATCGACTGCGCGCGCGTGAACAAGTCGATGTCACCGCCGATCGGGTACACATCGATACCCCCGTTGGCGAGCTCGTCGGCCCGTGCCGCGGGCGCGAGCACGCGGAAGATGACCCGATCCAGCTTGGGTCGTGTGCCCCACCACTTCTCGTTGCGCCGCAACGTCACCACCTTCGCGGTGGTGTCGATCCGGTCGACCTCGAACGCCCCGGAGGTGACTGTCGGGCCTGCGATCCAGGATTTGTTGAACGCCTCGGGTGTTGCGGTGACCTCCACCGGGACCAACGGCCGGAACAGGCCCTGCCAATCGGCGAACGGCCGAGTGAAGGTGAGCAGCGCTTCTCTGTCTGTGGCACCGCGCGCCACGTCGGCTACGTCCTGATAGCCGACATTGTTGTTGACCTCGAAGCGGGTGTCGGCGCCGTTCATCGCCGCCCAGTGCCCGCGCAGGTCCTGCCAGGTGAGTGACCGGCCATTGCTCCAGGTGGCCTGCTCGGCGATGACGTAGCGCACCACCTGTGGAGCTGTCGAGACCAACTCGATGGAACTGAAGTAGTTTTCGTTCACCGCGGGCACACCGTCGGCGGTGTCGAGGAAGGCGCTGGGCAGAATCGCGTCGGCGAACTGGTAGGTCACCACGCGGGCGCCGTTGACGTGTTTGGGATTGAAATTCGACGGCAGTGCGTCGATCGGCACCCGCAGATCTCCACCGTCGCGCAGCGCCTGTGGGCTCTGCGGGTTGATGTCGGGTCCGTGGGTGACGCTGTGTTCCCCGCCGGCTCGATCGGGCTGCGCGCATCCGGTGATGCCGAGCGCGATGGCCAGCGCCAGCCCGCCCAGCATCGCTGTCCTACTTCTGATCCGCATGTCGCCCTCACCTCTGGCCCCGTCACCGGTGCCGACTGTCCATCTGATCCTCGGCACCGTAACCTAATTGAAAATGGTTTTCAACAAGTGTCCGCGAGGTGTACTGGACACTTGTTGATGATAATGGTTTTCATTGGCTGCGTGAGGTTTTCGCGCAGGGGGCGGAGGACGTGCATGAGTGCCATCGAGCAGAAGTCGTTGCGGCACAACAAGAATTTCACCCGGTTCTGGTTCGGTGAGACGGTGTCGCTGTTCGGCGTGCAGGTCACCAACCTGGCGCTGCCGCTGACCGCGGTGCTGGTGTTGAACGTCACCCCCGAGGAGCTCGGCTTTCTGCGCACGCTGGCCTTCCTGCCGTTCTTGTTCCTGGCCCTGCCCTTCGGCGTGCTCGTCGACCGAACGGCGAAGCGGCCCTTGATGATCGGCGCAAACCTGGCGCGCGCGGCACTGGTCGCCCTGGTGCCGGTCCTGGCCGCGTTCGACGCGCTGAGCCTGCCCGCCCTGCTGATGATCGTGTTTGCCATCGGCGTGTGCACCGTGGCATTCGAGGTCTGCTGGCTGTCCTACGTGCCGGTGATCGTCGACCGCGACCACCTGGTCCAAGCCAACGGGCGAGTGAGTGCGAGCTCGTCAGCGGCGGAATTCGCCGGGCCGGGACTGGGTGGACTGCTGGTTCAAGTGCTCACCGCGCCGTTCGCGCTCGCGGTCAACGCGGCGTCCTATCTGGCATCGGTGGTGTCGCTGTGGACGATTCGAGCCCCGGAGCAGCCGCGCCCGGCGGGAAGCAGGCACCTCGGCAAGGAGATCGCCGAGGGCATCGGCTTCATCGTGCGCCAGCCGTATCTGCGCGTCCTCGCGGTGGCGGGGGCGGCATTCAATTTCTGCTACATGTTCGTCGAGGCGCTGTTCATCGTCTACGCCGTCCGTGAGCTCGGTTTCGGACCGGGGCTCATCGGCCTGGTTCTGGCATTGAGCGCTATCGGTGGAGTGGTGGGTGCCACGATCGCCGCGGGACTGATTCGCCGATTCCGGTTCGGGCGGGTGTATCTGGTCGCCGTCCTGATCGGCTATGCGGGACCGCTGCTGATCCCGCTCGTGACCGGTCCCACTGTGCTGGCCGCCTGCGGGGCGACCGCCGGATTCTTCCTGCTGCGTGGCGGGCTCGCGGTGTCGAATGTCGCCGGAACCAGCCTGCGCCAGGCGGTGACGCCACCGGAGTTGATGGGTCGGATGACAGCGGGGATGCGCACGCTCATGTGGGGAATCGGGGCCACCGGAGCGCTGGCAGGCGGCCTGATCGGCGGCTGGCTCGGTCTGCGCGCCGGGATGTGGGTCGCGGCGGTCGGATTCGTGGTCGCGGCGCTGCCGATCCTGTTCTCCCGCATCCCGCGCCTGCGCGAGATGCCCTCGCTCGCCGAGCTGCAACCCTGATCGGCGGCGTGAGGGCGCGGTCCGGGTGCGCCGGAACCGCGACCGTCCGCTGGGTGACTAGCTGTTGTGTGGAGATCTGCCCTGGTATGCGGTGCGCGCGCTGAGCAGGGCGAGATCGCCGCGTCGTCCCAGCCACGCATCGTCGTGTGGGTCGAGCAGTCGCGCCCACGCCGCGCGATCGTCGTCGGCCAGATACGGGCCGGCCCGTCGCACGCGTGCGGCCAGTTCCGCGAGGACGACCGCGCGCACCTGCTCGGACAACGGGGCGGGAAAATCGACCAGCGTCGTATGCGCGGTGACATCGACAAGCCCTGCACCCCTGAGGATCTCGCTCCACCCCCGACGTGGCCGCACGGCTGCGGGCCGGTCGAAGAACCACTGAGCGAAGTACCGGTCGTGTGCCTCGTCCAGCCGCCCTTCCAAACCCGGCCGCCCGGTACCGATATCCCAGGGTAGGCACCGGGTGGGCAGGCCTCCTTCGGCGATGCACAGCACACCACCTGGACGCAGCAGGCCGACCAGCGCGCCGACCGCGCTGTCCCAATCGTGGGCGTGGTGCACGCACCACGACGACCACACGATGTCCGCGGCTTCGGGCAGTGCCGGTGTGCCGTCTTCCAGATCGTGCAGCACGGGTCGGACGCGGTCGCCGACACCGGCGGCCCGTGCGGCCTCGAGGGTGGCGTCGAGCATCGCCGGGTCGAGGTCCACCGCGTACACCCGCCCTTGATCGCCGACCGCGCAGGCCAGCGCTACGGTGGCCGAGCCTGCCCCCGGCCCCACATCGACGACGACAGCGCCCGGTGCGACGGCCAGCGATCCCAGCAGAGACAACGTGGCATCGAGAAACACTGCTTCGGCCGCGGCCGGATCCTGCGTGGACGTTCCCGTACCCGGCTTGCCGGTCCACTGCCGTTGAATGGTGGTCATACGGCGATCTTAGTGAATATCATTTTCATCACGCGAGCGGCGCGCCCCAGTTGCTGTCGGACTCGATCAACCATCGCCGACGCGCCGACAAACGATGCGTAAACGATGCATCATTCGGCGAACGGTGTCACAATCGAGGCGTGAATGCAGAGCAAGCAGCGGTCGCGCTCGAACCTGACGAACCCTGCGCCGGCGGCTACGGTTCCGCGCAGTTCGCACAGTGGCTCGCGCACACACAAAGCTCGGTACGCGATCACGTCGATGAGTTCGTTCGCGCCCGCTGCACAGCAGAACTCGACCCAGCGGGGTTCTCACTACCCGGTCAGCTGATGATCGACTTCGCCTCGGGCGGCAAGTACGTGCGTTCGGTGTTCTGCTATCTCGGCTGGTTGTGTGGTGGCGCCGGTGAGTCCGAAGCTGCGCTGCGCGCGGCCGCCAGCGTCGAACTCCTGCACGCGTTCGCGCTGGTGCAAGACGACGTGATGGACGAGTCCCAGGTCAGGCGGGGACGGCAGGCAGCCCATGTGCGTCTGGCCGCGTGGCACTGCGATCAGGGGTTGTCGGGATCGTCGGCCCGCTTCGGTGAGTCCGCGGCGATCCTCGTCGCCGACCTGTACCTGGTCTGGGCTGAGCGCATGTTGCGCGAAAGTGGCGTCGCTGCCGCGGCGCTGGATCGGGCATGGCCGCGCTATGACTCGATGCGCAGCGAACTGGCCGTAGGTCAGCTCGCGGACCTGTGCAACGACGCCAACCGCGTGCCGACCCTGGGTGCGGTGATGGACATCGCCCGCCGCAAGTCCGGCAACTACACCGTGCGCCGACCCCTTGAACTCGGTGCGGCGATGGCCGACTGCGACGAGATGATGATGCACCTTCTCGGTGAGTACGGCGAAATCATCGGGGAAGCGTTCCAGCTCCGTGACGACCTGCTCGGCATCTTCGGCGACCCATCGACTACCGGAAAACCTACCGGCGACGATGTCCGAGAGCGAAAGGCGACCACCGTGATCGCGCTGGCTGATCAGCTTGCCGGGCCGTCGGACCGCGCCCGGCTCCGAGGCCTCTGGCGCGAAGAATTCGTCGATGACCAAGGGGTAGCGCTCGCGCAGGCGGTGATCACCGACAGCGGTGCGCGGCAGCGCGCTGAGCAGATGATCGGCGAGCGCGTCGAACGCACCCGTCGGCTTCTCGATGTCGCCGATCTCGAACCATCGGTGGCCGACGCGCTGCATCGAATGGCGCTGTTGTGCACCCGCCGCACGCACTGACCGGATCCCGCCGGGACCACCGAAAAGCCTGATCGAGAGGAACAGATGCGAACGATATCGGGGAAAACCGATGAGGTGGTCGTCGTCGGGGCCGGTCTGGCCGGTCTGGCCGCGGCGTTGCACCTGGCAGGACGCGGTCGCACTGTCACCGTGGTCGAGCGCGATACGGTCGCCGGTGGCCGGGCCGGACGACGCGACGTCGACGGCTATCTGCTCGACACCGGGCCGTCGGTACTCACCATGCCCGGCATCGTCGCCGACACGCTGGCCGCGGTCGGCGAGAGTCTCGAGTCCCGGTTGGACTTGTTGCCGGTCGTGCCCGCCTACCGCGCGCACTTCGCCGACGGCAGCGCGTTGGACATTCACAGCGACGCCTCGGCAATGGAGGAATCGGTCCTGGCATTCGCCGGACCGAAGGAGGTCGAGGGGTATCGCCGACTGCGCGCGTGGTTGAGCGAGTTGTACCGCGTCGAATTCGAACGGTTCGTCGCCGCGAATACAGATTCTCCACTCTCGCTGCTGACGCCGGCGCTCGCGCGCCTGATCGCGATGGGCGGATTCCGGCGCCTCGACCGGACGATCGGATCGTTCCTGACCGACGAACGGCTGCGCAGAGTGTTCACCTTCCAATCCCTCTACGCGGGCGTTTCGCCACAACGAGCGCTGGCGCTGTACGCGGTGATCTCCTATATGGACACCGTGGGCGGGGTCTACTTTCCGCGCGGAGGAATGCGTGCGCTACCCGACGCCCTGGCCGCCGCTGCCGTCGATGCCGGTGTGAAATTCTGTTACGGCGAGACAGTCGACGACCTGGAACGGCACGGTTCCCGCATCACCGCGGTGCTCACCGAGCACGGTCGGCGAATCCCTTGCGATGCCGTCGTTTTGGCGACCGAACTGCCCACCGCCTACGCGTTGCTCGATCGCTGCCCGCGTCGCCCCATCAGCTGGCGCCCGGCGCCATCTGCGGTCGTCATGCACGTCGGCTTTCCCGCGACGGTGCCGACCGCACATCACAACCTTGTCTTCGGCGCCGCATGGAAACAAACCTTCGACGAGCTGATCGGTACGGGGGAGTTGATGACAGACCCGTCGCTGTTGGTGACCCGTCCCACCGCGACCGATCCTGCCATCGCCGCGCACGGCCGCGATCTGTTCACTGTTCTCGCTCCGGTACCCAACCTCTACCGCGGCAAGGATCTGGACTGGGACAGTCGCGCTACCGCTTACAGCGAGGAGCTGGCGGCGATCGTCGAGGACCGGTTGGTCCCGGGCTTCGTCCAGGACTCCACGATCGTGCATCTGGACACCCCCGCCGATTGGGCACGGCAGGGCATGCTGGCCGGTACGCCGTTCTCGCTCGCGCATACCTTCGCGCAAACCGGCCCATTTCGTCCCGCGAACCTGCCGCGCGGCGCGACCAACGCGGTACTGGCCGGCTGCGGCACCGTCCCCGGCGTCGGCGTGCCGACCGCCCTGCTGTCGGGCCGTCTCGCCGCCGACCGGGTCACCGGCACAGTGTCGACAGCGCGGTCTTCGATCTCCACCGCGACCAGGAGTGGCCGACGATGATCCGCACCGAACTCGACGCCGCCGGTATCCGCGCTGCTGAGCTGCGTGAGTCCTATCAGCGATGCCGCGAACTCAACGTGCGCCACGGACGCACCTTCTTCCTCGCCACGCGGCTGCTCGCGCCCGCCCAACGCCCAGCGGTCCACGCTCTCTACGGTTTTGCCCGGTGGGCAGACGACATCGTCGACGAACCTCCGATCGACGATGCCGCCGACCCTGCAGCGGCACGATTGGACGTGCTGGCCCAAGACCTGCACGAGAGTCTTTCCGGTAGCCCCGGAGGCGACCCGATACTTGCCGCGCTTGCCGACACCGCTGCCAGATACCGGATCGACCACTGCCTGTTCGACGACTTCCTCGACGCGATGCGCAGGGATCTGACGGTGACCGACTACCCGGACCGGGTCGCGCTGGACCGCTATATGCACGGCTCGGCGGTAGTGATCGGGCTGCAAGTGCTGCCGGTTCTCGGCACCGTCGGCCCACAAGCCGATGCTGCCCCCTACGCGTCGGCGCTGGGAAAAGCATTCCAGCTCACCAACTTCCTTCGAGACATCGCCGAAGACCTCGACCGCGGTCGGGTGTATCTGCCTGCTGACGAACTGGCCGCTTTCGGGGTGGACCGCGCCCGGTTGCAGTGGTGCCGGACTCAGCGGCGCACCGACACCAAGGTGCGATCGGCACTGGCGGCTCAACATGCAGCTGCCCGAGATCTGTACCGATACGCCGATGCCGGAATCGCGATGCTGCACCCGGTGTCGCGGCCATGTGTCGAGACTGCGGCCGTGTTGTACTCGGAGATTCTCGACCGCATCGAGGAGACAGAGTTCGCGGTGTTCGCGGCGCGGGCGACCGTGGGCAACGCGCGTCGCACTCGCGTCGCCGGTTCGGCGTTGGCTCGCGCGTTGTGGGCGCGGCGAGGCAGCCGCGCACGCGCACTGACCCAGGTCGACGGGCTGACATGATCTGAGGGCTCGGGACTTCTGAGCGGATGGACCGATGCGTTCAGTCTTTATCCAGGGGCGTGTTCTCAGCGGCGACGCGTTCGGCAGTGCTGGTGATGTTGCGGACCATGCCGCCGAATACAGCGCTGTGAAACGGTGTGATCGCCTTCCAATACAGGTGCCCGGCCAGTCCGTGCGGTTGAAAGATCGCGCGCTGGCAGTAACGGGAACCTCCGTCCGGGTCGGGTTCGACGCCGAGCTCGAGCCATGCCAACCCCGGGACCTGCATTTCGGCGCGAAGGCGCAGCAGATGCGGACGGTCGATGTGTTCCACGCGCCACCAGTCCAACGCTTCGCCGGAGTGCAAGCGCCGCGGGTGTTTACGGCCGCGGCGAAGCCCGACCCCGCCGCTCACCCGGTCGATCCAGCCGCGCAGCGACCACGCGAGTGGGAAGGAATACCAGCCGTTCTCACCGCCGATGGATTCGATCACGGCCCAGACGGTGCGCGGGTCAGCAGAGGTGTGGTGCTCACGAAGGTCCTCGTACAGTGAGCCGCCGGACCAGTCCGGATCGGTGGGCAGCGGATCCGAGGGCGCGCCGTAGGTGGTGGCGTCGGACCAACGGGTGGGCACTTCGGCGTTGCGGATGCGGGTCAGCGCCAGCTCCACGCCGCACTCGTACCGGGTGAGACCTTCGGCGGGGTCGGGGATATATGCGGCGATGTCGTGCTCGCCGCAGACGACTTCGTGGACAAGAGATTCGATGAGTGGCACAGCCAGCGCGCGCGGCACCGGGGTCACCAGATTGACCCACTGCGCCGACAGCCACGGCGTGAGCATCGGAACCGGCACCATGATTCGACGAGTGAGCCCGGCCACGACGGCGTATTTGCGCATCATGGTCAAGTACGTCATGACGTCGGGCCCGCCGATATCGAACGAGCGGTTGACCTCTGCGGGTAGTTCCGCGGCGTGCAGCAGGTAATACAGGACGTCGGCTACGGCGATGGGCTGGATCCTGTTGTGTACCCATCGGGGGGTGACCATCGCCGGTAAGCGTTCGGACAGATAGCGCAGCATCTCGAAACTGGCCGAGCCGGATCCGATGATCACCGCCGCGCGCAACTCCACGGTGGGAACATCGGATGCTCGCAGAATCTCGCCGACCTCGGCACGGGAGGCGAGGTGGCGAGACAGTTCGGTGTGTGGCGGGATGATCCCGCCGAGATAGACGATGCGCTCGACCTGTGCCGCACTCGCCGCGGCCGCGACGACCTGCGCGGCGTCACGGTCGATATCGGAGAAGCCGCGACGGGTCAACGAGTGCACCAGGTAGTAGACGACCTCCTGATCGGCAACGGCAGCGCGCACCTGGTTCTCGTCGGTGACATCTCCTTGGACCACTTCGACCCGATCCCGCCACGGCACTTCGGCCAACTTCGACGGTGTCCGGGCCACGACGCGGACACGGTGGCCGGCCTGCACGAGGTCGGGCACCAACCGGCCGCCGATGTAGCCGGTCGCACCGAAGACCACACACCGCATGCTCGTTCAACCTTTCTTCCGATGTGGCTGAGTGATCAGATACGCGGGGAGCAACCGGTGCGTAGGAGTTGTTCATCGTGCGGCGTCTCCCACTGGCTTCGCCGCAGCAGACAGTTCGAGCGTGCACCACTAGGGCTGGGGCCGGTCGATATCACCACGCCATGCTCCCGTCTCCGACCCACGGCGCTCGATGAATTCCTTGAAGCGTCGCATGTCGGCTTTGATCCGCCGATCGAGCACACCCGCTTTGTCGGCAACGTTTTCGACGAAGCCCTCCGGGTCGATGTCCATCTGCACGGTGACCCTGGTGACGGTGTCGTCGAGCCGATGGAAGGTCACCACTCCGGCATGCAGGGGACCCTCGTCGGACGTCCAAGCGACTCGTTCCTCAGGATGCTGCTCGGTGATCGTGGCGTC
The DNA here is from genome assembly GCA_014360565.1 of Nocardia sp. Lineage (GTDB taxonomy): Bacteria > Actinomycetota > Actinomycetes > Mycobacteriales > Mycobacteriaceae > Nocardia. The sequence continues at coordinate 11,684 of JACIXH010000160.1, forward strand.
GAACGTCCGAGTGGCCCCGGCGATGTCGATGGTCCATCGGGTGTGGGTCTCATCGAGCTGTTCGATGCGTTCAACTCCTTGCATGAACTCCGGAAACGTCTCGAACTGGGTCCACTGGTTGTAGGCGGTGGCCACCGGCAGGTCCACGTCGATGGCTTCGATGACATTGCTCATCCGGGCCTCCTCGGGCTGAAGTGTTCGCTCAGAGGCCGAATGCCCCGCCGCCGCGAATCCACACCAGTATTGATGCAGTTTCGCTTCAGAGACCTTGCCGTGACGTTGGCCGAGGTCTACGCAGAGCGTTTCGAAAGGACAATCCGCGGGTCCGACCGGGCGCCGGCAGGCTCACTGCGCTGTGCTCGATCAGTGGCGAGCCCTGGTCCGCAGACATTGGGCCGACGCTCTTTCACTAGGAAGGCTATGTGACGTGTTTCACTGTGCGCCATGACTTCGGAACCCGGGGGTGCCGCACGTCCCCATCCTCGCGAGTATCGCTCTTTGGGCGATGTCGCCGAACACCTCGGCGTGCCCTGTACCTGGGCAGATGCCGTCGATGACTGTGCCGTCACCGGGATCGGCCAGGATTCCCGGGTGGTCGGCGCCGGTGAGATCTATGCGGCGCTGCCCGGCGCGAATCATCACGGTGCCTCCTTCGCGAGCGAGGCCGCTACGCGTGGTGCAGTCGCGGTAGTCAGTGATCGCCCCTGCGCCGTGCTACCCACGTTCGTCGTCGATGATCCGCGCCGAGTAGTCGGCCCGCTCGCCGCGTGGCTCTACGGCGACCCTTCCCATCAACTGGACGTTTTCGGCGTCACCGGAACCAACGGCAAGACCAGCACCTCTTACCTGCTGGAGGCAGGGTTGACGGCCGCGGGGCGGCGCAGCGGTCTGCTCAGTGGCGTCACCGTTCGTGGACCCCGCAGTGCCCGTCAGGCAATGCGGACGACGCCAGAGGCCAGCGAACTGCAACAGACGCTTTCCGCGTTCCGCTCCCAAGGCGTCCGTGCAGTCGCCCTGGAAGTGTCGAGCCACGCCTTGGCACTGCACCGCGTCGACGGAATCCGGTTCCGAGCCGGAATTTTCACCAACCTCGGCCCGGATCATTTGGATTTCCACCGCGACCTCGACGGTTACTACTCCGCCAAGGCCCGTCTCTTCGCGCCCGAACGAAGCGAATCCGCAATCATCGGAATCGACGACGATTACGGCAAACGCCTCGCCGCCGAGGTCGAGATCCCACACTGCACCTTCTCCACCCGATCGGCTGCCGCGGACTTCTACGCAGACAACATCCGAGCCGATGAAGACGCCACCTCCTTCGTGGCGCACTGGCCGGGCGGCCGAGCCGCGGTTCGACTGCGACTTCTGGGGCTGCATCAGGTCGACAACGCGCTCGGCGCGATCGCCGCATTGTGGACAGCGGGAGTCGATCTCGGCACCGTCATCGCGGGAATGGAAAACCTCGACTGCGTACCGGGCCGGATGCAGCGCGTCGATCTCGGCCAGCCATTTCTGGCGTTTGTGGACTACATGCACAACACCGCGGGTCAACACCGCCAATTTCCTTTTCTTCGTTCCCTGACCACAGGCCGGATCATCGTCGTTGTCGGTGCTACGGGTGATCGCGACCCGAGCAAACGCCGCCCACTGGGCTGGACCGCCGCGACTTTCGCCGACATAGTCATCATCACCGACGAGAGCCCGTTCTCCGAAGATCCTGCCGAGCTGCGCCGCCATATCGCGCTCGGCGCATGGGCAGCCGAACACGCCGCGGTGATCCTGGAACCCGAACGCGCCGACGCCATCGGCCGCGCCGTCGACCTCGCCCAACCAGGCGACGTCATCGCCGGCCGCGGGCACGACCCTGTGCAAACGTTCGGCACCGCGACGCGGACATTCGATGACAAGGCCGAATTGTGCAAGGCACTCGATCGGCGAAGTGTTGCCAGGCGTCCAGCCGAACGAACGCTGACATGAGCTGTTCGTGCGAGCGGATGCCAGAAGATCTTCACCGGCAAGGACACTGACCCACAGGGCGCCCGCATGAGCCACCACTGGTTTTCTCTCCGGTGTCGGTGGTAAGCGAGAGCTAGGCCGACCGCCGGTGCTCACGAGTCCTCAGAGGAGTCGACATGGCTGCAGAATCGGTAACCCTGGCCCGGGCTCACGGGGCGTTCAATGTTGTCGGGGGCCTGTGGCCGCTGGTGAGTCTGCGCAGTTTCGAAGCGATATTCGGGGCGAAGAGGGATCGCTGGTTGCAATTCACCGTCGCATCGTTGCTCACCGGAAATGGTGTGGTGCAGCTGCTCTGCGCGCCTACCGACGAAGGCGTTCGACATGCGCGCCGTCTCGGCATCGCGACCGCCTCGGTGTTGCTGAGCATCGACCTGGTCTACGTCCCCGGGGGCACGATCCCGAAAACATATCTGCTCGACGCCGCGATGGAGATCGGCTGGCTGGCGGCTTGGGCGATCCGCAGCTGAGCCCATCGCCGTCCATCCCGAAGGCTCCAGTAGACGAGGTTTCGATCGTATCGATACGGGCAAGCGCCCGTCATGGCTACTGATGAACACGCGCAATCACCGAACTTCGAGCAGCCTGGCAGCGCTCATGCCGCGGGCAGCGAGGTCACCGCTGAGATTCTGCGTGAATTACTGGGTACCGGAGCTGACGATGCGTGCCTGGTGCTCGAAGCCGGCCGAGTGCGGGTCGCGTCGGACTCCGGCGGGCTGGTCCTCATCAGCCGCACAGAGTTGGTGGACCGGGTCGGCACCGACCCGGACGCGACCGAAATGATCGAACAAGCCGACCTACTGAACACCGAAGTCCGGCTCCGGGGCGCCTGACAACGTTCA
>JACIXH010000161.1 GCA_014360565.1 Nocardia sp.
AGGCGCGCGCCGAACTCGCGCTGTATCAATAGCGGCTGACCTCGCGCGTTCGCGGCCCCGAGGGGCCGCGAACGCTTCTGCTCGAGGTCAGGGGTGCGTTGCCGGGTCCCGTTCTATCGCGCCCGGTCGACGTCGGCCATGGCCAGGACGTCGAGCTTGCGGTCGAGTTCTTCGAGCGAGAGCTTGTCCGGAACGAGACCGCGATCGATGACGGTTTGGCGGATCGTCTTCTTCTCCCGCAGTGCCTGTTTGGCGACGGCGGCCGCTTCCTCGTAGCCGATGGCTGAGTTGAGCGGGGTCACGATCGACGGCGATGATTCGGCCAGCGTCCGCAGATGCTCCTCGTTGGCCACCAGCCCGCGCACGCACTTGTCGGCGAACAGCCGGGACACGTTGGCCAGCAGCCGAATCGACTCCAGCAGGTTGCGGGCCATCACGGGGATGTAGACGTTCAGCTCGAACGCCCCACTCGCCCCACCGAAGGCGATCGCCGCGTCGTTGCCGACCACCTGCACCGCTACCTGCGTAACCGCCTCGGGCAGCACCGGATTCACCTTGCCCGGCATGATCGAGCTACCCGGTTGCAGGTCGGGCAACTGCAATTCGCCCAGGCCGGTCAGCGGGCCCGAACCCATCCAGCGGATATCGTTGGCGATCTTGGTCAGGCTCACCGCGATGGTGCGCAGCGCGCCGGAAGCCTCGACCAGCCCGTCGCGCGCGGCCTGTGCTTCGAAGTGATCGCGGGCCTCGCGCAGCGCGTCGATTCCGGTGGTGCGCACCAGTTCCGCGACGACCTTCGTGCCGAATCCGGCAGGCGCGTTGAGGCCGGTGCCCACCGCGGTACCGCCGATCGGCAGCTCACCCAGACGCGGCAGGGTCGCCATCGCACGCTCGATGCCTGCGGCGATCTGGCGGGTGTAGCCGCCGAATTCCTGGCCGAGCGTCACCGGCACCGCGTCCATCAGATGGGTGCGGCCCGACTTCACCACGGTGTGCCACTGCTGCGACTTGTCGAGCAGGGCCAGGCGCAGATGTTCCAGTGCGGGAACGAGATCGGTGATCACGGCCTCGGTCGCGGCCAGGTGCGTCGCGGTCGGGAATGTGTCGTTGGAGGACTGCGACATGTTCACGTCGTCGTTGGGGTGCACCGTCACGCCGTTGCGCGCGGCGATCGAGGCGATCACCTCGTTGGCGTTCATGTTCGAACTGGTACCCGAACCGGTCTGGAACACATCGATCGGGAACTGCTCGTCGTGCTCGCCGTTCGCGATCTCGCTCGCCGCGGCGATGATCGCATCGGCCTTGGCCGGGTCGAGCAGGCCGAGATCCTTGTTGACCTGCGCGCAAGCAGCCTTCAGCAGACCCAGCGCCCGGATCTGGGCACGCTCCAGCCCGCGTCCGCTGATCGGGAAGTTCTCGACGGCTCGCTGCGTCTGCGCGCGCCACAGCGCATCGACGGGGACGCGAACCTCCCCCATGGTGTCGTGTTCGATCCGGTACTGCCCGTCGTCGTCAGCCATAGTTCGACACTAGGACGAGAACACCGCGAATGGTGGCCACACACCAGCGGCGATTCCCACACCGCCCGCGGGAATACATCCGGAGACGATCCACCCAGGCGAGTCTTACCGGCCGGCTCGCATTCGCGGGTCGAGACGGAACGCCGAAGGCGCAGTGCCGACCCGCGAATTCGCGAGCCCTCGGGGCCGCGAATTCGCGGCCCCGGCCGCTGATGTCAGGGCAGCGGCGGGATGGCGCTGTCGTCGCCGTCGAAGTCCACCGAGGAGTACTCGCGCAGCTTGGTCAGCCGGTGGTAGGCCTCGATCATCCGGACGGTGCCGGACTTGGACCGCATCACGATCGACTGGGTCGACGCGCCGCCTGCGTAGTAGCGCACGCCGCGCAGCAGGTCGCCGTCGGTGACGCCGGTGGCGCAGAAGAACACGTTGTCGCCGGAGACGAGGTCGGTGGTGGACAGGACTCGGTCCAGATCGTGGCCCGCGTCGATCGCCTTCTGGCGCTCTTCGTCGTCCTTCGGGGCGAGCATGCCCTGCAGTTCGCCGCCGAGACAGCGCAGCGCGGCGGCGGCGATGATGCCCTCGGGGGTACCGCCGATGCCTACCAGGATGTCGACGCCGGACTCGGGACGCGCGGCGGCGATAGCGCCCGCCACGTCACCGTCGGAGATGAGGCGGATGCGGGCGCCCGCATCGCGCGTCTGCTGGATGAGCTCGGCGTGGCGGGGGCGGTCCAGGATGCAGACGGTCAGATCCGACACCGAAAGGCGCTTGGCCTTGGCGACGCGGCGGATGTTCTCGCCGATCGGGGCGGTGATGTCGACCGAGCCGGCGGCATCGGGGCCGACGGCGATCTTGTGCATGTAGAACACCGCGGACGGGTCGAACATGGCGCCGCGCTCGGCGACAGCGAGCACGGAGATGGCGCCGGGGGAGCCCTTCGACATCAGCGTGGTGCCGTCGACCGGGTCGACCGCGAAGTCCACCTCGGGGCCGGTGCCGTCGCCGACGAGCTCACCGTTGTAGAGCATCGGCGCTTCGTCCTTCTCGCCTTCGCCGATGACGACGATGCCCTTCATGGACACCGAGCTCACGAGCTGACGCATGGCGTCGACGGCGGCGCCGTCGCCGCCTTCCTTGTCGCCACGGCCGACCCAACGGCCACTTGCCATCGCGCCTGCCTCGGTGACGCGGACCAGCTCGAGTGCGAGGTTGCGATCAGGTGCCTCGCGGCGGCTGGGGGCGGGCGAGGTGGGCGTCATTGTGGAGTGCCTCCTTGGCGTTGGTGTTCCGGGGCATTGTCGCATCTCGAAACGGCACGCTCGTGCACGACCTCCTGCGCTGCCCCCTCGGCGGCGCGGTCCGGGCCGAGTGGATACTGGTAGCCGTGGCACAGACCAAGCATCGGATTTTCAACGACTACCGCGATCTGTTCTGGTCGTTGATCCCGTTGGTGCTGGCCGCGGTGGTGCTGGCCGGGGTGGCCAGCCAGTGCACGGTGGCGACGAACGGCCCGACGCAGGGTCAGATCCCGCATTTCGATGCCGAGGCCGCACTGAAATCCGACGCGAAGACGCTGTCGTTCCCGATCCGGCTGCCTGCCTTGCCGGAAGGCTGGGTCTCCAACTCGGGCAGCCGCGACACGATCGCCGCTGCCGGCGGCGGCGCGGTGAGCACGGTCGGCTACATCACGCCACAGGACACCTACATGCGGTACTCGCAGACCGACGCCTCCGAGGAGGCGTTGTCACGCCAGGAACTCGGTTCGCGCTATCCGACCGGAACGCAAGACGTGGCCGGGCACAAATGGGTCGTCTACGCCGAGCCGACCGAGGAAACCGGCTGGATCGCCGACCTCGGTGGGGTGCGGGTCCTGATCACGGGCGCGGGCAACGAGGCAGCTTTCACGACTCTCGCTACGGCGATCACGGCGGCTCCACCGCTGGCGAAGTAAGCCGTTTCGCGGCAGGCGTCTTCGGGCTCCGCGCGAGGAACGCCGGCGACGGCGAATGCGAGAGCTCAGTCGGTGTCGAGATCCGCGCGCGACAGGGCGTCTTCCACGCGTCGGCGCGCGCCGGCGAGATGCTGTTCGCAGCGGGCGGCCAAGGCTTCGCCGCGCTCCCAGAGCACCAGCGAGTCGTCCAGGTCGAGGCCGCCCTGTTCGAGCATCTTCACCACGTTGATGAGCTCGTCGCGGGCGCGCTCGTAGCCGAAGGTCGCGATCTCGGCCATCGTGTCGGCAGCGGTGTTCTCGGAACCGGCGTCGGCCACGGTCACTTCCTCTTCTCGTCGGTGGTCTCTGGCGTCAAGCGCTGGGTACCCAGCGCGGCGGCGGTGACGGCGCCGTCGGCGACCCTGATGCGCAGCTGGCTGCCTGCGGGGGAGTCATCGATCGAACGCACCACATGTCGTTCGGGACCGGTGACGCGCTGCACGACAGCGTAACCACGGGCCAGCGTGGCGGCCGGACCCACCGCGGTGAGCTTCTCGCGCAGGTGCAGGGCGGTCGTCGACTCGCTGCGCAAGAGCTGTTCGACGGTGCGTCGCGCGGCGGTGCGCAATCGTTCCAGCTCGTCGTGGCGGTGGTTCAGCTCGCGCAGGGGGTCGGCGAGGACGGGGCGAGATCGCAACTGCGTGATGGTGTGTTCCTCGCGCTGGACCCAGCCGCGCAGTGCGGCCGCCGAGCGCGCGCGCATCTCGCGCACTCCGGCGAGTTCGGCGGCGGCGTCGGGGACGATGCGTTTGGCGGCGTCGGTGGGGGTGGCCGCGCGTAGGTCGGCGACCAGGTCGAGCAGGGGATTGTCGGGTTCGTGACCGATGGCGCTGACCACCGGGGTGCGGGCGGCGGCGACCGCACGGCACAGGGCTTCGTCGGAGAAGGCCAGCAGATCCTCGACGCTGCCACCCCCGCGCGCCAGCACGATCACCTCGACCTCGCTGTCACGATCCAGTTCGGCCAGGGCCTCGAGCATCTGCGGCACGGCGGTCGGGCCCTGGACGGCAGTGTTGCGGATCACGAAACGCACTGCAGGCCAACGATTCTGGGCTACCGACAAGACGTCGCGTTCGGCCGCGCTCGCCCGTCCGGTGATCAGCCCGATCGTCGCGGGCAGGAACGGCAGCGGCCGCTTGAGCCGGGCATCGAACAGCCCTTCTGCCGTCAACAGGGCTTTCAACCGTTCGATCCGGGCCAGCAGCTCGCCGATGCCGACGGCGCGGATCTCGGTGACCCGCAGCGAGACCGTGCCGCGTCCGGTGAAGAAGTGCAGTTTGCCGTAGACCACCACGCGGCTGCCTTCGGTCAACGGCACCGGCAGTCGTCGCAACAGGTCGGGATCGCACGTCAACGACAGCGACATGTCCACCGAGGCATCGCGCAGCACCAGAAACGCGGTGCGAGTGCCGGGCCGCGCATTGATCTGGGTGAGCTGTCCCTCCACCCAGATGCTGCCGAGCCGTTCGATCCACTGGGCGACTTTCACCGCGACCGAACGCACCGGATACGGCTGTTCCGCCGAGTTGGCCGCAGCGCCGGTCTGCGCGACGCCCTCCTGAGTCATAGCTCAGTTGTACGCGATGCACTGCAACCGATAAGGCCGACCCCAGCCCTGCGGGATATACCCGGGGGTCCTGAGGTCACTGACGGTGGCGAGATACTGCGCCGGTGGCGATGCGATGCACTGCAACCGAAAGGCGGCCGCATCTCTCCCGAGATACGGCCGCCTGGACTGAGGCTTTTACTTCGCCTGGACGGTGGCGATGCGGTTGGTGAGCATCGTGACGAAGGGGGCGCGGGCGCGGGTCTGCTGTTCGAACTCGAGCAGCTGGCCGAGTTCTTCGAGGGTGAGCATGCGCAGCCGGGCGCGCAGCTGGGCCAGCGTCATCGCGGGGTAGTCGTAGCGAATCGCGACCTCGGGAGCGACGACCTCCTCCGCGGCGGGCTCCTCGGCGGGCTCGATGACCTCGTCCTCGGTCTCGAGCAGCAGCAGCGACGCGGGCACGACCTTGCCGTTGGTCTGCGGGGCCTCTTCGAACAGATCGAAGCGGCTGGCGTGGCCGTTGGCGGCGGGGGCAGGCTCGAGATCCTCGTCGAAGGTCGCCCACTCCGGCTGTTCGGCCGGAGCCGAACCCAGCCGCTCGAACACGCTGTCACCCTTGAGCGCGAGGCTGGTGACGAACTGCTGCACATGCATCGTGGTCTGCAGCACGCGGCTGAGCGCCGTGATCGGGAAATTGACCGCGGCGACAGGCAGTCGCCGGGTCTCTTCTAAGGCGTATACGGCGGCGCCGGCGGCCACCCTGGCCAGGAACGGAGGTCGAAACATGCCACCAGCCTGCCGCAAACCGGGTGTGATGCAAAGGTCCACACCCCGGTTATGTGACTTTCGCCCCTTGATCCGACCTGATCGGGCCCGTCGCGCGCACGTAAGCTGTGGGATATGACCTCGGCAATCCCCTTGAACGTCGGTATCACGCGCTCCGCGGGCGCGAAGGCTGCCGGTGGCAAGCGCGTGCTGCTGGCCGAGCCGCGCGGCTACTGCGCAGGCGTCGACCGCGCCGTCGAGACCGTGGAGAAGGCTCTCGAGAAACACGGCGCCCCGATCTATGTGCGCAAGGAGATCGTGCACAACCGCCACGTGGTGGAAACGCTGCGCGAGCAGGGCGTGATCTTCGTCGACGAGACCGACGAGGTGCCCGAGGGCGCGCTGGTCGTGTTCTCCGCCCACGGTGTCGCCCCGATCGTGCACGAGACCGCCGCCGAACGGAACCTGCGCACCATCGACGCCACCTGCCCGCTGGTCACCAAGGTGCACCAGGAAGCCAAGCGCTTCGCCCGCGACGACTACGACATCCTGCTGATCGGCCACGAAGGCCACGAAGAAGTCGAAGGCACCGCCGGTGAGGCGCCCGAGCACGTCCAGCTGGTGGACGGGCCCGACTCGGTGGACACGGTGACCGTGCGCGACCCGTCGAAGGTGATCTGGCTGTCGCAGACCACCCTCTCGGTCGACGAGACCATGGAGACCGTCGAGCGGTTGCGTGAACGCTTCCCCACGCTGCAGGACCCGCCGAGCGACGACATCTGCTACGCCACCTCCAACCGCCAGACGGCGGTCAAGGCGATGGCGCCCGAATGCGATCTGGTGATCGTGGTCGGTTCGCGCAACTCGTCGAACTCGGTGCGCCTGGTGGAGGTGGCACTCGGTGCCGGTGCGAAGGCGTCCTATCTGGTCGATTACGCCCGCGAGGTCGATCTGGCCTGGCTCGACGGTGTGCAGACCATCGGCATCACCTCCGGCGCCTCGGTGCCGGAGATCCTGGTGACCGGGGTACTCGACCTGCTGGCCGAGCACGGCTTCGGCGAGGTCCAGCCGGTGACGACAGCCAATGAGACATTGGTGTTCTCGCTGCCGCGTGAGCTGCGACCGGCCCGTACCCCCACGGCCTGAGGTCGCCGGCCTGGGCCGGACCCGGGGTCAGCGCCTGCGGCCGCACGATCTTTGACCCATCTGTGCCTTGCCCGGACGGTCTGTGACCGAGGGTCTGTGCCTGGGCCGGACGGTCTGTGACCGAGGGGCTGTGCCTGGGCCGGACCATCTTTGACCCGAGGTCTGTGCCGGTGTCGCTGATCGCTGCGTCCGGCGTGGAGATGGCGGCCAGACGTGCCGCGTAATACCGCGGGCCGGTGCTCGGCGATCAGCTCGGCCGCGATCTTTGCGGTCAGGCTCTGCCATCACCGTGAGTTACCGGTGCTCGTCGGATCAGTGAGTAATGCGGGGGTCTGCTTTTCTCACCCGTTGTCGGGGCGGCGGCGTTCGGTGCGGGCGGAGTCGGCGCGGTCGCGGTAGCGCACATTCGGCTGCGGGTGCGGGGGCGCCTCGCCGCGTCGACGCGGCACTCGGGCCGGTTCCTGTTCGCGTGGGGCGCGGGCCCCGCGGGGCTCGGCGTCGCGAGGTGCGGCCGGGCGTGCGGGGCGTGGATCGCCGTCACGAGGAGCGCCCGCGCGGCCTGCGCGGGGTTCACGCGGCCTGGCAGCGGCGGGCGCGCGCTTGGGCTCGGGTCGAGCGGGGCGGCGGGCCGGGCTGGCCATGTCGACCTCGGTGACGGGGTCGTCGAGCACCGCGGTGGCGCGGCGGGGCCGCTTGCGGGCGGCGGTGGCGAGGTCGGGAGCCGGTTCGGGGCGACGGCGTTTGACCGGCTTCCGCTCGGTCCTTCGGTCGGGCGCGGCGGCCGCGGGGACGCGCTTGGCGATCACGATCCTGGCCCCGCCGATCAGCAGCACGAGCACGGTCGCCAGCGCCATCGTCGGGAAGCGCTCCACCAGCGGGATGATCAGGTTCATCAGAACGTCTTTGATCGAGGCGGTCGCGCGGCCGCCCAGCATCTGGCAGGCCAGCGGCACCGCGACGAACAGCAGCAGCGGCGGCATCACCATGGTGGAGAACAGGCTGCGCAGGCGCACCGCGCAGACGGCCAGCACGCAGCCGAGTACATAGAGGGCGGAGAACGTGCCCGTCGGATAGGTCTCGCCGCCGATTCCGTCGATCAGGAACCCGAGAGCCGTCGCACCCGCGGCGACCAGAATCGCGGCCCAGGCGGGGACGCCGGGTACCGAGGGCACGATCGAACGTTGCGGCGCGGGCACCCGGGGTCGCGCACGTTGGGAAGCAGCCACACTATGACACTAACTGCACATCGGCCCTGTAGGCGCCACGGCACGGGGATCTCAGACGCGATCCTCGGCATCGGCGAAGGTGACGACGCGGGGCCTGGCCTCGGTCAGCCGGATTGCCGGAAGCTCCTGATCGGCGATGCCGAGATCGTGCATCCGGCGCGCGGTGACCATGACCCGCGACTCCACCGAGCCCACCGTCGCGTTGAAAGCCGCTACGGCCTTACCGAGATTCACGCCCAGATTGTCCAGATGCTCGGCGACCTTACCCAACCGCGTGTAGAGCTCCTTGCCCAGTTGCTGCACCGTTGCCATATCGCGCGAGAGCGCTTCCTGGCGCCAACTGAACGCCACTGTGCGCAGCAGCGCGATCAATGTAGTGGGGGTTGCCAGAATCACGTTGCGGCCGAACGCGTACTCCAGCAGCTCGGCATCGGTGGTGAGCGCGGCATCCAGGAACGGGTCGCCCGGCACGAACAGCACGACGAATTCCGGCGCCGGGTCGAACGCCGCCCAGTACGCCTTGTCGGCCAATTGGTCGACGTGGGCGCGCAGATGTTTGGCGTGGCGGGCCAGCAGCTGGGTGCGTGCGCTGGGGTCGTCGGTGGTCGCCGCGTCCAGATACGCCGAGAACGGCACCTTCGCGTCGACGACGATGTGCCTGCCACCGGCCAGCCGCACCACCATGTCGGGGCGCACCACACCGCGATCGTCGCCGCCCGGCCGCGACACCTGGGTGTCGAAATCGCAGTGCCTGGTCATTCCGGCGAGTTCGACGACGCGTTCGAGCTGGATCTCACCCCACCGGCCGCGCACCTGCGGCGCACGCAGCGCTGCGACCAGCTGCCCGGTCTGATCCGAGAGTCGATGCGAGGTGCGCTGCATGCCTGCGACCTGCTCGCGCAATCCCGAATACGCGTCGATTCGATGGTGCTCGACCTGGCGGATCTGTTGTTCCAGGGCGCCGACCGCGTCGCGTAGCGGATCGACCATTGCGCCGATCGCGGCCGAATGCCTGCGCGCGGCATCCTCATTGGCCGAATGCAGCGACTGTTGCAGCAACCGCTGGTTGTCGTCGGCAGCGGCGAGCCGAGCCTCCGCGGTGGCGGCGCGTTGCCCACCGTGTGCGGTATGGGCCAACCAGCCCAGACCGAACCCCGCGGCGAATACCAGGACGAGCGCGACGAGCATCGAAGCGGTCATGGCGGCGATACTGCCCGACGCCACCGACAAGTGCGCAATTCCCGGGCAAACAGGGCATGGTCGCGGCGCACGCGCCACCGCGGTGGCCGCGAAATCGCCGCCGGACCGGGCAGATGCCGTCGCGGGCGCGCCACGCCGGTGAATTACACGCGTGTGGTGCGTCGATTGAATTCTGTCGGGGGTGTGGCCTACGGTTCGCGACATGCGGATCCTGCACACCTCCGACTGGCACATCGGGCGCACCTTTCACGGTGTCGACCTGCTGGCCGATCAGGCGCGCGTGCTCACCGCGATCGCGGAACTGGTGGCGAGCGAATCCGTCGACGTGGTGGTGGTGCCCGGCGACATCTACGACCGTTCCATTCCCAATGCCGACGCCATCGGAGTCTGCAATCGCGGATTCGAGGCGATCCGGGCGGCGGGCGCGACGATCGTCGCCACCTCGGGCAATCATGATTCGCCCGCGCGCCTGGGCGCGGGCGCCAGCTTCGCCGCGGCCGGTGGCTTGCATCTGTGCACCAGGGTGGCCGACGCGCATCGGCCGATCGTGCTGCCCGACAGCGATGGCGATGTGGCGTTCTACGGCATCCCGTATCTGGAGCCGGAGATCACCCGCACCGAACTGGGAGTGCCGCAGGCGCATTCGCATGCCGAGATCCTCGATGCCGTGATGGCGCGAATCCGCGCCGATATCGCCGCCCGCCCCGGCGCCCGCACGGTGGTGCTGGCGCACGCGTTCGTGATCGGCGGCGAGGCGACGGGCTCGGAGCGGTCCATTTCGGTGGGCGGTGTGGAGACGGTGCCGATGTCGGCCTTCGACGGCATCGACTATGTGGCTCTCGGCCACCTGCATTCGCCGCAGACGCTGTCGGAGTCGGTGCGCTACAGCGGTTCACCGTTGCCGTACTCGTTCGGGGAGAGTTCCCATCGCAAGGCGGTATGGATCGTCGACCTCGAGGCCGGCGGGCTCGCCGCGGTGCGTCGCCACGATCTGCCGCTGGTACGTGGGTTGAGCAGGCTCACCGGCACCATCGAATCGTTGCTCACCGAAGCTGAGTTCGCCGCCGCCGAAGAGCATTACGTCTCGGCCACGCTCACCGATATCACCCGCCCCGTGGACCCTATGCGCAAGTTGCGTGGGCGGTTTCCGCACGCCGTGCACGTGGAATGGGCTCGGCCGCAAGGTAACCCGGAACTGCACTACCGCGAGCGGGTGCACGGCCGTCGCGACGCGGAAGTCGCGGCGAGCTTCCTGGCCGACGTGCGCGGCACACCGAGCAAGGGGGAGATGGCATGGATGGAGCGCGCGCTTGCCGCCGCGGTCAGCGAAAGCGACTCGGTCCGGGCCGAATCCGGCCAGGGATCCGTGGCGTCGGAGCTGACGGCGTGAGCCGCACCGCGTTCGCGGCAGCTGCCCTCGCCGTCGGTGGCATCGCGTGAGGCTGCACCGGCTCGAACTCACCGCGTTCGGCCCGTTCGCCGAGACGACCGTCGTCGATTTCGACGCACTCGGCGCAGACGGGCTGTTCCTGCTGCACGGGCACACGGGCGCGGGCAAGACGACCATCCTCGACGCTATCGCCTTCGCCCTGTACGGCAAGGTGCCCGGCGCGCGCGGCGAGAGCAAGCGTCTGCATTCCGACCACGCCGATCCGCAGACACCACCCAGCGTCGTACTGGAGGCCACGCTCGGCGGCCGCCTGCTGCGCCTGACCAGGTCGCCCGAATTCGAGCGTCCGAAGAAGAACGGCACCGGCACCCGCCTGCTGCAACCCCAAGCCACCCTCACCTGGCTCGACGGCAGCGGCGAGAACCTCTCGCGCATCACCGATATCGGCGACGAGGTGCTGCGTCTGCTCGGCATGAGCGCCGACCAGTTCTTCCAGGTGGTGCTGCTCCCGCAGGGCGATTTCGCCAAATTCCTGCGAGCCGAGAACGAAGACCGCGAGAAGCTGCTCGAAAAGCTCTTCGACACCCAGCGTTTCGGGACCGCCGAGCAGTGGCTGTCCGATCGCCGCCGCGCCGCCGCCGCCGACTTGGCCTCGCGCAAACAGGGCATCGATCGCCTGATCACGCAGGTGGGCATGGCGGGCGGCTACGGCGGTGCGGAATCGGTCGGCGTCCTCGACGCGGTGACCTGGTCCCAGGAGCTGCTGGCGTCTGCGCGTACCGCACTCGCCGAGGCGACCACGAATGCCGAACTGCGCCAGAAAGAATCGGCAGAGGCACGCACCGAAGCCGAAGAGCAGCGCCGTATCACCGAGCTCCACACCCGGATGGCCGCAGCTCGCACCGAGCTCGCCACCTTCACCGTGTCCGCTCCTCGGCGCGCCGAACTCGAACACGAACTCGCCCGGTCCCGCCGGGCCGAACCTGTCGTCCACGCCATCGACGAAGCCCGCTCCGCGGTCCGTAGCCTGCGCCGGGCGCACAGCGCCGCGCGCAGTGCCGCAGCTGATCTGGCCGACCGCCTGAGCGCCCCCGCGGCAGCCGACATCGCGGGCGTAGACCTGCTGACGGTGGTGACGAACGAGCCGATCGGCCCGAACGACGGCGGCCCCCGCGGCGTCGCGGCGACCGAGCGCAGCAAAGTCGAGCAGCGGCCGGGTTCAGCGCAGGCGGGTGGAGAAGCCGGCGCGGGTTCGGTGGATGTCGCCGGTGACCTCGATGCGGCGATCAGCCGATGGAACGCGCTGCTGGGCGTTCTGGGCGAGGTGCGCGCCGACGCTGTGACGGCGCGTCGGCTGGCCGAGGATGTCGCCGCGCACGAGAGCGAAGCCGCCCGGCTCACGCAGCGCGTGACCACGCTGGGCGAGCGGCGGCTCGAACTCCCGTCAGCGATCAGCCATGTCGGGGAACAGCTGCGCGAGGCCACCGACGCGGCCGCCGCGCTGCCCGGGGTCCGCAACGAGCTGGTCAAGTGGCAGGACTCGGCGACAGCTGCGGTCGAAATATCGCGGCAGCGAACGGCTTTGGACACCGCGCAGGCCGAACTCGATTCCGCGCGGCGCACCCACCTCGATGCCAGGGAGCGTGTGCTCGACCTGCGCGACCGCCGCCTCGCGGGTATGGCCGCCGAACTCGCGGGCGCGCTCACAGCCGGCGCTCCGTGTACGGTCTGCGGCTCCGCCGACCACCCCGAACCGGCGCTGCCCACCGATGACGCGGTGTCCAAGGACGCAGAGGACGCCGCACACGCTGCCGAACAAGCGGCGGAGGCGGCACGGGATCGGATCGCCGACCGCATCGGCGCCATCGAACGCGAGATCGAGGCGCTGGTCGCGCGCGGTGGTGACGCTGATCCCGTCGCCCTCGCCGACGCGGTTCGCACCGCCACCCACCGCTTCGACGACACCGCCGAAGCCGCCGAGCGCGTGCCCGCGCTGACCAGCCGCCTCGAGGCCCTGCGCGCCGAGGAAACCGCCCTGCACGACCAGTCCCGCGACCTCGACGCCCGCCTCGGCACCGTCACCGCCACCATCACCGCCGCCCGCGCCCGCCTTGATGAGCTCACCGCGCGTTTGCGCACCGCCGCAGGCGCCGACGACACCGTCGACGCCCGCACCGCCCGACTCGAATCCCTGATCACCGCCGCCACCGCCCTGCGCGCCGCGCGGGCCGAGGAATCCACCGCCCGCGACGCGGTGCGCACCATCGCCGCCCGTGTCGAAAACCTCGCCCGCACAGCGGGCCTCGTGCCGGCGGGGTACGAGGATCATGCGCCGCCGGACGTGAGCGATTCAGCGACCACCGCCGCCGCCCCGACCTCGGCCCCGGATGTTTCAACCGTGGACGACGCCGAAGCCCCGCCGACGCCGAAGCCCACGCCGACGCGGAAGCCGGCGCCGACCCCACCAAGGGCGCGGGTGCCGGTGGCGACCGCGGTGTCGATCAGACAGCCAGCACGCGCCCCGCGTCGGCGATCAGCGCAGAGCCTGAAATCCCCAGCCTGTTCGACCTTTTCGATGAACTTCCCGTCGACGAGGAGCCGGCAAGCGACGCGGTCGCCGAGCCCACCCCGCCGCGCGACGACATCACCCTACTGACCGCCTACGCCCAAGTCGTCAACGCTGCCGCGCGGACCGCCCAGCAACAAGCCGCGATCGAAGCCGAACTCACCGATGCCGACCGGGCCCGCGCGCACGCCGAGGCGGTGCTCGCCGAACCGCAGATCCGTGCCGTCGCCGAGCAGACTCCGGGCGACTTGCACGTACTCGAGCAGCGCTTCGCCGAAGCGCAGAGCGCACTCACCGCAGCGGTGGCGGTCCAGTCGGCGGCCACCGAGCGGGTGGCCCAGCTCGAGCAGTTGGGGACCCAGCTGTGGGGCGAGGTCGAGCGGATCGCACCCAGGCAGCGTGATTTCGACGAGCTGGCCGCCCTGGCGGAAGTGGTCGCGGGCCGTGGCGAGAACACCAGGCGAATGTCGTTGCGCTCCTACGTCCTCGCGGCTCGCCTCGAGGAGGTCGCGGTCGCGGGGTCCCTGCGGCTACGTCGAATGTCGGGTGGCCGTTACGAATTCGTCCATTCGGACAAGGCGGGCCCGCGGGGCAGACGCGGCGGCCTCGGGCTCGACGTCCGCGACGACTACACCGGCGCCGTCCGCTCGGCGAAGACTCTCTCCGGCGGCGAAACCTTCATGGCCTCACTGGCATTGGCGCTCGGCCTCGCCGACGTGGTGGCCGCCGAATCCGGCGGCCTGGTCCTGGACACGCTGTTCATCGACGAAGGTTTCGGCAGTCTGGAGGCCGATACGCTCGACGCGGTCATGGGCGTCCTCGACGAACTCCGTGCGAACGGCCGGGTAGTCGGCGTCGTCAGCCACGTCGACGAAATGCGCCAGCGTATCCCCACCCGCCTGCACGTCCTCCGTGGCCGCACCGGCTCCCACCTGGAGGCCACGGTCGCCTAGCTGACCACGGTTGACAGCCGGCCACGGTTGCCAGCTGGCCACCGTGCCAGTCGGCCACCGTGCCAGCCGGTCACCGTGCCAGCCGTCACCGGCGCCGCTGCTCGGTCCAGCACATCAGCGCCGAGCGGTTGCGGCGCCGCGTGCTCACGGCCCGGATGCTGGTCAGATCGCCTCGAGAGCCCTTATACCGCAACGGGTTCGGGAGGCGACATGGACGCGAACCCG
>JACIXH010000162.1 GCA_014360565.1 Nocardia sp.
GTATAGTTGATGGTCGGCTGACCGCGCGGACCCGCCGGTCAGCCGGTCAGCCGGTCAGTTCGTAGCGTCCGATCGGCTGATTGCTGACGCACCAGGATCGGAGTCGAGATGGGCAGACGGTCCACCGCGCGCGAGGACATGCTCAACAGCGCGATAGCTCTGGTCCGCGCCAAGGGCGTGGAGGCAGTCGGTTTGACCGATGTCGTGACCCACGCGCAGGCGCCCCGGGGCTCGATCTACCACCATTTCCCCGGCGGCAAACCACAATTGGTCGAAGAGTCGACCCGCCGGGCAGGGGCTCTCATGGGCTCGCGGATCTCGGCCGCCCTGGTCGAGCTCGGTCCTGCGGGCGCACTCATGGGCATCGTCGAGTTCTTTCGGCAACAGCTGCGCGCCAGCGACTTCAACGATGGCTGCCCGATCGCCCCGACAGCATTGGAGGGCGCAGCCTACCCCGGTGCTCGCGCTGCCGCCGCTGAGTCGTTTCAGTCCTGGACAGACAGCATCGCGACGGCGTTGTGGCAGGCGGGGCTGCCACGCGAGCGAGCGCGATCGGTGTCCACCATGGCACTCGCGTCGATCGAGGGAGCGCTGATACTCGCCAAGGCGCAGCGCAGCACCGAACCCCTCGACCAGATCGCGGACGAGCTCACCAGGCTTCTCGACAGCTTGACCTGACGGCAACGCGCGGGCCCGAGCAGCCATATCACCGGCTGAGCGGAAGCGGCCGCGACCGGTGGTGACCGTCAGGCGCGCGGCAGTCGTGTTCAGCCGAGGGTGAGCTCGATCGGCTCGCGCGAAAGGCCGGGGCGATACACGCAGCGCGTGCCGGTGTAGATGGTGGGCATGCACTCGTTGCAGTGCACGCACGCCGAACGCGTCGATTCATCGGCCCGGATGCGGTGCAGCAGATCCGGTTCCCGCAGCAGGGCGCGGCCCATGGCGACGAATTCGAATCCCTCGGTCCTGGCCAGGCGCATGGTCTCGAGATTGGTGATGCCGCCCAACAGGATCAGCGGCATGGACAGTTCGCGGCGGAACTGGCGGGCCCGTTCCAGCAGGTACGCCTCCTGATACGGATACTCCTTGAGAAACGCTCGCCCGACCAACCGGAAGCCCAAGCGGGCCGGGCCGGGCAGCACCTTCGCGAAGGCGCTGCGCGGGGCGTCGCCGTGGAAGAGCAGCATGGGATTGAGCAGCGAACTGCCCGCGGTCAATTCGAGGGCGTCCAGCGTGCCGTCGGCCTCGAGCCAGGCGGCCACCTGGAGGGATTCGGGGACGGTGAGGCCGCCGCGCCTGCCGTCCTCCATATTGAGTTTCGCGATGACCGCGATCCGATCGCCGACGGCGTCCTTGACGGCACGGGCGATCTCGCGCGCCATCCGGGCCCGGTTGAGCAGCGATCCGCCATAGGCGTCCTTGCGCCGGTTGAGCAGCGGGCTCAAAAACGAGCTGGCCAGGTAGTTGTGGCCGAAGTGGATCTCCACCGCGTCGAACCCGGACTGCTCGGCTAGGCGGGCGGCCTCGGCGTGCGCGGCAACGAGTTCGGTGATCTCGTGAACACTGGGACTCTGGGTGAAACCCATGCCGAGCGGGTTGAACATCCGGCTGGGAGCCAGCGCAGGGGCCCGATTGGAGGCGGCGTTGGCGACAGGTCCGGCGTGGCCGATCTGCGCGCTCGCCGCGGCCCCCTCGGCATGCACCGCGTCGGTCAGTTTCCGCAGACCCGCGACGGCGTCGGGCCGCATCCAGATCTGATGCCGATCGGTGCGCCCGCCCGGCGCGACCGCGCAGTAGGCGATGGTGGTCATCCCGGCGCCGCCGGCGGCGACCTCTCGGTGGAAGTCGATCAGGTCCTCGGTCACCAGGGCGTCCGGCGTGCGGCCCTCGAAGGTCGCGGCCTTGATCACCCTGTTGCGCAAGGTGATCGGCCCCAGCTTGGCGGGTGTGAAAATGTCGTCCATCGTTACTCTCCCGTCGGCGAGGTCAGACCGGCCACCACGAAATCCCGCAGGGTGTCCAGATCCGGCTTCGTCATTCCGTGTTCGTCCATCTCGGGGCTGCCGAAACGCATGATGATCAGGTCGAAGGCGAGCATCCACCGGCGGCGGCCCTCCTGAGCGCTCAGCTCGGGCGACAGCGCGGCCCAGGTGCCCATCCGGAACCAGGGGCCCCGCCAGGTGGTGAGGTGGCGTCCGAGCACGAACCGAGCCAGCAGGCGCAGGTGCAGGCGCCCCAACGGATCTCCGGCGAGCTGGACGAAGGGCGCGAGGACCGCGTCGACCACTGCGGGCACCGAGCCCGTCGCCGCGGTCGTGCGCGCGAGCTCATCGGCCCACAGCGGTCCGAGCCGGTCCTCGATCAGGGCGCCGACCAGGGCTTCCTTCGACCCGAAGTGGTAGTGCACGGCAGCCGGGTTGGCGTTCGCCGCGGCGCAGATCCCGCGCACCGAGACCTCGTCGTAAGGCTCGGTGAGCAGCAGCGCTTCGGCCGCCTCCAGCAACCGCTGTCGCGTTCCCGTCTTGACCTCATCGACCATGCCCTCAGTGAAACACGTTTCAATAATCAATTCAATCAATGATTCAATCAGTGGATGGACGACATGTACTCGCGCCTACCCGGCCTCGCCGTAGATCGTGCGCGAGACCTGACGGGCAGCCTCGGTCACCAGCGGCGCGACCCGGCCCAACGGCGCTGTCCCGGCCTCACCGCACAGCGACAGACCCGCGACCGGGCCGTCGGGTCCGCGCACCGCGGCGCCGACGCACGCGAATCCGGTGGCCGTGTCGTCGCGTTCGAAGGCCAGCCCGCTGCGTCGCCGGATCCGGTTGAGTTCGTTGTGCAGTGCGAGGCAGTGCGCGAAACCGCCGTCTGCCCGATCGTGCGGAGACCAGCCGTAGAAGCCGTCCACCTGCTCCGGATCGAGCCATGCCAGCACAGACCGGCCGCCGGCAGTCGAGTAGGCGGGCACACGACCGCCGACGCGGGACGGCACGCGCGCCGCGAGTTGCCCGCCGACCTTGTCGAGATAGATCACGTCACCGCCGTCGAGTGCGGTCAGGTGCGCCACCAGGCCGGTGCGCAGATGCAGATCGTGCAGAATCGGCGCCGCCGCCGCTCGGATCTCACCGAGCCCGCCGTCACCGCCGCCCAGGCCCAGCGCGCGCCGCCCGAGCCGGTAACCGAAGGACGCGTGCTCGATCCATTGCGAGCGCACCATCTGATGCAGGATGCGATGCACGGTGGAGCGGGGCAGCCGCGAGCGGCGCGCGACCTCCTCGAGCGACAAGCGCGCCGCGCGGCTGTCGAAAACGTCCAGCACGAGGGTCATCCGCTCGATCATCGACGGCGGTAGTTGGCCCGTTCGATCGCGGGACGCGTTTCTCGAATCAATGATGGTCATCGATCGCTCCATCTACGCTGTTCAGCAGGCTGAATCACGAATTAACTGAAATGAATTCTTGTCGGACACTAGCATCGGCCACGGCTCCCAGGAAGGGGACGGCCCCGCACGTACAGGACCCACGTTCCAGCCAATGAGACCGGGGTGACCCGCACGTGACCCGCGCCGGTAGAACTGGCGCCGACCCCTGGTCGCACACCGCCAGACCCGCCAACGGAGGTACCCCGCAGCATGCGCATCGGACTCTCGTCGCCCGTAGTGATCGCCCATCCCAGCGGATGCGCCGAATGGGAACACGGCGCCGGAATCAGCGAACTCGCCCGCATCGCCGAACACGCCGACCAGCTCGGTTTCCATCACCTGACCTGTAGCGAGCACGTCGCCGTCCCGGTCGATGTCGCCGCCGAACGCGGCGGAACATACTGGGACCCCTTGGCCACCTTCGGTTTTCTCGCGGCCCGCACCACCGGCATCCGGCTGGCGACCCAGGTGCTCGTGCTGGGCTACCACCACCCGCTCGAGATCGCCAAACGCTACGGCACCCTCGACGCGGTGAGCGGCGGGCGGGTGATCCTCGGCCTCGGCGTGGGTAGCCTGCGCGCCGAATTCGACTTGCTCGCAGCACCTTTCGAAGACCGCGGCGCGCGGGCCGACGATGCCCTCGCCGCGCTGCGCGCAGCACTGTCGCGTGCTCGGCCCGAATACCACGGCCGCTACTACGATTTCCAGGACGTGCTGATCCAGCCACACGCCGTACAGCCGAGAGTGCCGCTGTGGATCGGCGGCCGGACCCGCAGGTCACTGCGGCGGGCAGTCGAATTCGGCGACGGCTGGGTGCCTTTCGGGATTTCGCTCGACGATCTCGCGGCAATGCTGGCAACCGTCGAACTGCCCCGCGCATTCGATGTGGTGCTCGGGCCCGGCGCGCCGCTCGATCCGGTCGGCGCACCCGATCGCACCGCGCGCGCCCTCGAACGCTGCCGCGCCGCCGGAGCCACCATCGCGGGCGTCACCCTCGCCAGTACGAGCGCCGAGCACTACTGCGAGCAACTCAGCGCCCTGCGCGCACTCGGCGCCGACCTCGGATGCCGCTTCACTCCCCCATCGAACTGAACGGAAGAACCCATGCCGGACGCACTCCTGACCCAGCTCCTCGATCGAGTCCAACTGCTCGAGGACAAACTCGCCATCACCGAACTGCTGGCCGCGTACGGACCCGCGATCGACAGCGGCAGCGCCGAGGCGGTAGCCCGGCTCTGGACCGAAGACGGGATCTACGACGTGGACACCGGCCGCATGCGCGGGCATCGGGAGATCATCGCCATGGTGCGCTCGCAGGCGCATCAGCGCTGGATCACCGACGGCTGCGCCCACCTGTTCGAACCAGGCCACATTCGCATCGACGGCGACACCGCGGTTGCCACCGGAAAATCGCAGGTGGTGATTCGGGACGGCGAGGATTTCCGCGTCGCGCGGATCACGGCGAACCGGTGGGAGATGGCCCGCGTCGACGGCCAATGGAAAGTGACTCGACGCACCGCCCGCATGCTCGACGGTCGCGCGGATGCCCGCGCGCTGCTCGCGGCGGGGGTCGATGACAGTGACAGCAGCCAGTCTCGCTGAGTGATAACGCCCACTCGGACGGCCGACACGTCATGAGATGTCGCTCGCCGGAATGCCTCGCGAACGAAAGACCGCTCACATGACGACATCGGCAGCAGATATGCAGCAACAGATCGACGGCGTGCTCGCCCGGCTGACCGGGCCCGGCGGCCGGTTCGAGATCGAGCCGCAGGAGGTGCTCGGCACGACGATTCCGGTCATGCGCCATCGCGGCCGATCGCTGAGCGCGCTCGTAGCCGCCAGCCGCGCCTGGGGCGAGCGCGACTATCTCGTCACCGCCGACCGGCGGATGTCCTACGCCGAGCACGCGATACCTGTTGACCTCACCGCTGTTTCACGTGGCGAGCCTGCACAACCTGGTCGTTCCGCGGCTCGCCACGGGCGGCACGGTGGTGATTCACCAGGGCGCGTTCGATCTCGATGTCGTGCTCGGCCTGATCGAGCGCGAACGGATCACCAACTGGGCCGCGGTGCCCACCATGGCCTCGCGACTGCTCGCCCACGGTGATCTCGGCAAGTACGACCTCTCCTCCATGAGCGCGTTCGCTCTCGCGTCCGCGCCGTCCTCGATCGCGTTGAAAGATCAGCTGCGCGAACGGATCCCGTTCGCCCGCAACGCCTTGGTCGACAGCTATGGGCTCACCGAATGCAGCACCGCCATCGCGGTCGCCACCACCGCCGATCTCGAACGGCATCCGGGAACGCTCGGGCGGCCGATCCTCACTGTGAGCCTGGAGATCCGCGATCCCGACGGCGTGCCGGTCGCGGACGGCATCGAAGGCGAGGTGTGCGTGCGCAGTCCGTTCGTCATGCTCGGATATTGGGAGGACCAGGCCGCCACCGCGGCCGCCATCACCCCCGACCGCTGGTTGCGTACCGGCGACTTCGGGATTGTCGAAGCCGGCTTGCTGAGGTTGACCGGTCGGCGCTCGGATCTGATTCTGCGTGGGGACGAGAACATCTACCCCGTCGAGATCGAACAGTGCCTCGAGGAATATCCCGGGGTGGACGAATGCGCCGTCCTCGGCACACCGCACGAGGACCTGGGGCAGGAAGTGGCGGCCGTGGTCGTGGTGCAGCCCACCGCGACGGTCACCGCCGCCCAGCTGACCGCGTTCGCGGCTCAGCGACTGGCCTATTTCAAGGTGCCGACTCGCTGGCAGATCACGACCGAGGCGCTGCCGCGCAACGCCACGGGCAAGCTGATGCGCCGCGCTGTCACCCTCTGACCTGTCGCCGGATCGGCACTCAGCGCGCCGATCACGGTGTGGCAGTGAACGACTCGGGCCACTCGGCGAGCAGCAGATCGCAGGCCATCCGCAGATCCTGCTCCGCGTCCGACATCGTGATCCGCCCATTGAGGCAGGACTGGATGGTGCCGAACGAGGCGTGGATCAGGACCCGCACAAGCCCCGCGTCTCGTTCGGTCAGCTGCTCGATGCCTGCCGCCTCGCACAGCAGTTGCCGGAAATCCCGCTCGACCCGAACGGTGTCCGGCACGACGGCGGCTTTCGCGGTGCTGTTGGACTGGATCATCGCGGTCGCCAGCAACGGTCGGCGCAGCATCGCTCGCACCACCCGGACCAGCGTTTCGTACACCGCGTCGGCGGCGCCGGCCCCTGCTCGTGGACTGCGCGCGAAGCCCTGCCGCATCTGGTCGATCTGATCGACCATGACCGCGATGAACAGGTGCGTCTTGGACGGAAAGTAGCGATACAGCGTGGCCACCGCTACTCCCGCGCGCCTGGCGACCTCGTTCATCTGGACTCGCTCGAGTTCCTTCTCAGCGGCGAGCGCGGCGGCGGTCTCGATGATCTTCTGATACCGGGCGTGCTGCTCGAGCGAACTCGGCGCCGCGCCATCGCGCGCTTCCGCGATTCTCGGCATCTGTTCCCCCTCTCGCTCATCGGTCGGGCTTCGACATTGTCAGGCTCTCACCGCCTGCGACCGGCCTCTTCCAGTGAGTGAGATCAACGGCCGCGGCACCGAACATCGTCTCAGAAGTCACGGCGCATTCTCCCGGCCGTCCACCGCGGCGGGCGCGCGAGTTCGCGGTCCCGGCCAGTGAGAACCCCCGCATTTCGACGGATGCGCGGCCATAACGTGAGCCGAGCCGAGACATAACGCGAGTTCGACGAAAGGTGTGGGTGTTGATCGACAAGAACCGGTACGGGCCGTGGGCCGTGATCGCGGGCGGGTCCGAGGGCGTGGGCGCCGCATTCGCCGACGAGCTGAGCGCGGCCGGTATCGACCTGGTACTCATCGCCCGCAAGCCCGGCCCGCTCGAGGAAACCGCCGCCAGAGTCCGCGCGGGCGGTGTCGAGGTGCGCACGCTCGCGCTCGACCTGCTCGCCGCCGACTCCGTGGACCGGATCCGCGCGGCCACCGAGGATATCGAGGTGGGCCTGCTGATCTTCAACGCCGGAGCCAACAGCTACGGGCACGAGTTCGTCTCGGGCGATCTCACCGGATTCCGCGACGTCATCACGCTCAACATCGACCGTCAACTCGAGCTCGCGCACCACTTCGGCGCGAAGATGAAACAACGCCGCCGCGGCGCGATCGTGCTGCTCGGCTCGCTGGCCGGCTATCTCGGTGCCGAACACCAGAGCATTTACGCCGCCGCCAAGGCATTCAGCCGAGTTTTCGCCGAGGGGCTGTGGCTGGAATTGCAGCCCTACGGGGTGCAGGTGGTCGAACTGGTCCTCGGGGTCACCCGCACCCCGGCGATGGAACGCGCGGGCCTGAACTTCGACCTGCCCGGAATGCTGGTCGCCGAACCCGCCGACGTCGCCCGCGAAGGCCTCGAGCATCTCGGCGACGGTCCCGTCTGGGTGGCTGGCGGCAACTATGCCGCCGCCCGCCAGCGCAGCGGCTTCCCGCGCGCCGAGCTGGTCGCCGGCGCGGCGCGGATGATGCGCAAGCTGATGAACCGCTCGTAGTCCACGCGTCGTCGCCGCGAAGATCGGCCGAACACGCGGCTCGCCCGCCTCGCGTTGTCGCGGCGCACGATGAGTTTTCGCGGGTGAGTTCGTCTGCATCGATACACCCCGCAGACGACAAGGAGAACCCGATGGCGACCACGTATACCTTCGATGTCTTTTCCAGCCTCGACGGCTTCGGCGGTGTCAACGGCGGTGATTGGGGCGGGTACTGGGGCAAGCAAGGCCCCGAACTGCTCGACCACCGCCTTGCCCTCTTCGAGGAAAAGCAGCGAATGATCTTCGGGCCCAATACCTATCGAGCGTTCGCGCAGATGCTGGCTTCTGGCGAAGACGAAGCGGTGCGTGACCCGTGGGTCACGCGGATGCGCCACCTGCCCGCGACCGTGGTGTCGAGCACGCTGGAAGGGCCGCTGGATTGGCCCGACGCGACCATCGCCCGTGGTGACGCCGTCGACGTGATCGCCCGGCTCAAGGAGGAATCGGAGGTGCCGTTGCGCTCGCACGGCAGCCTGTCGATGAACCGGGCGCTCATGGCCGCCGGGCTCGTCGACCGCGTCCAGGTGACATTGTTCCCGGTGATCACCGGACAGACCGGCGACGACCCGATCTTCCGGGACGCCGCCGACTTCGACCTCGAGCTCCTGGAGAGCCGCACGCTCGACGGCAATACCCTGGAGCTGGTCTACCGGCCGACCCTGCACGGCTGAGCCCTCGACGCTTTTCAGCCCTCGCGGACCGGCGCCGGTCGAGGCGAGACCTCGATCGACGGGAGCGGTTCGGGGTTCAGATCGCGGCCGTTCGTCTCGGCCGTGAGCACGAGCGCGCCGAGCGCGAAGGCCGCGGTACCGGCCACGATGACACTGAGCGGCACACTGGAACCGCCGAAAGCGGCCAGCAGGGCGGCGGCGACCATCGGGGTGAACCCCGCACCGATCAGCGCGGCGCTCTGATAGGCGATCGATACCCCGCTGTACCTGATCCGGGTGGGGAACATCTCCGACAGCAGTGGCGTCAACGGCGCGTACATCGCGTTCTGGAGCAGCTGGGCGAACATCAACGCCGCCGTCATGATCAACAGCGAACCGGTGTTGATCAGCGCGTAGAGCGGGAAGGCGAACAGGATGGCCCCGACCGCGCCCGCCATCATCACCCGCCGCCTGCCCAGCCGGTCCGACAGCGTCGCGCACAACGGGATGGCGACAATCGAGACCGCGACCACGAACAGCAGACAGCGCATGACATCGCCTACCGCGTAACCGATTCCGGTGGCGTAGGCGATGATGTGCGAACTCGTGAGCGCGGTCAGCGCGAACGGCGCGATCCCGGCGATCACGGCGAGCGCGACCGGTCGTGGACGCCGCAGCACCTCGAGCGCGGGCGTGGTCGGACGCTGGAGGTCGGCCTCCTCGGCGGCCGCGAACACCGGACTCTCCGCCACGCGCCGCCGCACATACAGCCCGAGCACCAGCAGCGCCGCGCTCAGCAGGAACGGCACCCGCCAACCCCACGAGGTGAAGTCGGATTCGGGCAGCTGGGTCACCACGGCGACGGCCACGGTGGACAGCAGGAACCCGAACGGCGTGCCCAACTGCATGATTCCCGCCCACCGACCGCGACTGCCCGCGTCGGCGTGCTCGACGACCATGAGCGCGGCACCGCCCCATTCCCCACCGACAGCCAGGCCCTGCACGATCCGCAACAGCACCAGCAACACCGGCGCGGCCGCACCGATCGTGTGATAGGTGGGCAGCAGGCCGATCAGCGCGCTCGAGGCGCCCATCATGACCATCGTGATCATCAGCATCGATTTTCGCCCGAGCCGATCACCGAAGTGGCCGAAGATCACCCCGCCGAGCGGGCGGGCCACGTATCCGGCGGCGAGAGTTCCGAACGACGCGATCGTGCTCAGCGCCGGATTGGAACCGGGGAAGAACAGCGGCCCGAACACCACCGCGGCCATCGTCCCGTAGAGGATGAAATCGTAGTACTCGATGGTCGTTCCCAGCAGACTCGACAAGGCGGCGCGCCGCCGTAGACCTGCGTCGATGTCGTGCGCGACAACGGGATTCGTATTATCGGGTGGCGGCGTACTCAAGGAGTCGCTCCTTCACGGTCGTTGTCGCGGATTTCGCCGAGATTCCCAGCGCGAGCGCACCGTCGGCAATGCTCGCGACCGCTGAGCGGGAACGCGTGGCGAAGCGCTCGGACCGCGAGCTCACAGGCGGTACCGTCGAGGGCTTTGCCCAGCCCGGCCGTGATGACAGCCGGGTTCACGGTGAACCAGGTCGGCGGGCCAGCGTGCCAGAATGCGCCCATGACCAAGTTCGACGCACTCGACGCCGCGCTGCTCGCCGAACTGGCCCGTGACCCGCGGGCGCCGATCCTCGAGCTGGCGCAGCGGCTCGGAGTCGCCCGCAACACCGTGCAGGCGCGGATGAAGCGACTCGAATCGTCGGGGGCGGTGCGCGGGTATCCGCCCGATATCGATGTGCAGGCGATCGGATTCGCCGTGCACGCGTTCCTCGGCGTCGAACTCGATCAGAACATGATGGATCCGATCATCGAGACGCTGCGCGGGTTTCCGCACGTGCTCGAGGTACACGCCACCACCGGCCGGGCCGACCTGCTGGTCCGCATCGCCGCGCAATCGCAGCAGGATCTGCTCGAGATCATCCAGCGGGTGCACGCCATCGACGGGGTGAACCACACCGAGACCATGCTCGCGCTGGCCACGCCGATCGGGTATCGGAGCCTGCCGCTGGTCGAGCACCTGACGAACCGGACCGATCCACGCTGATGTGACCCAGGTCTCTCCGGATCGAGCAGATTGACACATCTAGCCCAGTGGTCCAGATCACTTTTGAGCAGATTGATCAACTTTTCGACTGACTGTTGACACCGATTACCCCTCCACGGCACATTTCGCAGCACCGATAGCAAGTTCCTTCGTTGCGCAGCTCACGATCTGGGTTGTCGAAAGTGTGGTGAGGTGTCATGACCGCCGTCGTCTGTGCGACTGCCCGCTCGTTGCCCGAGGCGGCCGCGCCCTACGACCTCGCCGACCGCTATCGCTCCGGAGCGGGCCCGGTCCTGCTCACCGGCGTCCAGGCCATCGCCCGGTTGCTCGTCGAACAGCATGTGCGCGATATCCGCGCGGGTCGCCGCGTCGCCACGTTCGTCTCCGGCTACCAGGGCAGCCCGCTGGGCGGGGTGGACAAGATGCTGCTCGGCATGCCGGAGGTGCTCACCGAGCACGACATCACCTTCGTGCCCGGGTTCAACGAGGAGCTGGCGGCCACCGCGGTCTGGGGCAGCCAGGCCGACCTGCCCGCCGGTCGGCCGACCCACGACGGCGTGGTCGGAGTCTGGTACGGCAAGGGCCCCGGCGTCGACCGTGCGACCGATGCCATCCGGCACGCCACCATGTACGGGGTGAACCCGCGCGGCGGCGTGCTGCTGCTGGTGGGCGACGATCCGGCCTCGAAGTCGTCGACCGTGCCCGCGGTGAGCGAACGCTCGTTGGCCGCCATGGGCGTTCCGGTGCTGTTCCCGCGCAATGCCCAGGAGATCATCACCCTCGGCATGCAGGGCATCGCCCTGTCGCGGGCCTCGGGTTGCGTGGTGGCGCTCAAGATCGTCGCCGATGTCGCCGACGGCGCCTGGACGGTCGACGCCGACGTGGCCGATCTGGACGTGACGGTGCCCGAAGTGCACTGGGAGGGAAAGCCTTTCGTCTACCGGCAGCGCCCGATGGCGGCGCCGACCGACAGCGTGCTCGCCGAAGCCGATCTCTACGGCCCGCGCTGGGCGACGGTGCATGCCTACGGCGCGGCCAATGCCCTCGACGTGATCGAGGTCGACCCGCCCGAGGCGAAGGTAGGGATCGCGGCCACCGGCACCACTTTCGACGCTGTCCGGCAGGCACTGCTGGATCTGGGTGTCGACGAGGCGGCGATGCGCCGGGCCGGAATCCGGTTGCTGCGCATCGGTATGCCGTTTCCGCTCGGCGCGACCGTACTCACCGAATTCGCCCGCGGACTCGAGCAGCTGATCGTGGTGGAGGACAAGACCGCCTTCATCGAAACCCAGGTCCGCGAGATCCTCTACGGCACCCCCGACGCGCCGCGCGTGCTCGGCAAACAGGACGATCGCGGCGCGCGACTGATGCCGGTCGACGGCGAACTCACCGCCGGACGGCTGCTCGCCCCGCTGCGCCGGGTGCTGCGCGGACGGGTCGAGCTGAAAAGGGCGGCCCCGCCCGCACTCGCGCTGGAAGTCCTCTCCGCCAAGCGCACGTCCTACTTCTGTAGCGGCTGCCCGCACAACCGCTCCACTGCCCTGCCCGAGGGCTCGATCGGTGGCGGCGGCATCGGCTGCCACACCCTGGTCACCATGTCCGGACGCGCCGACAGCGCGGTCACCGGGCTGACCCAGATGGGCGGCGAGGGCAGTCAGTGGATCGGCCAGGCGCCGTTCACCGACGTGCCCCATCTGTTCCAGAACATCGGTGACGGCACCTTCTTCCATTCCGGGCAACTGGCCGTGCAGGCCTGTGTGGCGGCCGGGGTGAACATCACCTACAAGCTGCTCTGGAACGAGGTCGTCGCGATGACCGGGGCCCAGGACGTGGAGGGCGGGATCACGGTCGCGCAGCTGACCCACAAGCTCAGCACCGAGGGCGTCAAGCAGATCGTGATCTGCGCCGACGAACCGAAGCGGCACAACAAGCGCGCCCTGGCCAAGGGCACCCTGCTGTGGCATCGCGACCGGCTCGACGAGGCACAGAAAATGCTGCGTGAGGTCGAGGGCGTCACCGTGCTGATCTACGACCAGCACTGTGCCGCCGACGCTCGCAGGCAGCGCAAGCGCGGCACACTGCCGGTCCGCAACACCCGGGTGGTGATCAACGAGGCCGTGTGTGAGGGCTGCGGCGATTGCGGCGTCAAGTCCAACTGCCTGTCGGTGCAGCCGGTCGATACCGAGTTCGGGCGCAAGACCCGCATCGACCAGACCTCGTGCAACACCGACTACAGCTGCCTGGACGGCGATTGCCCGTCGTTCGTGACGGTGGAGGTAGATCCGGACAAGAGCAAGGCCCAGCGGCGCGAAACCGTCGAGCCGCCCGCCGTCGCCGACCCCGGCGGGGACGCTCCGCTGCGTACCCAGAACGTGCTGATCGCCGGAATCGGCGGCACCGGCATCGTGACGGTGAACCAGGTGCTGGCCACCGCCGCCCTGCGGGCCGGGTACGAGGTGGAGAGCCTGGACCAGATCGGCCTGAGTCAGAAGGCAGGCCCGGTGCTGTCCCATCTGCGCTTCTCCGCAACGGAATTGGAGCCTGCCAACCGGCTCACGCCGGGCAGCGCGGACTGTCTGCTCGCCGTCGACCTGCTCACCGCCACCGATCCCAAATACCTCCAGTTCGGCGACGCCGCGAGCACCGTGGCCGTGGCATCGACGAGCCAGACCCCGACCGGCGACATGGTCTTCGACAAGTCGGTGGCCTACCCCGCGACGGAGACGCTGCTGGATCGGCTCGCCACCGCGACGCATTCGATCAGCCACTTCGACGCGCTCGCGGCGGCACTGACGCTGTTCGGGAACACCACGGCGGCCAACTTCCTGATCGTGGGCGCTGCCGTGCAGAGCGGCGGGCTGCGTCTGCCGGTCGCGGCGATCGAGGAGGCCATCGGGATCAACGGCGTCGCGGTGCAGGCCACCATCGCCGCGTTCCGGTGGGGCCGGGTCGCCGTCGCCGATCCGGCGGCGTTCGCCGCGGCGGTCGATGAGGGGCGGCCGCGGCGCACTCAGCCGGTAGCGCCCGCACAGTTGCTGGCACACACCAGCTTCGAGGGCGAGGTGCGTCGGCTCGTGGAACTGCGAGCGGGGCAGCTGATCGGTTACCAGAACACCAAGGTGGCGCACCGCTACGTGCAGACAGTCGAATCGGTGTGGGCCGCAGAGCGTTCCGTCACCGAGCGCACCGATTTCAGCGAGGCGGTCGCGCGTGGGCTGTTCAAGTTCACCGCCTACAAGGACGAGTACGAAGTTGCCCGCCTGCTCGTCGACCCAGCCTTCCTCGACGAGGTACAAGCCCAGGTACCGGGCGGCGAGAAGCTCACCTACAAGCTGCATCCGCCGATGCTGCGCGCGATGGGCCGCGACAAGAAGATCGGGCTGCGACCGAAATCGCATGTGGCGCTGAAGGTCTTGGCCAAGGGCAAGTTCCTGCGCGGCACCAGGCTCGATCCGTTCGGCTACGCCCACGTCCGCAAGGTCGAGCGGGAACTGCTGGCCCACTACACCGACATGGTGCGGCGACTGGCCGACGGGCTGACCACCGAGAACTACGACACGGCCGTAGCGGCCGCCGCGCTGCCCGATGTGGTGCGCGGCTACGAGGACATCAAGCTCGGCAACGTCGAGTTGTACCGCGCCGGGCTGCGCGAGCTCGGTATCGAGTACTGACCGGAGTCGGCGCCGCCCCCGCGGCGCCGCCCACGGGCCCCCCGCC
>JACIXH010000163.1 GCA_014360565.1 Nocardia sp.
CGGCTTCCTCGGCCTGCGCGGCAACCCGGCGCGCTGTGGGAGCGCGCCCACCGCCAGGGATCGCAGGGTTGCGGCCGAACTGTGGGAGCTCTCCGAAAAGCTGTGCGGCCTGCTCTGATCCAGTGATCGGCATCACACTCGCTGATGTCACATCGGCTGGAGCTGCTTCGTCATCTCAGTAGAACCCCACGACGAAGGAGCTCATCATGGAAGCCCGATTCGACCTCAACAGCAGCGCGATCATCGCGAGCTTCAGGAAGCGCATGGTCATGGCGGGCAAGGTGATCGACGATTCTCCGCTGCCCACGACCATCTATGACCTGGTGAAGATCCGCGCCTCGCAGATCAACGGCTGCAGCTTCTGCGTCGACATGCACACCAAGGACGCCGCGCACGCGGGCGAAACCTCGGTGCGGATCAACCTGATCGCCGCCTGGCGAGAGGCGAACGTCTTCACCGAAGCGGAGCGGGCCGCCCTCGCCCTCACCGACGAAGCGACCCGCACCGCCGACGGCGGCCACGTGTCCGACGACACCTTCGACCAGGTCCGCAAGCACTACGACGACGACCAGATCGCAGGCCTGATCGCCGCCATCGCGATGATCAACGCCTGGAACCGTCTCAACGCCATCGCCCACACCCCCGCGGGTGACTACGTGCCGGGTCAGTGGGGCTGAGACAGCTACTGGACGAGTGATCACCAGGCCCTGGTGGATTTTTCTTCTCGGGCGATGCCGCCCTGGTGGCCTGGTGATCAATCGACCAGGTGTGGCTACGAACGGAAGCGGTGTCCGTGCTCGGCCGCCCATTGTGCGAAGGTGCGCGCGGGGCGGCCGAGCACCTGCTCGACGGTGGGGTCGATCGTGTACGACTCGGGGCTCGACTCGGCGTACCAGCCGATCACGTAGTCGGCGTCGGCCCGCGAGACGCCCGTCGCCACCAGCCGTTCGACTGCCTGCTGGTGGGTGATCGTGGCGAAAGTGATCTCGCGACCGGCGGCCTCCGACAGGATCGCCAGCCGTGCGTGCGGGGTGAGCGCCTGTGGTCCGGTGAGGTTGTACGCGCGGCCCGCGTGCCCGTCCTCCAGCAGTGCGACGGCGGCGACCGCGCCGATATCGGCCTCGTGCACCAGTGCGCTCGGATGGGCGTACGGCTCACGCACCACACCGTCGGTCCGGATCGCATCGAGCCAGGTCAGCGTGTTCGACATGAACTCCTGCGGTTCGAGTCGCGTCCACTCGACGCCCGAATTCTCGATGGCCTGTTCCACCGGTCCGACGCCGCCGCCCCACACGACGGTGATGCGCCGCACGCCCGCGTCGACCGCCTTGCCGATCAGCTCGGCGCCCACGTCGGCGAGACCGTTGGTCACCGTCACGTGCAGCCGGTCGATACCGTGCCACGCCTCGTCGAGCGTCGACGGCACGTTGTGCGTACCGGTGAACAGTTCCATCTCAGGGCCGAGGAGCGCGCGTGCCGCCTCGGCATCGCGGGTCACCGCCCTGACCTTCTCGCCACGACCGACGAGTTCCCGTACTACCTGGCGACCGGTGTTGCCCGTCGCTCCCGTAACCAGCGTTGTCACAGTCTTTTTCCTTTCCTCGACCACCGACGCTAGGAGCTCGAGCAAGGTTGAGGTCAAGGCTTTCGCTGGGCCTGCCGCGGTGTGATCGTCCACACTCCGGGCAACCATGGCCGCCCCTGCGGCGTTTTACCGGTGGTACAGTCCACGGCATGCAGCGCGCATATTTCTGGTTTAGCTATCCGGCCCTGGGTGGGCCGGTCTGCGACCCTGCGCGCTGACTTCCTCCACCTCGAGCCGGATAACGCCCGGCTCGACGGTAGCGATTTCCGTGGGTCGGCCTCCTCAATGCAAAGGACCCACATCTCATGACCACCGCAGCTGATGTCGACTCGCGGCATTCCGACCTCGACGACCAGCGCACCCTCAGCGTCAGCCCGCTGCGCTCGCCTGCCGAGGTCCGCATGGTCCACCAGATCACCGACGCCCTCGCCGACACCGTGCGAACGGGTCGCAAGGCCACCGTCGATGTGCTCAACGGCGACGACGACCGCCTCATGGTGATCGTCGGCCCGTGCTCGGTGCACGACCCCGCCGCCGCGCTGGAATACGCCCGCAAGCTGGCCGACAAGGCCGCCGAGCTGAGCGACCGGCTGCACATCGTGATGCGCGTGTACTTCGAGAAGCCGCGCACCACGCTGGGCTGGAAGGGTCTGATCAACGATCCGCACCTGGACGGCTCGTTCGACGTGAACACCGGCCTCGGCATCGGCCGCAAGGTGCTCGTCGACATCACCGCCCTCGGCCTGCCGGTCGCGTGTGAGTTCCTCGACCCGATCACCCCGCAGTACATCGCGGACCTGGTCTCCTACGGCGCGATCGGCGCCCGCACCGCCGCCAGCCAGGTGCACCGTCAGCTGTCCTCGGCGCTGTCGATGCCGGTCGGCATCAAGAACGGCACCGACGGTGACGTGCAGGTCGCGGTCGACGGTGTGCGCGCCGCCGCCGCCAGCCACGTCTTCCCCGGCACCGACCTCGACGGCCGTTCCGCGCTGATCCGCACCTCGGGCAACCCCGACTGCCACGTCATCCTGCGCGGCGGCAGCAACGGCACCAACTTCGACGCCGCCTCCTGCGCCGAGGCCAAGCTGCGCCTGGAGAAGTCTTCGCTGGCCCAGCGCCTGGTCGTCGACGCCAGCCACGGCAACAGCAACAAGGACCACAACAAGCAGATCGACGTCGTCACCGACATCGCCGACCGGATCGCCGGCGGCGAGCAGGGCGTGGTCGGCGTGATGCTGGAGTCGTTCCTCGTCGCGGGTCGCCAGGACCTGACCCTGGGCAAGGCAGGCGAGCTGACCTACGGCCAGTCCATCACCGACGCGTGCATCGACTGGAACACCACCGCCGCCCAGCTCGACCGGTTGGCCGACGCGGTGGCCGCGCGCCGCGCGTAGTCTCTTCGATCGACGGTGCGGGCCCTGGATTGCGGGGCCCGCACTGCTGTTTCTACTGGTTCTGCACCGCGAGCCGTCCCG
The DNA here is from genome assembly GCA_014360565.1 of Nocardia sp. GTDB lineage: Bacteria > Actinomycetota > Actinomycetes > Mycobacteriales > Mycobacteriaceae > Nocardia. The sequence continues at coordinate 3,061 of JACIXH010000163.1, forward strand.
CGAGGGCGACGAACGAGACGCCGAACACCCGCCGCATCCACCGGACCACTACCGGGCGCGACAGCACATAGGTGCGCATCGCGGCGGCGACCGCCCCGTAACCCGCGAACACGACGAACGTGGCGAGCATGAACAGCCCGCTCAGCTCGAGCATGCGGCCTAGCGCGTTCGGTGCGTCGGTGGGGATGAACTGGGGTAGGAACGCGAAGAAGAAGATCGTCACCTTCGGATTCAAGATATTCAGCAGCACCGCCGCGGTGACGACCTGCCGTGCCGAAGGGTCCACCGTGGCGCCTTCCGCCGGGATCGCGAGAGCTCCCTTGTCGCGCAACGTGTTCCACGCCATGTACAGCAGATACGCGACACCGAGGTACTTCAGTGTCTGGAACGCGACCGCGCTGGTGTTCAACAGCGCGGCCAGCCCCGTGATCGCCGCGATCATGTGCGGAACGATCGCCAACGTGCACCCGAAGGCGGCGATCACGCTCGCCTTCGTCCCACGGGAAAGCCCGGCAGCGAGGGTGAAAAGGGCGCCCGTTCCCGGCGTGGCGACGATGACAAGCGTGGTCAACGCGAACTCGATGCTCATCTCCCGCAGCGTAACCAGCGCTCGCGGATCGGGAAATACCTTTCGGCGAGGCAGACTGGTCGGTGATGAAGCTTCCCGAACTTCCTGACCTTCCGGTGCGGCCCGCGCTGGCGCGGATCACCGCGACGTTGGCCGAGCGTGGTGTCGCGGTGCTGGTCGCGCCACCGGGCACCGGGAAGACCACGTTGGTGCCGTTGGCGCTGGCGGCCGGGTCGTCGGGGCGGATCCTGGTGGCCGAACCTCGGCGGTTGGCCGCGCGGGCGGCGGCGGCGCGGATGGCGGCGTTGCTCGGCGAGCGCGTGGGGGAGACCGTGGGGTACGCGGTGCGTGGGGATCGGAAAGTGGGTGCGCGGACTCGCATCGAGGTGGTGACCTCGGGACTGCTGGTGCGACGGTTGCAGAGCGATCCGGAACTGGCGGGGGTCGACACGGTGGTCCTCGACGAATGTCACGAGCGACACCTGGACGCTGATCTGCTGCTGGCGCTGTTGCTCGACGCGCGGTCGGGGTTGCGGCCTGATCTGCGTGTACTGGCAACGTCGGCGACCGTGGCCGCGGATCGTCTGGCGCAGCTGCTCGGCAGTGGTGAGCGGGCCGGCGGCGCTGCGCCTGAGCACGGTGTCGACGCTGACCGGGCCGCCGGGAGTTCGGATCCGATGCTGCCGGTCGACAGGTCACGGGCCCCCGTTCTCGAAGTACACGGGCGGACCTATCCGGTCGAGGTCGATTACGTGCCCGTTCTGCCCCGTGAGCGGATCGAAGCGCACGTCGCGCGGGCTACCCGCAAGGCGCTGGCCACCATCGACGGTGACGTGCTCGTCTTCCTGCCCGGCGTCGGCGAGATCAACCGCACGGCAGCGCTGCTGGGCGATCTCGACGATCTCGACGTGGTCCCCTTGCACGGACGGCTCGCGAGCGCGGCCCAGGATCTCGCGCTTCGGCCGGGATCGCGGCGGCGCGTCGTATTGTCCACCGCCGTAGCCGAATCCAGCCTGACGGTCCCCGGCGTGCGCGCGGTGGTCGACTCGGGCCTTTCCCGAGTTTCGCGGGTCGATCACCGGCGCGGGCTGTCCGGCCTCGCGACGGTACGGGTATCGACCGCGGTAGCCGAACAGCGCGCGGGCCGCGCGGGCCGCGAAGCCCCCGGCCACGCGTGGCGCTGCTGGCCCGAATACGAGCACCAAACCCTGCCCGCCTACCCCGAGCCGGAGATCCGCACCGCCGAACTCACCCGTCTCGCACTGGAATTGGCCTGCTGGGGCACCCCCGATGGCACCGGCCTGTCCTGGTGGGACCCCCCGCCCGAGGGCGCTCTTGCCGCGGCCAGAACCGTCCTGCGCGCTCTCGATGCCCTCGACGATTCCGACCACATCACCCCCCGCGGCAAGGCCATGGCGGCCTTGGGCCTGCACCCCCGCCTTGCCCGCGCCCTCCTCGACGGCACAGCGCGAGTCGGCGCGAAGGCCGCCGCCGAAATGGTGGTCCTGATGGACGACGACTCCCTCGCCCACACCACCGACGCGACCGCGGCCCTGCGCGCCCTCCGTTCCGAGCGCCCGGCCCGCTGGTCGCGCGAAGTCCAACGATTGACACGCCTGGCCGCGAATACGTCAGCCCACGATGAACGGCAGCCTGCCGACCACGCCCGTGGGGGCGGCTCCGAAACCGATGTCGCGGCCCTGTTGATCGCGTTGGCGCAGCCGGAGCGCCTGGCCCGTCGGCGGTCGAGCGAGTCCACGTCGTATCTGATGGCGGGCGGCACCGCCGTGACGTTGCCGCCGGGTTCGGGGCTGGCCGCGGCGGAGTGGCTCGCGGTAGCAGTCGCTGATCGTGACCCGGGGCGGCCCGAGGGGCGAATCCGGTTGGCGGCGGTCGCTGATGAGGATCTCGCTCGAGAAGCTGCGCCGGGGTTGGTGGTCGTGGCCGATGAGGTGCGCTGGGACAGCGGCGAGGTGGTGGCCCGGCGGGTGGAACGGTTGGGCGCGATCATCCTGTCGGAGAAGGCGTTACGTCATCCGGACAAAGCGCTGGTGCAACAGGCTGTCCGGCAAGGGCTTCGAGGCGAGGGCGGCCTGGAGTTGCTGCGATGGAACGACGACGCCGTCAGCCTGCGCCGACGTCTCGACTTTCTGCACCGCACCCTCGGCGAACCGTGGCCCGCCGTCGACGACGACGCACTGCGCGACAACCTCGACAGCTGGCTCGGCCCCGAACTGTCCACCGCCCGCCGCCGCAGCGACCTCGCCCGCGTCGATGCCGGGGCCGCTCTGCGCCGCCTGCTCCCGTGGCCCGCCGCAGGCCGCCTCGACGAGCTGGCCCCGGAACGCCTCGAAGTCCCGTCCGGCAGCCGTGTCCGTCTCGACTACACCGGCGACCAGCCGGTTCTCGCGGTCAAGGTCCAGGAGATCTTCGGCTGGACAGATCCGCCCACCCTCGCCGACGGCCGCGCCACGATCGTGCTCCACTTGCTCTCCCCGGCCCAGCGCCCGGTCGCCGTCACGGCCGACCTCGCCTCCTTCTGGCAGACCGGCTGGCCCCGAGTCCGCGCCGATCTACGCGGCCGCTACCCCAAACACGCCTGGCCCGAAGACCCCACCACCATCTCCGCCCACCGAGGCACCGCCCGCCGGGCCACCCACCGCCCGAACTGACGCCCGGCATCGCACAGCGTCGCGCCTTGCGTCAGGTGATCGGTGTCGCTCGGGCGGCCAGCAGGGTGTCGGTGGTGACGGTGGTGCAGTGGTAGCCGGCGCTCGCGAAGCGCTCGGTGAGCCGTTCGATGGACGGCGTGGGGCTGTTGGGGGTGCCGTAGCCGTAGCAGAGCCAGATGCGTCCCGAGGGCGCGAGACATTCGCGCATCGTCGTCCAGGATGTGGTCGCGGGGCCGGTCCAGAACATGTTGACATTGACCGCGAAGACCAGGTCGAAGCGTTGCCCGGGGTCGAGCTCGTCGAGCAACCGGTCGGCCCGCACCTTGCCGATCTCGCCCTGGACGAGGCGAACTCGCCCGGCCGCGATCTCCGAGGCGCAGCGGCGCTCGGCTTGCGAGAGCGCGGTCGCCGAGCGGTCGACCCCGACGATGCGCCCCTTGCCCAGCCTGGCCGCGATACGCGCGAGCGAGGCACCGGACCCTGGCCCCAGTTCGAGCACGCGCTCGCCCGCGCGTACCCCCATGGTGTCGGCGAACCAGTCGAAGCGCGCCTCATCCGCCATGAGCGTGCCCGACCTGTGCATACCTGGTCATGGATCGATGGTGACATCGATCCGGCCCGGATCAACCCAGTGCGGGCCAACCGTCGGCAACTTCGGCCCGATCGCTCGGCAGCCGCGCCGCGACCCATTCGTCGACGCGTACCCCCCGCTGCACCCCGCCGGAGCGAGCGATGCCTTCGAAGCGAAAGCCGTTGCGACGCGCGACGGCGGCCGAAGGCACATTGCCGACGATCGCGCGCCACATGATCCGGTCCAGCGCCAGGCCCTCGGTGGCGAAGCCGAAGTCGCAGACCAGCGTGATAGCCCGCGACATCAGTCCGCGGCCACGGTGGCCGGGAGTGAGCCAGAAGCCGATCTCACAGCTGCCCGGCCCGCGGGCATGCAGGCCGACCATGCCCTCGACCTGGCCGTCCTCGGCGGTGCGGATCGCCCAGACCGGCGTGTTGTCGGCCCAGCCGGGGGCGACTATCCGGTCGAGGAACTCCTCGGTATCGCAGCGCTGATACGGGACGGGGATCGTGGTCCAGCGCTGCACTTCGGGGTCCTGGCAGCATTCGACGATGCGGTCGATATCGGCCCCGGTCGGGCGGGTCAGCCAGACCGTGCCGTCGGTGAGCGTGTGCTCGTACATCCGGTCATCTTGGCAGCCCGCGCCGAGAATCTCGCTGCGTTTTCACGGCCTGCCCGCGCCGAACGCCGGCGCCGCGAAGGCGACCACCTGTCCGGTCGGTGCGGTCGCCTCGGGGTCGCCCCAGTTCTGCCCGACGACGTACAGCCGCGGCTCCCCGTCCCTGCTCAGGGTGCAGGAGAACGCACCACGGTCGAGTTCGGCCCTGGCCGACACCTCGCCGCCTTCCCCGACCCGGACACAGTGCTGGTTGCCCACGTCCGCGTACCAGATCTGGCCGTCGGCGTCGAGGCAGATGCCGTCGGGGTGATCGCCGGGAGTCGCCGCCCACACGCGGCGGTTGCCGAGCCCGCCGTCGGCCGCGATGTCGTAGGCGGTGAGCTGATTCGCGTAGGACTCGGCCACGATCAGCGTCGTACCGTCGGCGGTGATCGCCATGCCGTTGGGAAACGCGAGGCCGTCGGCGACCTGCCGGACCGTGCCGGTGGGCGTGATGTGGGCGATGAAGCCGGGCACGAACTCCCCACCGGGGAAATCGAAGCCGATGTTGTTGACGTAGGCATTTCCTCGTTCGTCGATGACGATGTCGTTCCACGGCTTGTCCGACACCGGCGAGAGATCGGCGTAGGCCACCAGCGATCCGTCGGGTTCGCGGCGCAGCAGGCGCCGGGCCGCGGAGTCGACGATCACCAGCCTGCCGTCGGGCAGAAAGTCGATACACATCGGAAACGACGGGACCTGGGCGACGACCTCCGGGCCGTGCTCGTCGACGACGATCACCTGGTTCGCACCCCAATCCGAGAACCACAGTCGACCGTCGTGCCAGCGCGGCGATTCGCCGAACACGATTCCCGCCAGCACGACCTCGGGTGTACTCATCTGGTGCCGTCCTTGTTGTTGGCTGTTGGTAGTAATGCAGACGAGCCGGCATGCGCAGAATCACCGGTGCCGACCCGTGGGGCGGAGCGCGCTGGGGTACTCCGTAAGATCTGTCCCGATGGTTTCCCCGTTTCTCGCCGACTTGTTCGAATCGCATCGAACACATTTGCTTTCGGTCGCCTACCGGCTCACCGGAAGTGTCGGCGACGCCGAGGACGCGGTGCAGGAGAGCTGGCTGCGGATGGCGGGGGTGCACCAGTCCGAGATCGACGATCTGCGCGCCTGGCTGACGACGGTGGTCAGCCGAATCTGCCTCGACCACTTGCGAAGTGCGGCGGTGCGCCGCGAAACCTATGTGGGGCAATGGCTTCCGGAGCCGATCGTGTCGGCGTCGGCGTCCTCGCGGACCCCGGACCCACTGGATGTGGTGGTGCGCGATCAGGACAGCCGAATGGCGGCGATGGTGGTGCTCGATGCGTTGACGCCGCAGCAGCGGGTTGCGCTGGTGCTGCACGAGGGACTGGGTGTGCCGTTCGCGGAGATCGCTGAGATTCTCGGTGTTTCTGCCGACGCCGCACGGCAATTGGCGGTGCGGGCGCGACGGGCGGTGGCCCGGGCACCGGAACCGGTCGCCGACGATGTGCACGATCAGGCGGTGCGGCGGTTCCTCGCTGCGCTGGCCACCGGCGATGTCGCCGCGGTGGCCGCGGCCCTGCACCCGGACGTCACCTTCATCGCTGATGCGGGCGGCACGACCAAGACCACACTCAATGTTGTTGCCGGACAGGAGAAGGTGGCCCGGTTGGCGCTTGCCCTGTGGAGCAGGCACCAGCAAGAACCGGGACTCGACATCGGTGCCGCGACGGTGAACGGTCAGTCGGGGCTGGTGGTCACCGATCCGAACTCGCCGTTCGGACGTCCGGTGCGGGTACTGGCCTTCGTCGTGAGCGACGGAAAGATCTGGGCGGCCTACGATTTCGCCAACGTCACCAAACTGTCCGGCGCCCGCCCCCGCTGACCCGCAGCACCGGTAACGGCCTGCGGGGTCAGCGGCCGAGTGGTTACGGGTAGGTGGATCCCCACTGGTGGTTGCCGGTCGACGAACCGAGATTGTGGTCGCCGGTCGAGGAACCCATGTTGTTGTCGGGCGTCGCCGAACCGGTGAACATGTCGGCGATCGGGTTGCCGAACAACTGTTCTTGGATGAACCGCAGGGCCGAACCGGCTACCTCCGACGCAGCCGGTTGCAGGATGAAGTCGAGCAGAGGTGAGGCCATGTAGCGCCCCTTTCGATATACCACGACGTGGTGTGTGAGGTAGAACACGGCGAGGCTAGCTGAGGTTGGGGAAACGCACAATAGCGCAGGTCAACGGCGGAAAACGTTTGTGAAACATGCGTGTTCGCTATCGTTCGGCAACGTCGGGGAATAGTGGGTTACGCTGCGAAGATGCCGTCCGAGCCGCCCACCGTCGCCCGCCTGCGCCCGTTCGCGTCGACCATCTTCGCCGAGATGACCGAGTTGGCCGTGCGCCACGATGCGGTGAATCTGGGGCAGGGCTTCCCCGACACCGACGGTCCAGCCGCCATGCTCGAGGTCGCGCGCGCGGCCATCGCCGACGGGCTCAATCAGTATCCGCCGGGCCGCGGCATGCCGGTCTTGCGCCAGGCGATCGCCGACGATCGCGCTCGTCGCTACGGCACCGTCTACGACCCGGCCGCCGAGATCCTGGTGACAGTCGGTGCGACAGAAGCGATCAGTGCGGCCGTGCTCGGATTGGTGGAGCCCGGTGAGGAGGTGGTGCTGATCGAGCCGTACTACGACTCCTATGTTGCCGCGATCGCCCTGGCCGGGGCGCACCGGCGCAGCGCTCGCCTGGTGCCCGACGGAGATCGATTCGTGCTCGACCTGGACAGCCTGCGCGCGGCGATCACGCCGAAAACCAAGATGCTGATGGTCAATTCGCCGCACAATCCCACCGGTGCCGTGCTCGGCCGCGCCGACCTCGTCGCGATCGCCGAGCTGGCTGTCGAACACGATCTGCTGGTGCTCACCGACGAGGTCTACGAGCATCTCGTCTACGACGGCGCCGAACACATCAGTATCTCCACGCTGCCGGGCATGCGTGAGCGGACCATCGTGGTATCCAGTGCCGCCAAGACTTTCAATGTCACCGGCTGGAAGATCGGTTGGGCATGCGCGCCCGCCCCGCTGCTCGACGGCGTCCTCGCGGCCAAGCAGTTCCTCACCTTTGTCGGCGGTGGTCCTTTTCAGCCTGCCGTCGCGCATGCGATCAACGAGGAGTCCGACTGGGTGCGCGCCCAGCGCGACAGCCTGGCGGACAAGCGAATTAGGCTCTCGAAAGCCTTGCGCGACACCGGGTTCGATGTCACAGCCAGCGATGGCGGGTACTTCGTCTGCGCCGATATCCGACCGCTGGGCGCCGAGGACGGGCTGTCGTTCTGCCGTGAACTTCCCGCGCGACTCGGCGTCGCCGCGGTACCGGTCAGCGTCTTTGCCGACCACCCCGGCGAGTGGAAACATCTGGTGCGCTTCACCTTCAGTAAAAGCGACGAGACTATCGACGAAGGGATTCGCCGGCTCCGGGCCGGTGTCGCCGCACACTGAGCCCGCCTGATCGACGCGGACGCGCCGACCGCATTCCGTGCGGATCAGTCACGCGCGTGTCGGGCCAACGGCGCGTGCCACTGATAGTGGCGCGCCATCAGCCGAAAACCCACGGCCCCTGCCGCGGCGAGCAGCCCGGTCCACGCTCGATACGCATCGAAATGCAGCAGCGCGGCCGTGGCCGCCGCCCCGAACAGGGCGGGGATCGCATAGAGGTCCTGGTCGGGCCGCAGCACGCTCGGCACCTCGCCGCTGAGCACATCGCGGATCACGCCGCCGCCGATGGCGGTCGTCATCCCGAGCAGGGCCGCGGTGGGGGCGCCGACTCCCGCCGAAGCGGCGATCACGGTGCCGGTGACGCAGAACAGCCCGAGCCCGATCGCGTCCGAGATCTCGAGCGCGCCCTTGGTGAGGCGGCGCGACGGCGCGATGAAGTACAGGATCAGCGCGGTCACGATCGACGCGGACAGGTAGGTCAGATTCGTGAACGCGGCAGGCGGAGTCCGCCCGATCAGCAGGTCGCGCACGATGCCGCCGCCGAGCGCGGTCGCACACGCCAGCACCACCATTCCGAACAGATCCAGGCGCTTACGCACGGCAACCAGCGCCCCCGACGCCGCGAACGCGATCACCCCCAGCGTCTCGCCGGCCCGATGCACCGCGTTCACGGCCGAGTCCAACTCCGTGACCGATGGTCCCACCGCGACCACGGCAACCAGCACCTCGACACTCACCGCTACTCCTTCAGGCCCAACGCGCTCTCAGCAGCGTGCACGGCAGACGGCGGCGAAGCAAACCCGCGCGGTGTCTCGTAGCCGCGTGACCTGGGCAAGCGTGACAGTGATTACGCCGAGCACGGTAGAGCTCGACCACGCGACCCGGAATCGGGATCGGCCTCTCAGGCCGGGGTAGGGCGGGTCCGATCGGTGGCGAGGAGCACGGCGATGGTGCCGAGGGCGGTGCCCATGAGGTAGCGCTGGGTACGCAGCCACAGCGGGCGGCTGGTGAGGAAGCCGGCCAGGCCGGCGGCGCCGAGCACGATCATCGCGTTGACGGTGAGCGCCACAGTGATCTGAACGGCCCCGAGCGTCAGGCTCTGCAACCACAGAGCACCGCGAGCGGGGTCGACGAACTGCGGGATCAGCGCCATGTACATGATCGCGATCTTCGGATTGAGCAGATTGGTGGCCAACCCCATCGTGAACAGGCGCCGCGCGGGGTCGTGCGGCAGATCGGCGGGCGCGAACACCGACACCCCGCCCGGCCGAACCGCCTGCCAGGCGAGCCACAGCAGATACGCCGCCCCCGCCAGCTTCACCGCCAGATACAAACCGGGAACCACCGCGAACACCGCCGTGATCCCCGCCGCGGCCGCCATCAGATAGACGCCGAACCCGGCCGCCACCCCCGTCAGCGAGATCAGTCCCGCACGGCGCCCCTGCGAAACGGTCCGCGAGACCAGATACATCATGTTCGGCCCCGGCGTGAGCACCATGCCCAGCGCAGCCGCGCCAACCCCGAGAACCGCCGTTGTCTGAAGCATGCATCGAGTTTGCCCGGGTCAGGAAGGCAATGTCGCGGTCCAGTCAGCACCTGCTGGACCCCGAGCCGACCACCCCGACCCTGTCGGTGCCGGTCCGTACAATTAACAACGGCACCAACCACGACCCACGATTCCCCGTCCGGGGGTAGCGAGGAACATCCGGGGCCCAGCCAACACAGAACCCAAGTCGCGAGTGAAACGTCGCACCTGACGAGCCCACCTACGGACTCCCAACCCACCCCCCACGTTTTCGGCCGCCCCGAATCCGAGGGGCGAGACGTAACGGCGAAGCCGAAGTATCGCCCCTCGGATTCGGGGTTACGAGGCCGAAAACACGCGGCGCCAGCCGCCAAAAAGAAGGGCGCACATGGTTTTCGCGCTGGGGTTCGCACTGTTCGCCCTTGGCATCACGATTTCGATCGCGCTGCACGAGTGCGGGCACATGTGGGCCGCGCAGGCCACCGGCATGAAGGTGCGCCGCTACTTCATCGGCTTCGGGCCGAGAGTGTTCTCGTTCCGCCGTGGTGAGACCGAGTACGGGCTCAAGGCCCTTCCGCTCGGCGGCTTCTGCGATATCGCGGGCATGACAGCGTTGGACGAACTGGAGCCGGAGGAAGTCGACCGGGCGATGTACCGGCAGGCGACCTGGAAGCGCCTGGTCGTGATGTTCGGCGGCATCGGCATGAACTTCCTGCTCGGGTTCATCCTGCTGGTGGTGCTGGCGATCGGCTGGGGTCTGCCGCAGCTCGAACAGCCGCCTGCCACCGCGCTCGGCACCATGAGCTGTGTCGCGCAGGAGACCCCCGAGAAGACCCTCGCCCCCTGTACCGGTGACGGTCCCGCCCAGCGCGCCGGACTGCAGCGTGGCGATGTGGTGAAGGCGGTGAACGGCGTCGAGGTGAGCACCTGGGCCCAGTTCCAGGCCGAAACCCAGAAGCAGACGGGCACTTTCACCTACACGATCGAACGCGACGGCACCACGCTGACGGTCCCGGTCACTCCGGAGCGGGTCGTGCGCTCGCCCAAGGAGGGCCCGAGCCGTGAGGTGAGCGCGGTCGGCGTCGGCCCCGACTACGCCGAGCCGAAGCAGTACGGCCCGATCGCGGCGATCCCGGCCACCATCTCGTTCACGGGCGATTTCTTCGTCGAGACGGTCAAGTCGCTCGCCAAGATGCCGCAGAAGGTGTCGGCGCTGTGGGAGGCGGTCACCGGTGGCGAGCGCGACCCGGAGACCCCGGTGAGCGTTTACGGTGCCAGCCGCCTCGGGGGTGAGACCGCGGAGCGTGGCCTGTGGGGCATGTTCATCATGATCCTGGCGAGCTTGAACTTCTTCCTCGGCGCGTTCAACCTGCTGCCCTTGCTGCCGCTCGACGGCGGTCACATCGCCGTAGTGCTCTACGAGAAGGTCCGCAACACGATCAGGGGCTGGCTCGGCAAGGCACCTTCCGGCCCGGTCGACTACCTCAAGCTGCTTCCACTGACGTATGTGGCGGTAGTGATCGGCGGTGCGTTCATGCTGCTCACGCTGGCCGCCGACATCGTCAACCCCATCAGCCTCCGGTAATAATCCGCCCGGTGGCCGGCGATGCACGCACTGTCGTGGGCCTCACAGGGCAGGGGTTCACCCTGCGCGACTAAGCTCGGCTACAACAATCCCGGTCGATCCGCGAAACGTACGAAAGAAGGCAGCCGAACGTGACCAGCACAATCGGATTGGGGATGCCCGCCGCCCCCGCTGCTGTTCTCGCACCACGGCGCAAGACCCGGCAGCTGAAGGTCGGCAATGTCGGCGTCGGCAGCGATTCGCCGATCTCGGTGCAGTCGATGACCACCACCAA
>JACIXH010000164.1 GCA_014360565.1 Nocardia sp.
CGGTTGAAGATCGGTAGGGTTTCCCCTCGTCTCACTGGGCTCACCTAATGAAGTGTTGTAAAAACACAACACATTGTCAAGGTGTTCCAACGAATCAGCGTTCCCGGTCGCCCTGCGTTGGCTTCTGCTGTGTGAACGCGACCGATAAGCTCGGTGCGTGCGCATGTCGGCAGAGGAGCTGATCGGCCAATTGCTCGATCCTGGTTCCTTTCTGAGCTGGGATCGGCCGCCGATCGAGCCGGTGATGTCGCCGCCGTACCGGCGCGAACTCGTCGCCGCGGCCGAGCGGTCCGGGACCGACGAGGCGGTGCTGACGGGGGAGGGATTGTTGCGCGGGCGCCGCGTCGCGGTGATCGCCTGTGAGTTCGCCTTTCTGGCCGGGTCGATCGGTGTTGCCGCGGCAGAGCGGATCGTGCGCGCGGTCGAGCGGGCGAGCGAACTCGGCTTGCCGCTGATCGCCTCACCCACCTCCGGTGGCACTCGAATGCAGGAGGGCACAGTCGCCTTCGTGCAGATGGTGAAGATCGCGGGAGCGGTGGCGGTGCACAAGGCGGCAGGCCATCCGTATCTGGTGTATCTGCGCGACCCGACGATGGGCGGGGTGTTCGCGTCGTGGGGATCGCTGGGACACATCACCTTCGCCGAACCGGGAGCGATGATCGGATTCCTCGGTCCGCGCGTGTACGAAGCCCTGTACGGCAGGCCTTTTCCGCCCGGCGTGCAGACGGCGGAGAACCTGTACCGCAACGGCGTGATCGACGGCGTGGTGCCCGCGCAGGTGTTTCGTCGGATCGCGCACCGGGCGCTGAGTGTCGCCACCGGCCTGGCCGAGGAGGTCACCGCCGAACCGGGTTGGGCAGCGCCCGTGCGCAATCCTGTCGCCTCGGCGAATCCTGGTGCGAGCGCATGGGATTCGGTGCTCAGCTCGCGCAGGCCGGGTAGGCCCGGCATTCAGGACCTGCTTCGCCATGCGACACAACGAGTTCCGCTCAGCGGTACCGGACGCGGCGATTCGGATCGCACCGTGTTGCTCGCGCTCACCCGATTCGCCGGTCAACCGTGTGTCGTCTTCGGGCACGACCGGGCGGGTCAGGAGGGCGAGCACACCATGGGTCCGGCCGCCCTGCGCGAAGCGCGTCGCGCGATGGTGCTCGCGCGCGAATTGCGGTTGCCACTCGTGCTCGTGATCGACACAGTCGGCGCCGCGCTGTCCAAGGAGGCCGAGGAGCGTGGGCTGGCTCCCGAAATCGCCCGCTGCCTGGCCGATCTCGTCACCCTGGACACCCCGACCGTCTCGGTGCTGCTCGGCCAGGGCACCGGCGGCGGCGCGCTCGCCCTGCTGCCCGCCGACCGGGTGCTCGCCGCCAGGCACGGCTGGCTGGCTCCGTTGCCGCCGGAAGGCGCGAGCGCGATCGTCTTCCGCGATACCGCGCACGCACCGGAAATGGCTGCGGCGCAAGGTATCAGATCGGCCGACCTGCTCGAAGGCGGTGTGGTGGATCGGATCGTGGAGGAATACCCCGACGCCGCTGACGAACCGGTCGCCTTCGCTCGCCGCACGGTCCTGGCGATCGCCGCGGAACTCGCCGACCTGCGCGCGCACGATCCCGCCGCGCTGCGCGCCCTGCGTCAGGCCAGATACCGACGAATCGGACTTGCGGGCACCGTGTACTGAATCCGGGCACATCACCTGACTCGCGCCCCGCTTGTTACCCACTCGCACGACTGGGGAAACACGCCACGCACCGTCGTTGACGGCACCTCGAACCGCTTCTACGGTCGAAAGGGTGACCTTTCGCAGTGAGAGCAGCCCTGTCCCCACCATCGTGCTCAATGACGGGAACGTGATCCCACAGCTCGGCTTCGGTGTGTTCCAGGTGCCCGCGGAAGACGCCACCGGGGTGGTGGCCGAGGCGTTGAAGGTCGGCTACCGCAGTATCGATACGGCCGCGGTCTACGGAAACGAGGAAGGCGTAGGCCGCGCCATCCGCGAATCGGGGATCCCCCGCGACGAGCTCTTCATCACCACCAAGCTGTGGAACTCCGACCAGGGCTACGACAGCACCCTGCGCGCCTTCGACACCAGCATGCAGCGCCTCGACCTGGATTTTCTCGACCTGTATCTGGTCCACTGGCCCGTTCCGTCGGCCGGTCGTTATGTCGATACGTTTCGCGCGTTCCAGGCGCTGAAGTCGCAGGGCCGGATCGGTTCGATCGGTGTGTCCAACTTCCGGGTGATCGACCTGGAGACCCTGATCGCCGAGTCGGGCGAGATCCCCACCGTGAACCAGATCGAATTGCATCCCCTGCTTTCCCAGCGCGACCTGCGCCAATACGGCGCCAATCACGCGATCGCGACCGAGGCATGGAGCCCGCTCGGCCAGGGCACGCTGCTCGGCAACCCGGCCATCGTCGATATCGCGAACAAGCTCGGCCGCACCCCGGCCCAGGTCATCATCCGGTGGCACCTGCAGCTGGGCAATATCGTGATTCCGAAGTCGGTCACGCCGTCTCGGATCGCCGAGAACTTCGACGTGTTCACCTTCGAACTCGACGCCCAGGCGATGGAGTCGATCAGCCGCCTCGACTCGGGCAAGCGGGTCGGCGCCGACCCGGGCACGTTCAGCGCCGGTCTGGACTGACCCCCAGATATTCGGTCAGTTCGGCAGCGGCCGCCCGGCCCGCCCGGTTGGCGCCGATCGTGCTGGCCGATGGCCCGTAGCCGATGAGATGAATGCGCGGGTCGACGGCCACCTGGGTCGCCAATCGCCCGGTCATGGTGATCCCGCCGCCGGGCCCGCGCAGCCGCAGCGGCGCCAAATGGTCCAGTGAACTGCGGAAACCGGTCGCCCACAGGATGACATCGGCGGCCTGAAAACTGCCGTCGGCCCATCGAACCCCCGTCGGCTCGATCCGCTCGAACATCGGCAACCGCCGCAGCGCACCCCGCTCACGCGCGGCCCGCAGACGTTCGTCGAGTGGCAATCCCGTGACCGAGACCACCGAGCCAGGCGGCAGTCCCGCGCGCACCCGGTCCTCCACCAGCGCCACCGCGTCACGCCCGTCCTGCTCGGCGAACGGCGTCCGGCGCCACCGCGGCTGCGACCTGGTCACCCACGTGGTGGACGTCGCGAGCGAGATTTCGTCGAGCAACTGCACCGCCGAGATACCCCCGCCGACGATGACCACATGTTGGCCCGCGAACTCCTCGGCCGTCCGGTAGTCGCGAGTGTGCAATTGGCGGCCTGCGAAGGTGTCGGCGCCCGGATATCGGGGAATGAAGGGACGCTCCCAGGTGCCGGTGCCGTTGATCAGGCCCCGTGTACGTATCGTGCCCGCACCTTCGGTCTCGACTTGCAAGACCTCGCCGCGGCCCGCGCAGCTCTGACCGTCAGCCGTGCGGTCGCACACCACTTTCACCGATACCTGCCGTTGTACGCGCAGGTCGAAGCGCTTTTCATAGAGTTCGTAGTAGTGCGGTACCGCAGTGGCCGCGCGTGCCGACTCCGAGCCTGCGGGCAGGGTCTCGGCGAACGACATCCCCGGCAGATCGTGCACCCGGTTGACCGTGGACAGCGTCAGCGAAGGCCATCGGAACTGCCAGGCCCCACCAGGTCCGGGCGCGTGGTCGACGATGCGGAAATCGCGCTCGGGCACCAGCCCGAGCTTGCGCAGGTGGTAGCCCGCGGACAGTCCCGCTTGCCCCGCCCCGATCACGAGGATATCGAAGTCGGTCACCGACGCGACCGTATCGCGGGTTGGCACGGTGTCTCCGGGGCAGAACACTGATGAACCACAGTCGTCGATGCTATCGCCTTGCGGGGCGTTGTCGGCCGCCTGTGGCAGAGTGTGAACATCCACGAAATCCGCTGATTCTGGGGAGGATGCATGCTCGGCGTGACCCGCGATGGTGACGTGATCACCATCGAATTACAGCGCGAGGAACGGCGTAACGCGCTCAACGAGGAACTGGTCGGGCAATTGCGGGCCGCGGTACTCGACGCGGTGGCACAGGGTGCGCGCGTCATCGTGCTCACCGGGCGTGGGCCGATCTTCAGCGCGGGTGCCGACCTGTCGGGGGTGTACTCCGAGTCGTTCCTCGGCGGTCTGCTCGACATGCTGCACACCATCGAGGCCGTTCCGGTTCCGGTGATCTCGGCGATCAACGGCGGCGCCCTCGGCGCGGGCGTGCAGCTGGCGCTGGCCTCGGACCTACGGGTGATCGAGCCCGACGCCTACATCGCGGTGCCCGCGGCCAAGCTCGGCATCTCGGTCGATCGCTGGACGGTGTCGCGGCTGGCGGCCCTGATCGGCGGCGGCCCGGCTCGAACGATCCTGCTCGGCGCCGAATCCGTCTCCGCCACAGACGCTTACGTATACGGCTTCGCCAACAAACTCGGCACCCTCGCCGACGCTCAGGACTGGGCGAAGTCCATCGCCGCACTCGCGCCGCTGTCGCTGCAGGCCATGAAGCTGATGCTCAACGACGACGGCACCGGCGATCCGGCGAGCGCGCAGCAGCAGGCCGCGCTGGCCGCCGCGTGGAGCAGCGACGACGCCAGAGAAGGCCGGTTGGCCCGGCAGGAGAAGCGCCCGGCGAAGTTCGTGGGCCGCTGATGCGGATCTCACGCCTTGCGGGTTCGATGGCGAGCACCCTCGGTCTCGCCTGGGTGGCGCGTGCGGTGTGGGGCCTGCCCACCTCGATCGGCGCAGGCCCGTCGGCGATCGGGCCGACCGCGCTCGGCAAGTCCTCCTACCGCGACGGCCGTTTCCACAACACCGAGCCGAGCTCGATGCTCGCCGCCGGGGCCGCGCCGTCGCTGATCTGGTCGGGACTCACCAAGGGGCGCGTCGGCCGCCCGGCGCACCCGGTCCCGCTGGTCGTCCCCGCGGTCCCCGAGCAGGCAGCCGAGCTCGCTGTCACCTGGTACGGGCACGCCAGCGCCCTGGTCGAACTCGACGGCTATCGGGTGCTGGCCGACCCGGTGTGGAGCGAACGGGTCTCCCCGTCCCCGGTCGTCGGCCCGGCCCGGTTGCACCCGGTCCCCGGCGAGCTCGCGCAGGTCCCCACCGTCGACGCCGTGGTCATCTCCCACGACCACTACGACCACCTCGACAAAGCCACCGTCGACGAACTCGTCCGCACCCAGCTCGCGCCGTTCGTCGTACCCACCGGCATCGGTTCGCACCTGCGGCACTGGGGTGTGCCGGAGTACCGGATCATCGAGCTGGACTGGGGCGGCTCGGTCTCGCTCGGTCACACCGCCGACGACCGCGGCCTGACGATCACCTGCGCGGAGGCCAGGCACTTCTCCGGGCGCGGTCTGGTCCGCAACACCACACTGTGGGCCTCGTGGGCACTGTCGGGACCGACCAAGCGGGTCTACTTCGGCGGCGACACCGGCTACACCAAGGCGTTCGCCCAGGCGGGTGCGGTGCTCGGCCCCTTCGATCTCACGCTGCTGCCCATCGGCGCCTACGACGAGCGCTGGACCGATGTGCACATGAATCCCGAAGAGGCGGTTCGCGCGCACGCCGACCTGTGCCTCGGCGACCCGGGCCACGGCCTGCTGGTGCCGATCCACTGGGCCACCTTCAACCTGGCGTTCCACCGCTGGTCCGAACCCGTCCGGCGCCTGGTGTCGGCGGCCGCGGACGTGGGTACTCCGGTGGTGGTACCCAAGCCGGGGCAGCGGGTGGTTCCGAATGACCTCCCACCACGGGATTCGTGGTGGGAAGATGTGGAGTGACCCTCCTCTCGAAAGGAACATCGGCAGATGAGTCTCGTGGATACCTTGAAGGGCCTGCTCGGTAAGGGCAAGGACGCGGTCGAACAGAACGCCGACAAGATCAATGAGGCGGTCGACAAGGCCGGCACCTTCATCGATGACAAAACCAAGGGCAAGTACAGCGACAAGATCGAGAAGGGCAAGGACGCGGCCAAGAAGGTCGTGCCCCCGCAGGGCGGCCCAGGTGCTGCCCCCGGCGGCCCCGCGCCGACAGATCCGGGACCCAAGGCCTGATTCGGTACGCGGGGACCGGTAGCCGGTCCCCGCGGCCGGATCGCGTCGATGGTCCGCCGCGAATTCCGGGGCGCGCCGGGTGAACCGGCCATCGAGGTTGAGCTCAGCAACCTCGACAAAGTGCTGTACCCGCAGACCGGCACCACGAAAGGCGAGGTGATCGCCTACTATTCGGCGATCACCGAGGCCGCGCTGCCCCACCTCACCGGCCGCCCCGTCACCAGGAAGCGATGGCCGAACGGGGTCGACCACTCCGATTTCTTCGAGAAGAACCTCCCCGAGCACGCGCCCGCGTGGATCCGCCGGGCCACGATCGAGCATTCCAGCCGCCGAGTGGCGTACCCGCTGATCGATTCCGAGGCCGGGATGGCCTGGCTCGGCCAGCAGGCGGCGCTGGAGATCCATGTGCCGCAATGGCGTTTCGATGGTGACGCGCGCGGCCCGGCCACCAGGATCGTGTTCGATCTCGACCCCGGCCCCGGTGCCGGACTGGTCGAGTGCGCGCGGGTCGCGCTGGCGGTGCGCGAGTTGGTCGCCGACATCGGCATGCGCGCCTTCCCGGTTACCAGTGGCAGCAAGGGGATTCACGTCTATGTGCCGCTCGACAGGCAGGTGAGTTCGCGCGGCGCGTCCACCGTCGCCAAGCAGGTGGCTGCCAATCTCGAAGCGCTGCACCCGGATCTGGTGACGGCGACCATGGCCAAGTCCGCCCGCACGGGCAAGGTGTTCCTTGACTGGAGCCAGAACAACGCCGCCAAGACCACCATCGCGCCGTACTCGCTGCGCGGTCGCACCGAACCCAATGTGGCAGCTCCTCGCGCGTGGTCCGAAATCGAGGACTCGGACACCCTGCGCCAGTTGCGATTCGACGAGGTGCTCGTTCGCTGGCAGTCCGACGGTGACCTGCTGGCCGAACTCGATCCGCGGCTTCCCGCCACCGACTCCGGTCAACCGCCTGCGAGCCCGGATTCCCTCGCCGTGTACCGCGGCAAGCGCGACCCGCAGCGCACCCCCGAACCCGTCCCCGACACGACACCCGAACCCGGCCCCGGTAACCGCTTCGTCATCCAGGAGCATCACGCCCGCCGCCTGCACTGGGATGTGCGACTGGAACACGACGGCGTCCTCGCCTCCTGGGCGGTGCCCAAGGGCCCGCCGACCGAGCCGAAACACAATCGGCTGGCCGTGCGCACCGAGGACCATCCGCTCGAGTACCTCGACTTCCACGGCACCATTCCGAAGGGTGAATACGGCGCGGGGGATATGACGATCTGGGATTCGGGCACCTATGTCACCGAGAAGTGGCGCTCCGACGAGGTGATCGTCGAACTCGACGGTGACCGGTTGGCCGGGCGCTATGCCTTCATCCAGACCAAGGGCGACCAGTGGCTGATGCACTTCATGCGTGATCAGCCACAGCGAGAACCCGTAGCGGACAACCGTTTTCCGCGTGGCCTGGCACCCATGTTGGCCACCGCGGGCGAAGTCGAGTCGCTTACCTCCGCCGACTGGGCCTTCGAGACCAAGTGGGACGGCTTCCGGGTGATCGTCGAGGTCGACGACGGTACGGTCACTGTCCGCAGTCGCGCGGGCAATACGGTGACCGCCCGGTATCCGCGCCTGGCCGTCCTCGGCGAGGAACTGGCCGGGCACCGGGTGGTCCTGGACGGCGAGGCGGTCGTCCTCGATGACTCAGGGCTATCGGATATCTCAGCGCTGCAAGCCGATTCGGCCCGCGCGGTGTTCATCGCCTTCGACGTGCTCTACCTCGACGGAACCTCCCTGCTGCGCAAGAAATACACCGACCGCCGTGCCGTGCTCGAAGCCCTGGGCAGGCTGTCGCCGTCGATGAACGTCAGTGCGCTGCTGGATGGTTCGGGCGCCGAGGCGATGGCGGTCAGTCGTGAACAGGGACAGGAAGGCGTTGTCGCCAAGCGGCTCGGTTCGGTGTATCAGCCGGGCAAGCGCAGCCAGACCTGGCTCAAACAGCGCAACTGGCGCTCGCGCGAGGTGGTTGTCGGCGGCTGGCGGCGCAGCGCCAAGCGCCCGTTCAAATCCCTGCTGCTCGGTATGCCGCACGAGGACGGTCTCATCTACGTCGGCCGGGTGGGCACCGGTTTCGGCGACGAACAGTCGCGGCGGATCGCCGCCGAACTGAAAAAGCTCCGCCGCGAGACGTCGCCGTTCACCAATGAGATGAGCGCCGACGAACGCCGCGACACCCAATGGGTCAGTCCCGAGCTCACCGGCACCGTGCGCTTCCAGGCCTGGACCGACACCGGCAGGCTCTGGCACCCGGTGTGGGACGGTGTGACGAGTTCGCCACGGTGATGCGCACCCGCGAAAGCTGCGATGTTGCTACGGTTGTCGCGTTGTACCGGTGTCGAATCAACGAGGAGTGCGCGGTGGATTTCAAGAACCTGGCGGGCAAGGCGATGGACATGGCTGCCCAGCATGCGGACAAGGTCGACGGAGTCATCGACAAGGCGGGCGACGTTGTCGACGCCAAGACCGGCGGCAAGTTCAGCGGACAGGTCGATTCGGCCCAGGACGCGGCCAAGAACGCCCTTCGCGACAAGGCCTGATCTGTCTCGGCGGGCCGATCACCGACCGGCCCGCCGAACCAGCGCGCTGAGTGTTTGCCGTGCGGTCAGTTTCCGGCCATCAGGCCCGAGATGGTGTCGACATCGGTGACCAGCGCGTTGCCCTGGAACGCGAAGTCGTCGTAGGCCCGCGCTATCGCTTCTTCGTCACGGCCGCCGCAGGCGTCGCTGATGACTACGGGCACGAAACCCAGGTCGGTCGAGTGGGTCACGGTGGGCGCGATGCCGATTTCGAGCGCGACACCGGCGATGGCGTAGGAGCCGATCCGCAGATCGCGCAGCAGAGCGGCCAGGGGCGTGCCCTCGAACGCCGACATCGACATCTTGTCGAGGACCAGCTCGTCCTCGCGCGGCACCAGCTCCGGTACCAACTCGAACGCGGGCGTATCGCGTTGCAGCACGAAGGCAACATCGTCCACGGATTCGGCGCTCTGCCAGCTCATCAGCAGCCGCATCCCGTACACGCCGGTCAGTCGGCGCGGCGGGAAGAAGTGCCGCAGGAAGATCACCGGATAGCCGCCGCGACGAGCCGCTTCGACCACCCGAACGACGCGTTCGACGATCGCCTGCCCGTCGGGCAGTTGGCCGAGGACACCGACTTGCATGTCGTAGACGATCAGCGCCATCCGGTCGGGCGCGCACAGATCGTCGAGGGTATCGGGAATGTCGAGGCCGTTTCCTTGTCGCACCGACGCCAGTATCGTCGACCTTCGCGAGTCTGTCGAGGCTCGCGGGCGCTGTCGTGAGCGACCGGGTGACCGGACTGCCGAACACCGGAAAACGAACCGCCCCGGCGCCGATTGCGGCGTCGGGGCGATCAGTCGAACAAGGTGTGGCGCAGGCTATTTGGTTGCCCACTGGGTGGTGCCGGGCGGGGCGTTCCAGGTGTTGATCAGGTCCATGCCCGCGATGATCAGCGTGGGTCCGCCGACCACGAGGGTGCCGATGATGCCACCGACGGTCGCACCGGTGATGAAGCCGGGAACGACGCCGATACCCGGGATGAGAACGCCGCCGACGACCAGGCCGATCACCGCGCCCAGACCCATGCCGACGAAGCTACCGATGGCGGTGGCCAGGCCGAAGGTCGACGCGAAATTCGCCTGTGCCGCGTAGTTCTCGGCGGGGGAGGCGACGGGGGTGAGATTGGGCTTGGCCGCGGCGACGTCCTTCACCGCGGTCAGCTCGAGTACGCGGCCTTCGTCGCGAACCGCATGCGGCAGCGGGTATTCGAACGTGCCGTCGCGGACCGAGAGCGGCATCGAGACCAGCGTGGCGCCCGCTTCGTCACGGATGTCGACCGCGCCGTTGGTGACGGTGAAGGTGCCGTGCGTCAGGGTGGTGATGAGGGTGTTGCCGACGACATCGGTGCGGTACTCGACATTCGGCGTCACCGGGTCGGCACCGGCTACTCCGGTTCCCACCAGCGCTGCCGCGAGCACCGGGATGGCGGCCGCCGCGATTTTGCGGAGGATCATATGAAAGTTTCCCATCTGGATTTCATCAGGTGTGACGTGCCCGAACATGCGCCGTGGTGTGACTGGCTTCCCCCGAGAAGTTCGTGACCGGCGCGAGAAGCTGCCTAGCTCGATTTCCTGTGACGAACACTAGCTTGCCGTAGGGTTTCGGGGCAGTGAATTCTGGGTATTGCCATCTGTTGCGGAATGCAATAGCGCGCCGCGTCGCCCTGGAGCTCGGCTGCCCCGTCGTATCGGTCGCGTGTTCGGGATTCAGCCGATGAGATTGCTCAGCACCACGGTGCCCGCGCAGACCGTGAACACGACGACAAGGGCGACCGCGTCGCGGCGGTGCGGTGTGCTCGGCTGTCCGACCGTGGGCCCACCCCGGCCTGTCTCGGCACTTCCCCGGCGGGCGGCCTTGTCCGCTGTCAGCATTCCCGTGCCGCCTCGCGCCGTGATCGCCTCGCCGAGTTCGCCGGCGCGCCGCGACGACACCGCCATGCAGGCGGTGAGGATGTCGATGAGCGGGTTGTCGGCGGCGCGATGCAGCAGGTCGTCCTTGGGACGGAGTTTGCGTGCGGCGCGCAGCACCCGGATCTCGTCGAACAGCAGCGGGAGCCCACGCAGCGTCAGCGCAACCACGACGGCCCACTCGTCGACGGGCAGCCGCAATTTGCGCAGCGGCGCACCGAGTTTGGCGAGCGCGGGGGCGATCTCGCCCATCGGGGTGGTGAAGGCGATGAGGAACGAGGCCACTACCAAGATCATTCCGAAGACGAACACCTGGAGGTAGCCGAGCACGGCCTTCATCCCGATCGGCGCGTTGATCAAGCCGCCGAGCACGACCAGTCCCCAGAACCACCAGGGCAGCCGGGGGATCGCGCCGAGCGGCAGGCGCGCGAGCACCCAGATCAGGACCAGGAAGGCCGCTATCGCGCCGAGTACCGGCCACGACGGCAGGAACATCAGCAGCCCGCTGATCAGGAACGCGGCGATCATCTTCGTGCCTGCCCACAGGCGGTGCACGACGCTGTCGACCGGTACTTCACGCAGCAGCACTGTGCTCATGGGGTCGTACCTTTCGGTGCGCTGGTGTGTGCCGTCGCGCCTTCGTCGCCGCGGCGGCCCAGGGGCAGTCCGGCGGCGAATCCCGACTTCTCCAGCGCGCGTTCGGTTCTCGCAATCACGTGGCCCTCCGCGGAGACCACCATGCCGCCGTCCAGGTGCACCGTGCGGTCGCAGACCATGGACATCTCGGCGACATCGTGGGAGATGATGATCAGCGTCAGGCCCGAATCTCGCAGCCGGGCAAGCAGGTCCACGATCTCGGCACGGCCCTGCGGATCGAGGCCTGCCAGCGGTTCGTCGAGGACGACCACCTGCGGATGGCTGGCCACCATGGCGGCCAGGACCACCCGTTTGGCCTGCCCGCCGCTGAGTTCCTCGATCGAGCGGGCGGCGAGCCTGCGGTCCAGGCCCACCGCGTCCAGCGCCTGCCCGACCGCGCCGGAACCGGTGGCCCGCCCACCCCAGTCGGCGATCTCGGCGCCGACGGTCTGCTTCTGCAGTTGCAACCGGGAATGCTGGAATGCCAGCGCGACCCCGCCGACCTGCTTGTCGACCGCGGTGCCGCGCAGTTCGCAGCGGCCCGAGCTCGGCGAGATCAGGCCCGCGATGATCCAGGCGAGTGTCGACTTGCCGGAACCGTTGCCGCCGACGATCAACAACGCCTCGCCCTTGCGGACCGAGAGGTCGACGCCGTGCAGTGCGGGGGCTTCCCACGGTGTGCCGCGGTTGTAGGTGTGGCGCACGTCGGCGAGTTCGAGGACGGGGGCGCCCATCGGCCGACGCCGCTGGTCGCGGACCGGGTGCGGCCAGCTCGCGAGGTGATCGACGGTGCGGCCGTTCGCGAGGTGGATCACCCGGTCGGCGGCGGTCGAGTCGGCTTCGTGGTGGGTGACCAGGACGACGGCGGTGCCGTGCCTGCGGGGGAGCCCGGCGAGCAGGGCGACGAGTTCACGGCGGCCGTCGGGGTCGATCATCGAGGTGGCTTCGTCGGCGATGAGCAGGGCCGGGCGGCGGGCGAGGGCGGCTGCTACGGCCAGGCGCTGTTGCTGACCGCCGGAGAGGGTGGCGGTTTCCCTGGCGCCCATGTCGGCCAGGCCGACCTCGGCGAGCAGGGCGTCGACATCGACCTCGGCCGCCGAGTCCGCCGACAGGCCCCACACGACATCGTCGGCGACCGACACGCCGAGGGTCTGGCTCTCCGGTCGTTGCAGGACCAGCGCGGTTCCGCCGATGGCGCCCAGACCTGCCGAACCCGGGCGATCCACCGTGCCCGTTGTCGGTGGTCTGCCTGCCAGGACGCGGGTCAATGTCGACTTGCCGGAGCCGTTGTGGCCGACGACGGCGACGAACTCGCCGGGACGAATGGTGAGGTCGATGTCGGCGAGCGCGTCGATGTGCGTGCCGTCGTATCGGTAGCCGACCCCGCGCAGGGCTACCGGCAGCGGCCCGACCGGGCGATCATCCGGCGGCGCGTCGAGCCGGTCACTGCCCGGCAACCAGGCCAGTCGATCGAGTACCGCGCCGAGCACGAACCATGAGATCACCGTGCTGACCAGCACGCCGAGTGCCACCGTGGCGCCGATGTAGATCCACCACCAGCGCAGCACCACCTCGACGGTATCGGCGGCCGTCCTGCCCAGCGGTTCCAGCCCTGGTACTCGGCCCGCCAGATCCTCGATGCCCTTCGCGGTGTTGCGGAACGCCGTGAAGAAGAGCTCTCTGGTCCGCGAGAAGACCAGCAGGCTGCCGACGGAGAACACGCCCCAGCCGATGGCGGCGACGAATCCGAGTGCGAGCACCGCGGGAAAGCCGCCGCCGCGCCGCTTCACGGTTCCGATGACGCCCGCCAGGGTGGCCGCGCCCATTACGCCGATCGCCGGCATCACGCCCGCGGCCACGAAGGTGACCAGCGTCGCCGCGATCGTTGCGGTGGCCAGTGCCCGCAGTCGATACCGCTGGGCGAGCAGGCCCAAGGGCACGGCCGCGACGAGCTGTAGTGCGGCGGCCATCGGAACCAGCGACCCCACGGTGATGAGCCCGACCGTGAGCCCTGCCATCACCGCGCCGCTCGCGAGCTCGATCGGGCGCAGGGGACCGCGGGGCAGGTCCACAGGCTTGTCTCTCACGTGTCCAGTCTGCCAGGGGGTCGCGCCGGCGGACGTGGGCCGCGGTTTCAGGGACGGACGGGGTGGCTGGGAAGGTGATCGCGGCGGATGCGGGGTGTGCGGCGCAGCATCGCCGGGTTCAGGCGGGCTATCGCTACGCCGGTCAGGCACAGGATGCCGCCGAGCAGCGCGGTGGCAGTGGGTACTTCCGCGAGGAAGATCCAGGACATGAGGATCGCGAGGGCGGGCACGGCGTAGCTCGACGACGCGGTGACGCCTGCGGGGGTGTGTGACAGGGCGTAGGCCCACAGGAGGAAGGCCAGGCCGGTCGGTACCAGGCCGAGGTAGACCACGCCGACGGTGGCCGACAGCGGCGCCTCGGCCAGCTCGTGCGCCATCCGCGGCGCCCACGGCAGCAGGACGCCCGCGCCCGCAATCGCGCCCAACGCCGTCGTGGTCACCGGGTCGGTTGTTCGCAGCACGAGCTTCTGGGCCACCACGCTGACGCCGTAGAGCAGTGCGGCGGCCACCGCGAGCAGCACCCCGATGCGGTCGCGCTGCCCCGGTCCGGTGAACGCGATGATCGCCGCGCCGCCGAAGCTGACGCCGATGCCGACGACGAGCAGTGGCGGGAAGCCCTCGTTCAGGAACAGCCCGGCCAGCACCGCGACCACAATGGGCGCGATGTTCACCAGCAGTGCCGTGGTGCCCGCGTCCAGATGGTGCTCGGCGGCGTTCACCAGCACGGTGTAGAGCCCGAACCACAGCGCGCCGTACGTCAGCGTGAGCCACAGCGCCAGGCCGCGCGGCATGCGCCCGCCACGGATCGCGAGTACCACGCCCAACACGATCGCACCGAGCAGGATTCGCCCCGACGCCATCGCCGCGGGCGAGACGTACGGCGCGATGCCGCGGATGATCACGAACGACGATGCCCAGGCCAGCATCACGGCGACCAGGGCGAGAGCGGGCAGGCGCGACTTCATGCCTCTACGGTGACCAGGTATAGAGATAAGCACAAGCGGTTATTTGCCATCTACTATTCAGTGGTACTTAATCGAGGAGGTTCGCGTGATCGACACGCATCGCTTGATG
>JACIXH010000165.1 GCA_014360565.1 Nocardia sp.
ACTGTCCACCGGGTATTGACCCGCTACAAACTGGCCCGTCTGCGCTGGCTCGACCGCACAACCGGCACCCCGATCCGCCGCTACGAACACGACAACCCCGGCGATCTGGTCCACGTCGACATCAAAAAGCTGGGCAACATCCCCGACGGCGGCGGCGCGTGGGCCGTCGGGCAGAAACTCGGACGTACTAACCGCACCCGATCGGCGGACAAAACCCTCGACAGCCGTGGACGCAGCCACGTGGGTTACAGCTACCTCCACAACGCCATCGATGACCATTCCCGCCTCGCCTACACCGAGATCCTGGCCGATGAACGCAAGGAAACCGCTGCCGGGTTCTGGCGACGGGCGCAGAAGTTCTTCTCCACCAACGGAATAACAGTCCGCACAGTCCTGACCGACAACGGTCCTTGCTACCGATCCAAGCCCTGGGCCGAGGCGATGACCGCAGCCTCGATCACCCACAAACGGACCCGCCCTTACCGGCCACAAACCAACGGCAAGGTCGAACGATTCAACCGGACCCTTGTCGATGAGTGGGCCTATGCCCGCGCTTACCGGTCAGAGACCGAACGCCGAGCCGCGTTCTCCGAATGGCTCCATACCTACAATCACCACCGAGCCCACACCGCACTCGGTGGACAACCACCAGCCAGCCGCGTTCCTAACCTCACTGGTCAACACACCTATGGGTCGCGGGGGCGGGGGCTGGGAATGCGGTCATGGCGGGTTCGGGGTGGACGATGTTCTGCTGGGATCGGCGTGGGCGGCTACCGTCTATACATGACTGGACCGGCGCCCCTTGACCTTGCTTCGATCCGACGCGCACCGAAGGCCTTGCTGCACGATCATCTCGATGGTGGTCTGCGGCCCTCGACGGTGCTAGAGCTCGCCGCTGACTGCGGCTATGACGAATTACCCGCTTCCGATGCCGAGAGTTTGGGGGCGTGGTTTCGCGACGCTGCCGACAGTGGATCGCTCGAGCGGTATCTGGAGACGTTCGCGCATACGGTCGCGGTGATGCAGACCCCGGAAGGGTTGCGCAGGGTGGCGCGGGAGTGCGCGATCGACCTCGCCGAGGACGGGGTCGTTTACGCGGAGGTGCGGTTCGCGCCCGAGCAGCATCTCGAGAAGGGCCTCACGCTCGACGAGGTTGTCGAGCACACCCTCGCCGGGTTCCGGGAGGGGGAGGCGATCGCGGCTGAGCAAGGCAACGGCATTCGGGTGACGTGTCTGCTCACCGCGATGCGACATGCGGCGCGGTCTCGCGAGATCGCCGAGTTGACGGTGCGGTTCCGGGATGCGGGGGTCGGCGGGTTCGACATCGCGGGCGCCGAGGCGGGGTTCCCTCCCACCCGCCACCTCGACGCGTTCGAGTACCTGCGAGTCAATCACGCGCACTTCACGATTCATGCGGGTGAGGCGTTCGGCCTGCCCTCGATTCACGAGGCGCTGGCGTTCTGCGGCTGCGATCGGCTCGGTCACGGGGTGCGGATCACCGACGACATCAGCGTCCCCGGCGATATCGCGGACGCGCAGCTCGGGCTGGTCGCGAACTATGTGCGCGATATGCGGGTGCCGCTGGAACTGTGTCCCTCGTCGAATGTGCAGACCGGTGCGGTGCCCTCGCTGGACAAGCATCCGTTCGACCTGCTGGCCCGCCTGCGCTTCCGGGTCACCGTCAACACCGACAACCGGCTGATGAGCGACACCTCCATGAGCGAGGAGATGCGCAAGCTGGTCGACACCTTCGGCTACGGCTGGAGCGACCTGGAACGTTTCACCATCAACGCCATGAAGTCGGCCTTCATCCCGTTCCCGGACCGGCTGAAGATCATCGACGAGGTGATCAAGCCGGGGTACGCGGTACTGCTCGGCTAGGGTCGTGCCTTTGCGCGTTACCGGTAGCGATGCGGCTACCGGTAACGCCGGGGTCGACTGGTTATTCGCTGACGAGCCGCGCCTCGAAGGTGCGCTGCAGCTCGCGGAACTGCTGGGCCTCCGACGCGTACGGCGGGTTCGGCGCCATCCGGTTCGGATCCGGGTTGAGCAGGTAGGACACGTACCAGCCGAGGGGATTCGACTGTGCGAGAGCGGTTTCCACACTGTCGTCATCGGCGTAGTCGGCAGCGTCGCTGAACAGTTCGACCGCGAGATCGAGCTGCTCGACATCGACCGCTTCGGGGCCCTCGGCCAGATCCTCGACCAGGCCGGTGAGCACGTAGACGTTCTCGTCAGTCACCTCGACCTCGAGCGAACCGTCCACCGCCGCGGTCTGCACCTCGGCGAAGGTGGACACCCGGGCGAGCTCGTGCTCGTGATCGTCGGCCAGGTAGCGGGCCAGTGCGCGCTCGGAATTGAAGACGGTGATGGTGTTCCCGTCACCGAGGAAGATCGGCTCGTCGTCGAGGTAGCAGCGCAGCGTGAAGCGCTCACCGTCGGAGTTGACGATCTTGACGGGGTCGATGCCGACCTCGTCCCAGAACGATTCCTCGTCGTCGTCGGCGGCGGAGAGGTCGACGTTCTCGAACTCTTCTTCCTCCTCGGCGACGTCGTCGGCGTCGACTTCGTTCTCCTCGGCCGCCAGCAACTCCGCCTCGGCGACCGCGACCGCGGCCGCGTCGACCTCGGGCGAGCTCACGACACTGTCGATCGCGTCGAGAACGTCGTCCCAGCCCTTGACGATCGCGGCGCCGACCTGGTCCCACAGCTCTTCGCCCTCGCGGCCTGCGAACGTGCTCGCCCCGCTGGCCAGCGCGCCGAGCACCGGGTTGTTGCCGAAGAACTTGGTGACCACCTCGAGCTCGCACACCTCGGCGATGTTGCGCACCATCGCCAGGGTGTCCTCGAGCTCGCCGACGACGTCGACGTCGGGCTCGCCCGCGGCCAGCTCCGGTACGGAGACCAGATCGAAGCTGAAGTTCTCCTCCGGCTCCAGCTCAGCGGCCGATAGGCCCGCGATGACCGCCCAGGACGGGTGGTCGACGAGGTCGTTGTCGGAGTTGGTGCGGATGAACGCCGCCAGCTCCGCAACGGACTCGAAACCGTAGAGGTCGTCCTCGTGACCGAGGAACGCCTCCCACTCGTCGTCACCGTCGCGCCAGCGCGGTGCCCACAGGGTGACGAGATCGCCATCGGTCAGACCGAGCTCGATCGGGACGATGTCTCCAGAAGCCATGACGCGAAGCCTAGCTAGCTCGAGCGCCGGACACTATCCGGCCCGGGTGCAAATTCTCCGCCGGGCTGTGCACTCGGGCCGGTGAGCGATTCGTTCAGTGTCGCAATGATGTTCGAACGTGCCTCACCGGCGGTCTCGGTGGCCCGTTTGCAGGCCTCCAGGATGAGTGCGGCGGCCTCGGTGGGCGCCATCGTGGTGATGGCTTCGTCCAGCTTCAGGCCGACCAGGGCGCCGTCGCTGTTCACCTCGGCGGTGACCAGCCCGTCTTCGGTGGTGAACCGCCCGTTGACCTGCTTCAACCCGTACAGCGCCGCCTCGAGCGCCTCGAGCTTTCCGGTGACGCCCGCGACCAGGGCATCCATTTCCGCACTCACAGTGGCCTCATCCAACTCGTCTGACCGGTGTCGGCATCGTCGATGCGGTCGAGCTCGTCGACCGCCTGACGCCGGGTGGGCAGGTTCATCTTGTCGAGCAGCTCATCGGGGATCTGCGCCTGTTCGCTGTAGACCTCGCGCAGGCGGGCGGCGGCGGCGATGGTCGAGCGCCTGGTCAGGCGCAGGATCTCGTCGGCCAGCGCCTGGGCGCCGAATTGGTACTCGCTGCGCTCGAACTTGAGCGCGATCGGCAGACCCATGCTGGTCGCGCGGACCGAGATCGTGCCCGAGCGGTTGGTGCTGACCGCGGACTCCACATTGGGAACCTCGGGGATCGGCGTGCCGCTCATTCGGTAGGCCTGTAGAAGCCGTAGAACTCCATGCCACTGTTCTCCGTTCGGATGGAACTGATCGAAACCGGATCGCCGGCCTCGACGAGCTGCCCGTTGCCGACCACCATGGCGACATGGCCGTCCCACACGGCCAGGTCGCCGGGCTGTAGGTCACCGGGGGATACCTGGGGATTACCGATGTGCTGTTCCTGTGCCAGTCGCGGCAGTTCGACGCCGGCCTCGCCATAGGCGTACTTGGTGAGCCCGCTGCAGTCGATGCCCGACTGCGGATCGTTGCCGCCCCAGACGTAGGGGGTGCCGACCGCGCCGATCGCCGAGCGCACCGCGGTGGCGGCCTTCTCGTTGGGCGCCTCGACCGTGCTGCCGTCGGGCAGGGTGATCTTGACGCCGGTACCCGAGCCGGTCGACGAACCCGAGGAGGAACCTGTCGACCCGCCGGTGCCGCCGGATGTCCCACCGGTGGTCGCCGTCTTCGAGCCGCCGCTGGTGCTGCCGCTCATCGCCGTCGACAGCCCGGACCCCATGGCGCTGAGCACCGAACTACCGGTGCTCGCCGCCGTCGAGAGCAGACCCGAACTCGACGCCGAAGAGAGCAGGTTCGTCGCGCCGGAGGAGACGCCCGCCAGCGTCGTGCTCGACGGCGCGGGGGTGAGTTCCTGGATCGCGGCGGTCTGGGTGCCCAGTTCGTCTTGCACCCGGCCGACGACGCCCATGCCCTGACCGATGTGGTCGATCGCCGAGGCCACCACGGTGGTGAGACCCACGGGCGTGCCGAGGGAGGGGCCGAGCGCGGTCACCTGGGACAGGAACGAGTTGACGATCCCGTCGAGCTCCTTCTGCCCGGTCTGCACGTAGGCCGCGGCCTGGTCGACGACGGTCGCCATCTCGGTGCCGTTGTCGGACAGGGTGGCCGAGGAGGTCTGCACCCGCAGTGCCTTGGCGGTCACCGCGTCGACGGCCTGGCCGTCCCACGCGGTGTTCACCCCGTTGATGCTGTTGCGACCCTGTTGATAGATCTGGTCGAGGTTGGTCGAGGTCGAGCGCAAACCGTCGGACGCGCCGCCGGTGCCGAGTACGCCGGTGCCGAAGCTCGACAGCAGATCGAGGAGAGGCTGGGTCAGCCCGCTGAGGTCGATCATGCGTCGGTACCGAGATCGCCCGCGGCGGCGGCGAGCGGGGCCGCGTTGTTGAGGTCGGTTTCCACCAGCGTGGTCGCGGCGCTGGCGGTTGCCAGGCCCATGCTGCCCATGACCGCCGACAGCTGGGCGATCGATGCCACGTGCCCGGCGTGCGCGGCGGAGTAGGCAGCAGTGAAGTCACCGCCGATGAGACCCATGATCGGGCCGAGCAAGGTGGGGTCGGAGGCCACGGAACCAGCCGCCGCCGTGGCCAGTTCCGTGGCCATCCCCTCCGCGGCCGCGCTGTACGCGGTGATGCCCTCGGCATCGGCCGACATTTTTCGCATCGAACTTCCCCCATCCTCGAGTTCCCGGGCAGAGTACGTCACTCATTACCTTGGACGCACCGGCTCCGCATTCGGTTCCCTGTTACCGCGAAAAATT
The DNA here is from genome assembly GCA_014360565.1 of Nocardia sp. Taxonomy (GTDB): domain Bacteria; phylum Actinomycetota; class Actinomycetes; order Mycobacteriales; family Mycobacteriaceae; genus Nocardia. The sequence continues at coordinate 5,468 of JACIXH010000165.1, forward strand.
CCCCAGCGGTCATAGGCGCGAAGCGCCAAGCGACCCTATCGTCTTTTCATGCGCACCGACACCGTCGACCATCCGCTCGCCGCCGCCCTGCTCAGCACCATGCGCGACGTCCGTACCGACAACGCCACCTTCCGCAATGCTCTGGCCGATCTCACCGGCATCCTCATCTACGAGGCGCTGCGCGACGCGCCGGTGGTGCGCGAGCCGATCGACACACCGGTCGCGGTCACCGACGGCGTCCGATTGGCGGCGCCCCCGCTGCTGGTTCCGGTCCTGCGAGCCGGCCTCGGGATGGTCTACGCCGCCGCCGAACTCGTGCCACAGGCCCGCGTCGGCTTCGTCGGCATCGCCCGCGACGAGCAGACCCACCAGCCGGTGCCCTACCTCGAATCTCTGCCCGCCGACCTGAGCGGCCTGCCGGTCTTCGTCCTGGACCCGATGCTGGCCACCGGCGGCTCGATGCGCCACACCATCGAACTGCTCGTCGCGCGCGGCGCCACCGACATCACCGCGATCTGCGTGGTCTCGGCGCCGGAAGGTGTTGCTGCCCTGGCGGACTCGGGTCTGCCCGTCCGGCTGATCACCGCCGCCGTCGACGACAGACTCAACGAGCACGCCTACATCGTGCCCGGCCTCGGCGACGCGGGTGACCGCCAGTTCGGTCCACGCTGAATCGGCCCGCCTACGTCCGGCTCACATGAGATCCTGCTGGTATGGGGAGTACGGAAGCTGGATCCGGGGAAACGTTCGAAACGGTCTACGGCGACGTAGCGGCATGGGTCGACGACTACTTCGCTCGAGTATTCGGCGACTCGATGGGATATCGGCCGGGGGATCAGCTCAACTGGTGTCCAGAGTGGTGGCGGCACCCGAGCGCGGTCATCCGGCTGGATGCGCTGTGGCAGGTGTGGGAGGCATACCGCCGCAACGGTGGGCCGGGAATCAGCGCCTGGTTCCTGGACCATGCCGACCCACACATGCGGGCACTGCTCGACGTCAACAGCCCTTTTCGCCGGTGCTCCATCGAGCGGGGTCACCGGGATACCGTGGCGCTGCCCACCGCCGCACCGGATCAGCGCATGTTCGTCAGCGGGGACACAACGCTCCGGAAGCGCCCCGACACGGCGGCGCCGCCGGACCCACGTGACTGATCACTCGATCAGCCGCCCGCGAGCGCCCGGCAGTAGTCGGCGATGGCACCGAGGCGGGTTTCGGCGACGGCGCGCACCGCATCGAGTCGGCTGGGATCACCGACGGGCGCGAACACTTCGAGGTAGCACTTGAGTTTCGGCTCGGTGCCCGAGGGGCGCACGACGATGCGGAAGTCGTCGGCGTCGAAGATCAACGCGTCGGTGCGCAATCGGCCGCGGACCTGTGCCTGATCGGTGAATTTCACCGGGGTGCCCGCGATATCGCTGGGCGGGTTCGCGCGCAGGGCGGCGGTCAGCACGGTCGCGGCGGCCTGGTCGGGTAGCCGCAGTGATACCTGCCCGCCCGCGTGCAGGCCGAATTCGACGGCGTAGGAGTCGAGTTCGTCGTGCAGCGTGCGACCGTGAGTCTTCAACAGGGCCACCAGATCAGCGGCGGCCACGGCGGCGGAGATGCCGTCCTTGTCGCGGACCTTCGCGGGATCGACGCAGTGGCCGATGGCCTCCTCGTAGGCGTACACGAGCCCTTCGCCCGCTCTGGCCAGCCATTTGAAGCCGGTGAGGGTCTCGGCGTAGCGCGCAGAGCGCGCGGCGGCCAGCTTCGACAGCAGGCGTGAGGAAACGATGGTGGTCGCGACCAGCGGGTCGGGCGGCGAGGTACGCAGCACGTAATCGGCCAGCAGCACGCCGGTTTCGTCACCGCGCAGCATGTGCCAGCCCTTCGGGCCCGGCACGCCGAGCGCGCAACGATCGGCATCGGGATCGAGCGCGATCGCCACGTCGGCATCGACCCGTTCGGCCAGCGCGAGCAACAGATCGGCCGCACCGGGCTCTTCGGGATTGGGGAAGGCGACGGTGGGAAAATCGGGATCGGGGTCGAACTGTTCCTCGACCACATGGACATCGGTGAACCCCGCCGCGGCCAGCGCGCGCACCGCGAGCGCGCCACCGACACCGTGCAGTGCGGTGAGCACTATGCGCACGTGCGCCCGCTCGCCGGGCCCACCGAGCAGGGCGGGCAATTGCGCGACACGTTCGAGATAGCGATCGACGAGATCGGCACCGGAGGTCGAAACGGCTTGCCGCGCAACAGGTTCGACAACCGCCTCGATGTACTTCTCGATCTCGCTGTCGGCCGGGGCGATCAACTGCGACCCACCGTCGAGATACACCTTGTAACCGTTGTCGGCAGGCGGATTGTGCGAGGCGGTGATCTGCACCCCCGCCACCGCGCCCAGCTCACGGACCGCGAACGCCACCACCGGAGTAGGGACCGGATCCGGCAGCACCGTCACCGAAAACCCTGCCGCCGTGAAGATCTCAGCCGTCGCGGTCGCGAATTCGGCTGATCCGTGTCGTGCGTCCCGCCCGACCACCACGGCGCCGCCACCGAGACACCGTGCACGCAACCAATCGGCCAGTCCGGCCGTGGCCCGCGACACCGTCGTCACGTTCATGCCGTCCGGCCCCTCGCGCAACGGTCCACGCAGGCCCGCGGTTCCGAAGCGCAACATCTACACCCGCTCCAGAATACCGCGCAGCAGCTTGCCGAGCCGGGGCGCGGCGGCCTGTCCCTCGGCCAGCACCTCCGCGTGCGAAAGATGTTCTCCGGTCACGCCTGCGGCCATATTGGTGACCAGCGAGATGCCGAGCACCTTGGCGCCGAGCGAACGCGCCTCGATCGCCTCCAGCACCGTCGACATGCCGACCAGATCGGCCCCGATCGTCGACAGCATGCGGATCTCGGCAGGCGTCTCGTACTGCGGTCCGATCAGGCCCGCGTACACACCTTCGGTCAGGCTGGGGTCGAGTTCCCTGGTCAGCGCCCGCAATTCGGGATCCCAGGCATCGACCAGATCCACGAACCGCGCACCGACCAGCGGGGTACGCGCGGTGAGGTTGATGTGGTCGGCGATCAGCACCGGCTCGCCCACCCGCAGCCCCGCCCTGAGCCCGCCCGCGGCGTTGGTGAGCAGCACGATCTCGGCGCCCGCCGCGATCGCCGCGGTGACCGGGTGCACCACCTGTTGCGGGGTATAGCCCTCGTACAGATGCTGGCGACCCATCAGCAGCAGCACGTCGTTGTTGTTCACCGGGATCGAGTGCACCATGCCGCCGTGCCCCTGCGCGCTGGGTTTCCCGAAGCCGGGTAGCTCGGTCATCGGGATCGAGGCCTTGGGCGCGCCGATCTCGGCTGCTGCTTCCTGCCACCCCGATCCCAGCACCACGGCCACGCGATGACGCGGCACTCCCGTACGTTCGGCAATCGCGGCAGCGGCCTGTTCGGCAGTCATGGACCGAAGTCTAAGGCGCACGGGCCATGGGCGTGTCCGGCTCGGGACGCGGGGGTCGGCGGGTTCGGGGTCGCGCCGGATGTACCCGCGAGTAGCTACGCCCGCGCACCGCGGTTTATTCTCCCTGCATGCCGTATTTGGAGCGCTCTGGTGATGTTTTCGTCCTGTACCTCGGCAACGAGGGCGAGACCGACAACGAGAACCGTTTCTCGCCGGATTGGATCGAGGCCTTCCACGGCGCGCTCGACAAGGTCGAGGCGTCCGAGGGCGCTGCCGCGCTGGTCACGGTCGCGACCGGCAAGTACTACAGCAACGGTCTCGACACCGATTACGTCTTCGGCAATCTCGACAAGATCCACGGCTACCTCGACCGGGTGCATTCCCTCTACACCCGCCTGCTGACCTGCCCGATGCCGACGGTCGCCGCGGTGAACGGCCACGCCTTCGGCGCGGGCGCCATGCTGGCCACCTCCCACGACTTCCGCGTGATGCGCGGTGACCGCGGCTTCTGGTCGCTGCCCGAGGTACACCTCGGCATGCCGTTCACGATCGGCATGAACGGCTTGCTGAAGGGCCGTTTGAGCAACCAGGTGTGTGTGCAGGCGATGACCACCGGCCATCGCTTCGGCGCCGACGAGGCCATCGCCGCGGGCATCGCTGACGCCAAGGCAGGCCCCGACGAGGTGCTGCCCACCGCCATCGCTCGCGCCGCCGCGCTGACCAGCCTGCGCAAGCCGATCACACCGATCATCAAGACCGCGCTGCACGCCGAGACGCTGGCCGCGCTGGCCACCCCGGTCACCTCGGAGAACCTGCCCTTCGGCAACTGACCGCGCTCGCCGGTGCGCCGCTGCCCGGCACTGATGCAAGACTGGGGGCTATGGCCTCCTCGCGCACCGGCGAACGCACAGCCACCGCCTCCGACGCCGCGATTGCGGCGGCATCGGACGAGCTGATCGGGCTCTCGCACGCGATCCACGCCGAACCCGAACTGGCCTTCGCCGAAACGCGCAGCGTCGCCAAAGTCCTCGCGCCGCTCGTCGAGCGTGGGTTCGCGGTCACGACGGGTGTCGCGGGCCTGCCGACGGCCTTTCGCGCCGTGTACGGCAGCGGACCGCTCACGGTCGGCATCTGCGCCGAGTACGACGCGCTGCCCGAGATCGGGCACGCCTGCGGGCACAACATCATCGCCGCGTCCGCCGTCGGCGCGGCCATCGGACTGGCTGCGGTGGCCGACGCGCTCGGCCTGACCGTGGTCGTGCTCGGCACGCCGGCGGAGGAGAGCGGCGGCGGCAAGGTGCTCATGCTGGAAGCGGGCGCCTTCGACGACGTCGCGATGGCGATGATGGTCCACCCCGGACCCGCCGATATCGTCGGCGCGCGCTCGCTGGCGCTGGCCGACCTCGCAATCGTCTTCCACGGCCGCGAGGCCCACGCCAGTGCCGCGCCGGAACTGGGCCGCAACGCGGGCGACGCGGTGACGCTCACCCAAGTCGCCGTCGGCTTGCTCCGTCAGCATCTGCGACCTGGCCAGCAGCTGCACGGTATAGTGTCCGACGGTGGTGTGGCCCCCAATATCGTGCCCGGACGTGCGGAGTTGCTGTACTACCTCCGGGCGGCCGATGCCGGTTCACTCGACGACCTGATGCGACGAGCGAAGGCGTGTTTCGAAGCGGGCGCCCTGGCGACCGGCTGCACCCACGACATACGGACGCTCGCGCCCACCTATACCGAGCTCACCCCCGATCCGGTTCTTTCCGCTGCCTACCGCGCGCAGATCACCGGGCTGGGACGGGTGCCGATCGCACCCGAGCTCGAGGTGCTGCGGCCGCTCGGGAGCACCGACATGGGCAACGTCACCAACGTTGTCCCCGGTATCCACCCGGTGATCGGCATCGACGCCGGCGGCGCGGCGACCCATCAGCCTGCGTTCGCGGCCGCCGCGGTGAACGCCTCCGCGGATCGGGCGGTGCTCGACGGCGCGCTGGCATTGGCACGTACCGCTGTTGTCGTAGCAGGCGATGAAGTACACAGGGACAGGTTGTTGCAACGGCTGATCGAACGACAGGAGGATATTCGGTGACCATTTCCGGCCATCCGGGCACCGCACGCGCAGGCTCCGACACGCTATCGACGGGTGCGGGCACCCGCTCGATGGCACGGGAGAACGCAGCGTGTCCGACCACGCCGGACACCGAACCAACTCTGATGTCGGGAACCGAGATCGTTGACGCATGGTTGGCCGAGCACGCCGCTGACCTGGTGCAATGGCGTAGACACATCCACGCCAACCCCGAGTTGTCCCGTGCGGAGTTCGCTACCACGGAATTCGTGTCGCGCTGGTTGACCAAGGCCGGATTGAACTGGGAGGTGCTGCCGGGCGGCACCGGACTGCTCTGCGATTTCGGCCCCACCGATCGTCCGCGCATCGCCCTGCGCGCCGACATGGACGCGCTGCCGATGCAGGAGTTCACCGGTCTGACCTTCGCCTCGACCGTGCCCGGCGTGTCGCATGCCTGCGGACACGACGCGCACACGACCGTGCTGCTCGGCACCGGGCTCGCGCTCGCCGAGGCGCAGGACAGCTTGCAGGTGGGGGTGCGGTTGGTGTTCCAGCCCGCCGAGGAAGTGATGCCGGGTGGTGCGCTCGATGTGGTCGCGGCCGGCGGGATGACCGGCGTGGATCGCATCTTCGCGCTGCACTGCGATCCACGTCTCGAGGTCGGCAAGGTCGGTTTGCGGACCGGCGCCATCACCTCGGCGGCCGATACCGTCGAGCTGGTGCTCGATTCGCCCGGCGGGCACACCTCGCGACCGCATCTGACCAGCGACTTGGTCTATGCGATCGGCACCGTCATCACGGGTCTGCCCGGGCTGCTGAGCCGTCGCGTCGACCCGCGAACCAGCACCGTCATGGTCTGGGGTGCGGTGAGCGCGGGCAAGGCGCCCAACGCGATTCCACAGACCGGGATGCTCACCGGCACCGTCCGCACCGGTGATCACGCCACCTGGCTGCTGCTGGAACCGCTGGTCCGCGAGATCATCGACGGATTGCTCGCCCCGACCGGCGTGCGATACCAGCTCAACTACAAGCGCGGCGTGCCGCCGGTGGTCAATGATCCGATCTCGGCGTTGATGTTCGAGAACGCGGTGCTGGCGATGGGCGAAGACGCGCTGGCCGATACCCCGCAGTCCGGTGGCGGCGAGGACTTCTCCTGGTATCTGGAGGAGGCGCCCGGCGCTATGGCGAGGTTGGGCGTCTGGTCCGGCGTCGGCGAGCAGTTGGATCTGCATCAGCCGACCTTCGATATCGACGAGCGCGCGCTGGCCGTCGGGGTGCGCACGTTGACCAATCTCGTGCTGCAGGCTTAGAAGTTCGCTACGCGAACACGACCGCCGGCCGCCGACGCAGAGTCAGCGGCCGGTGCGTCCGGTGGACGTCGCGATCAGGCGCCGGGGCCGACGTTCTTGCTGTTGCGGGTGCGCAGGGCGTGGACGTAGTCCTCGGGCGCGCCCGCTTTCTCGGCCGCGTCGGCGATGACGCCGATGTAGCGGGCCGACGGCAGGCCGCCTTCGTAGGCGTCGAGGACGTAGAGCCAGGCCAGGCGCGACTCGCCCTGGGTGCCGGTGACCCGGATCCGGATCTTCTTGTGTATCCCGAAGTCGGAGCCCTCCCAACGGTCGAGGAGGTCCTCGTCTTCGGGAGAGACGTCGTAGAGCACGACGAACACCCGGGAACCGGGGTCCTCGACGACGGTGGCCAGCGGCCCTTCCCAGCCGATGTCGTCACCGGCGAAGGTCAGGCGCCAACCCTCCAGCCACCCGGTCCCGGACATGGGCGAATGCGGGCAGCGTTCCAGCATCTGCGTCGAGTCCATGTTGGACCCGTAGGCGGCATAGATCGGCACCATGGAACTGTAGCCAATAACCGCGATGGAATTCTTGTCTCCCACCCAGATCGGCTGACGGTCACACTTGCCGGTGGTACAGAACACGCTCAGCGTTGTTCACCGATCCGACCCGGCCGCGACACTTCGCACCTGAAATGATGGCCTCGACAGCACGGACGAGCCCTCACAAGGGGCAGGTCCGATCAGGCGAGCACAAGGAGCGTGACTGGTGGCACGGATTGCGATCATCGGCGGTGGACCGGCCGGATACGAGGCGGCACTGGTAGCCGCCCAGCACGGGGCCACGGTGACCCTGGTGGACGCCGACGGTATCGGTGGCGCCTGTGTGCTCTGGGATTGCGTGCCCTCGAAAACGTTCATCGCCTCGACGGGCCTGCGCACCGATCTGCGCCGCGCGCGAGATCTCGGCATCACCCTCGACGCCGATCAGGCCAAGGTGCACCTGCCGGAGGTGAACGCGCGTGTCAAGGCGCTCGCGCTGGCGCAGTCCTCCGATATCCGCACCAAGTTGCAGGCCGCGGGCGTACGACTGCTTCCGGGCGCCGGCGAATTGGTCGGGCCCGCGCCGGGTTTGGCGCATCGGGTCCGTGCGACCTCGGCCGACGGCAGCACCGAGGAGTTCGAAGCCGAGGTGGTGCTGATCGCGACCGGCGCCAGCCCGCGGGTGCTCGCGGGCGCGGAGCCCGACGGCGAACGCATCCTGAACTGGCGCCAGCTCTACGACCTGCCGGAACTGCCCGAGACGCTGGTGGTTGTCGGATCCGGTGTGACCGGCGCCGAATTCGTCTCCGCGTACACCGAGATGGGTGTGCGCGTGAAACTCGTGTCGAGCCGCGACCGGGTGCTGCCCGGTGAGGACGCCGACGCTGCCCTGGTGCTGGAGGAAGCCCTGGCCGAACGCGGCGTGGAGCTGGTCAAACACGCCCGTGCCGACTCGGTGGAGCGCACCGCCGACGGCATCGTGGTGAACCTGTCCGACGGCCGAACCGTCACCGGCTCGCACGCGCTGATGACCGTCGGTTCCACTCCGAACACCCAGAACCTGGGCTTGGATCGGGTCGGTATCGAACTCGATCGCGGCGGATACCTTCGTGTCGACCGGGTTTCGCGGACTGCCGTGCCCGGCATCTACGCCGCGGGTGACTGCACAGGTCTGCTGCCGCTGGCCTCGGTGGCCGCCATGCAGGGCCGGATCGCGATGTACCACGCGCTCGGCGAGGGCGTGAGCCCGATCCGGTTGAAGACGGTGGCCTCGGCGGTGTTCACCCGTCCGGAGATCGCGACGGTCGGCGTCAGCCAAACCGCCATCGACAACGGTGAAGTGCCCGCGCGCACGGTGATGTTGCCGCTCAACACCAACCCGCGCGCGAAGATGTCGGGGCTGCGGCGCGGCTTCGTCAAGATCTTCTGCCGCCCGGCGACCGGTGTGGTGATCGGCGGTGTGGTGGTCGCGCCGATCGCCTCGGAACTGATCCTGCCGATCGCCCTGGCGGTGCAGAACAATCTGA
>JACIXH010000166.1 GCA_014360565.1 Nocardia sp.
AGTCGATACGCTCAGATTTGTACGGTTGCGTATATTCTTGGGAGGCAGTCATGGAACAGCCGGGCGTGAATCGGATGATCAAGTGGGCAGGGCGGATCATCGCGGTGATCGGCATCGGGCATCTCACCCTGGGGATGCTGGCCAGTCGGTCCTCGTTCGACAATTGGCTGTCGTTGGAGTTGTGGGGGCACTGGTGGGAGGACACCGGCCCGGCCAATGCCTTCTGGGCCAATCCCGCCGGTTTCGGATGGCCGCTGTTCGTCGTCGGTCTGCTCATTGTCTGGATGGACCGCAACGGGATCGTTCCCCCGCTGTTCCTGGGCTGGGCAGTGCTCGGCTGGGGCATATTCTGTGCCGTCGTCGTCGAGCCGACCCCCGGCCCGATCGTGGTGATCGCCGCCGTGATGCTGCTGCGCGGAATCCGCAGCGCCGGTACCCCTACCGGGTCGCAGTCGCAGAGCCTCGCCGCTCGGACCTGATCGTTCGACCGATCGCCGCGCTGCGAGCGACCGCGGCGCTGCCCACCGGTGAGGACCTGCCGAGTTCGGGGCTACGCGCCGAACCACCTCGTCAGCGCCGCACGTAAATCGGCGGCAGCGGTATCGGACGTCTCGTCGATCGCCCCGGCCCAGGCGATATGGCCGTCCGGACGAATCAGAATGGCATCGGCGGGGCGATCGACGGTCTTGGCCGAGTGGATCTCTACGCGCGGTGCCCACTTCGCGACGATCTCGCGTAGGTCGGCGCGGTCGGCGAGGTCGAGGAAGATCGGGCGCGCGGCGTGCATGAGTTCGGCGATGCCGGTGGTGCCGTGATCGGTATCGAGGGTCAGGTCGGGTACGAAAGTGCCGGTGAGGGCATGACTTTCGGGTCCTGGGTAGCGCAGGTCGGTGCCCGCGACGAGCGCTCCCATGCGGCGCAGCGCCGGTTCGTCGGTGAGGAGTTCGCAGAACACCGCGCGCAGCGCCTCGGCGGCCGGGTCCTGGCCTTGGCGAAGTGCCGCCTGGGCACGGGTCTGCAGGAGCGCACGACCACCGGCGAAGTGACGTTCGGCGTGGTAGGTGTCGAGCAGGTCCGCCGGTGCCCAATCGTGGACGGCGGCGGCCAGCTTCCAGGCGAGGTTCACCGAGTCGGTCATACCCAGGTTCATCGCCGCGCCGGTGGCGGGCAGCAGGTGGGCCGCGTCGCCGGCGAGGAAGACTCGGCCCACACGGTAATTTTCGGCCTGCCGGTCCTGGAACTGGTAGCGCGACAGCCGAGTCGGTGCGCCCAGTGCGATATCCGCGCCGAGCACGCGTCGCACGCTGGCGCCGAGTTCGGTCATACTCAGTGGTTCGTCGTTGTCGTATTCGGCGTCGTCGTTCTCGGTGGTCTGGAAGAACATCACCCGCTCTTCGGGGCTGACCCGCCCGAGCGCGAACACCCCGGTGTCGGTATGGGTGAAGCCCGTATCGATCGTGCCGAAACCGGGTACCTCGATCCTGCCGTCGTCGAGCACGGTGACCGAATCGTGCACGGCGACGACAGCCAATCGGTTCACGTCCGGGTGAGTGCTACCCGGGAACCCGATTCCCGCGAGTTCGCGGACGCGGCTGCGGCCACCGTCGCAGCCGACCAGGTAGCGGGCGCGCACCCGGTACGGCCCGTCAGGACCGTTCACCTGGGCGATCACCGCGTCGGCGCCCTGCTCTATCGCGACGACTTCGTGCCCGCGCCGCACCTCGGCGCCGAGCTCGACGGCGTTCTCGGCCAGCAGTTCCTCCACCCGCGCCTGCGGAATCGCCAGGGCGTGGATCGGGCTGTCGTCCAGGCCGGTGAAGTCCAGGTACACCCCGCCGAACGGGAAGATCGGCGTCGGGCGCGCATCGCCGCTCGCCTCGACCATCCGAGGCAGCAGCCCCCGAAAGCGCAGCACATCCAGAATGCGGCCGCCGAGTCCACTGGCCTTCTGCGCAGTGCCCGGCTGTTCGCGGCGTTCGAGCACCAACGGCCGCACCCCCGCCCTGCCCAGTTCCCCCGCGAGCATCATGCCGGCGGGCCCAGCGCCGACAACGATCACGTCGGTGGTCATCTCTTGCATCGCGTCACTCCCGATGGTGGCTGGTCCCGGCATTGCCCCGCGATTCTGCAGCACCACCGGGGCCTTGCCGCAAGCCCCGGGGTGAGCTATAAGTTGGAAGGGGCAACGAGTGAGTTCACCTCGGGCCGAAAGTCGACAGCCGTCAGTGCGTGCCGGTCAGCGCCATACCCGCACCGACGCCGATGATCATCAGACCGCCTGTGCTGCCGACCGTTTCGAGGCGACGCGGAGAACGCACGAACCACGACCGGGCCGTCGCCGCGAGCAGTGCCCAGCAGCCGTCCGACAGTGCTTGGATCACAAGGAAGATCGCGCCGAGGATCAACAGCTGCGCGGGCAACGCACCTTCGGCCGGTACCGCGAACTGGGGCAGCACCGCACCGAAGAACACGATCGTCTTGGGGTTGGTGGCGCCGACGATGATCCCCTGCCGGAACACTCGGCCTCCACCGACGCTCGGGGCGTCCGATCGCAAGGCCGCCGCCATCTCTTTGCGCTGCCGGATTGTCGCGATGCCCAGATAGATCAGATACCCGGCTCCGGCGATCTTCACGATCAGGAACAACGTCGCCGAGGCCATCAACACCGCGCCGAGGCCCAGCGACACCACCACCAGCGGAACCAACGATCCGGCAACGGTGCCCGCGACCGACAGCACAGCGGATCGCCGGCCCAGCGTCAGCGCCCGGCCGATCGCGAACAGCACGTTCGGGCCTGGAATCACAATGATGATCAGGGCGGCAACGGCGAAGGCCGCGGCATGTGACAGCGGGACCATCTGCCGCAGCGTAGCCGCTGCGAACCATGCCCTGCACCGGAACTCGGTGACGCTAGCGGAAGTACGGGTAGTCCTGTACCCAGTGGAATCCGCGGCTGCGCAAGGTGAAAGTGTCCGGGTCCTTGTGTTGCAGGACGATTCTGACCGGGCGGTCGTGCAGGATGCCGCGAAGCAGCAGTCGGTCCGGGGTGGGTCGATCAGGGGTCAGCGTCGCGAACGGTCGGTGATCGGCCATGTCTGTCGTCGCGCTGAGTTCGAGCTGTCCGTCGGGGCGGAACCGGGCCCGTGCGGGAACCAATTCGCCGTTCATCCGCTGATAGGTCGCTTGCTCCGGGTCGTCGAAAACCAGCCGCAGCCAACGGTTCTCCTCGGTGGTCAGCGGTGGTATCGGCTGTCCGTCGACAGTGAAATCGCGGACCTCCCAGATTCCGTACAGCTCGGATTTGGGGCTTGCGGCACCGGACTGCTCTTGCCAGACCACCCAGCGGTCATAGCCGCTGCCCAGCGCGACCCACAGGCCCAGCGCCGCCACTACCCGCGTGGCGAGACGGTTCTTGCGCGCGTCGGTGAACAGCGAGGGCGCCGTCAACGGCTCGCATGCGCGCCTGCGCACAAAGACATTGGTCAGCCGAGGCAGGTACGGGGCGAGCAGGAAGAGGCTGATCAACAGCAGATGTGCGGCGAGCAGCTTCTCCGGGATGTCGAATGTCAGGTTCAGCAGCAGGATTTGAGCGGTGCTCATCGCACTCACCACCGCGCCGAGCACCGCGGTCCGCGACACGAACAGCAGCAGCCCGGCGACCACTTCCACCGCGCCGAGCGCCATCTCGTACGGATACGAGCTGCCGACCTGCAGCCACAGCACCGAGGCCGGGCTCAGATCGCCGTACGGCTGCAGCAGCTGGGCCAGTGTGGGAGCGGGCATCTGGGTGGGAATCAGTTTGGCGAAGCCGAAGCCCACCATCTGCCCGCCCAGACACAGCCGCAGGAACAGCGTGAACCAGGCCGGCAAGCGGGGTGAGGACGGGCGACGGTCGAGGATCGTCCACACCGCGGCGCCCACCACCGCGACAACGAGCAGACAGAACACCAGCACCCACACGGCTGCCTGGTCGCCGGCTCCGGAGTCCTGGCGTAGTACCGCGTCGACCCCGAAGACGGCTCGGCTGACCGGGCCGGTGACGGGGTCGGTGATGGGCATGTTCCACGGTCCCGGATACTCGCGGATCCACCGGCCGAGAATGCCCAACAGCGCGAAGGGGATATAGGTGAGCAGCAGGCAGAACGAGCCCAGATAGAGGACGCAGAATCGCAGCGCGAACTGGGCGCGTGCAGATCCGCCTGCGACCGCCGTGGTCACTGCTGCATTCTCGGGTCGTCGGTGGGGTCGGTGTAGCGGGGCGGGCAGCCGTTCGCGCCGGCGCCGGGGCGAAGCTCGTAGTGCCACGGCTCGTTCGCGTAGATCTGGCACAGCCCGTACGCCGCACCGTGTGTGGACAGCCAGGTCGCGGCCGCGGCCGGCCCGATGTCGATCGCCGCACCCGCCACGTGAGCCGACGTTTCGGGGGTGGCCACCCACCGGGCGGCTTCGGTCTCGGAGCCGTACTTCGAGACCGCGTCGCGCAGAAGTTGACGCTGGTACTCCGGGGAACGCCAACCGCTGGTGACGACGAGCTCGATGCCGTCGTCCGCGGCGTCGGTGGCAGCCTCGCGCAGGGCGGCCAGCAAACCGGGGTCGAGATTGGACAGGGACGGATTGCCGTCACCGAGAACAGTCGCGCCGGGCGGGCCGTCATGGTCCCCGACCAGGGTGTCGACCGACCGGGTGACGGCGGGCAGCCACTGGTCCGCGAGGACACCGGCAGCCACTGCGCCGACGACTATCAGGACAGCGAGGGCGCTCGATCGGCGAGGGCGAGTCGCTGGTTCGCTCTGATTCATGCCTCGAATCAAGGCACCATGGTGTTGCCCGCGCGTATGCCGTTTCAGATACGCCGACGATATCCCCCGACTGGGAGAATCGAGCGTCTATGCGTGTACTGATCGTCGAGGACGAACCCTATTTGGCGCAAGCCATCCGCGATGGCCTGCGCCTGGACGCGATCGCCGCCGACATCGCTGGTGACGGCGATACCGCGCTGGAATTGCTGAGCATCAACACCTACGACATCGCCGTTCTCGACCGCGATATCCCTGGCCCCTCGGGTGACGAGGTCGCCGAACGCATCGTCGCCTCCGGTAGCGGCCTGCCGATCCTGATGCTCACCGCCGCCGACCGGCTCGACGACAAAGCGACCGGATTCGGACTCGGCGCCGACGACTATCTGACCAAACCGTTCGAACTCCGAGAACTCGTTCTGCGGCTGCGAGCGCTCGACCGCAGGCGCGCCCACATCAGGCCCCCCGTGCGCGAGCTCGCCGGGCTGCGTCTGGATGCGTTTCGCCGTGAGGTCTACCGCGACGGCCGCTACATCGCGCTCACCCGCAAACAATTCGCGGTGCTCGAGGTCCTCATCGCCGCCGAAGGCGGTGTCGTGAGCGCCGAGGAACTCTTGGAACGGGCATGGGACGAGAACGCGGACCCGTTCACCAACGCCGTCCGAATCACCGTCTCGGCCCTACGCAAACGTCTCGGCCAGCCCTGGGTCATCACCACCGTGGCCGGGGTCGGATACCGCATCAGCGGAGACCATCGTGGGTAGGGCCCGCGGATTCAGTGTTCGACTCAAACTCACTCTCAGCTACGCCGGCTTCATCATGGTGGTGGGCTCGCTGCTGATCGCAACCGTGGGCATCTACTACCTGTGGTATCTACCCGACGGTTGGATCTCCACCAGCAGCGGCGATTTCTGGATCGATCGCGGCATGCTGGTGCGTTCGTTCGCTCCGTTCGTGACCGTCGTGATGGCCGTGTTGCTGGCGATCGGCCTGGTGGGCGGATGGTTTCTGGCCGGGTGGATGCTCACCCCGCTGGCCCGCATCACCGCCGCCACCCGCACGGCCGCGAACGGCTCACTCGCGCACCGAATCCGGCTGCCGGGCCGCAGCGACGAGTTCCGTGAACTCGCCGACGCCTTCGACATCATGCTCGCGCGGCTGGAAGCACACGTCACCGAGCAGCGGCGATTCGCCGCCAACGCTTCCCACGAACTGCGCACGCCGCTGGCGATCACGCAGACCCTGCTCGATGTCGCCCGCAACGACAGCACCCGCGCTACGGGCGAACTGGTCGAGCGACTACACACCGTCAACGCCAGGGCGATCGACCTCACCGAAGCATTACTCCTGCTCAGCCGCGCGGACCGGCGGTCGTTCACCCGAGAACCCGTGGATCTGTCCCTTCTCGCGGAAGAGGCCACAGAAACACTGCTGCCCCTCGCCGAAGAACACGGCGTCACCCTCGCGACATCTGGCGAGGTAGCGCCGACCATCGGCTCACATGCCCTGCTGCTGCAGCTGACGACGAACCTCGTCCACAACGCGATCGTCCACAACCTGCCCGCATACGGCGCCGTCTGGATCACGACCGTGCTGCACCCCGAAACCGTCGTGCTCATCGTCGAGAACACCGGCGCCGAACTCACCCCCGCGGTAGTCGCCACGCTGGTCGAGCCCTTTCAGCGCGGCACCGTGCGCATCCGCACCGATCACGCGGGCGTCGGGCTCGGCTTGGCGATCGTCGACAGCATCACCCGGGCGCACGCCGGCAGCCTGACCCTTGTCGCCCGCCCTACCGGCGGCCTGCACGTCACCGTCCAGCTACCCCGCCCGCCGACGTGAAAGACGCACCAGAGCAAAGGCATTGGATGAATGCCGCTCAGGGAGCGCGCAGAACCGAACGAACCAGTTCCTCGATCGCCGTGCGCAAACGGTCGGCCTCTCCCGCCCTGGCGAGTTGCTGCGCGAGTTCCCCGCCGACCGCCGACAACATCAGCGCGCCCACGGTGTCGGCGTCGATGTCGGGACGGACTTCGCGCAGGAGCGTGGCGATGTGCTCTGCCCAGAACGTATGGAATTCGGCACTGCGCGGGTGCGGCGGCATTGCCTGATAGGCCGCGATCAGTTCCACGTCGGCGGTGACCAGCCTCGTCATCGCGTCGAAGAAAGCGAGTAGCCGGTCGGTCGCCGGTGCCCCCGGCCCCAGCGGCGGTGGGCCGCTCGAGACCGCCGTCATCAGCTCGACAGCTCCCTCGGCGACGAGCTCGTAGAGCAGCCCCGCGCGGCTGCCGAACCGGTGGAAGATGGTGCCCTTCCCGACACCGGCCGCTGCCGCCACCCGATCCATCGTCACCCCCGCCGCACCGTGTTCAGCCAGCAGCGCGGACGTCGCGTCGAGGATCGCTCGGCGGTTGCGCGCGGCGTCGGCGCGCTCGATGGGACGTCGGTCGGTCATAGCACCCGCTTTCTCGGCACCTGCCGATGCGTTGACAAGTTGACCGACGGTCCATATCGTTCGAGATATCTGGACCGACAGTCAACTTATGGAGTTGTGATGCAGGCAATCGTAATGACCGAGACCGGCGGGCCCGACGTCCTGGTGGCGCGCGAGGTCGCCGAACCTCGCCCGGGCGACGGGCAGGTCGTCGTCCGAGTCGAGGTGGTGCCGGTGCTGTACCCGGAGACCCGAGTCCGAGCTGGGGCGTTCCCCTTTCCCGCGCCGCTGCCCGAGGTCTTCGGGTTCCAGGCGGCGGGCACCGTGGTCGACATCGGCGCGGGAGTTGATCGGGAAATGCTCGGCGCACGAGTGGTGGCATCGACGAGCGGGTTCGGTGCCTACGCCGAACTCGTTGTCACCGATGTGGATTCGGTGACAGCGATCCCCGACCAGCTGACCACCGAGAATGCCGCCGCGATGCAGATGTCAGGATCGGTGGCACTGGCACTGATGCAGACCGCGGCCGTCTCGACCGGCGAGACCGTCCTGATCGAGGCGGCAGCCACCGGCATCGGCGGTTGCCTCACCCAGCTGTGCGCCGCCGCGGGCGCACGGGTGATCGCCACCGCAGGCGGGCAACAGAAGGCGCGACTCGCCCGCGACAACGGCGCACACGAGGTGCTCGACCACACCGCGCCCGATTGGGCCGACCAGCTGGGCGAACTCCTCGCAGGCGGCACCGTCGATGTCGTCTTCGATTCCCTCGGCGGCGATTCGCTGACACCGCTGCTCGATTCGATCACCCCACTGCGCGGCCGAATCCTCAGCTACGGCTGGCTCGACGGCGCACCGTCGCAACTGGGCGTGTCCGAACTGATCCTGCGCGGGCTCACGCTCACCGGGTGCGCGGGCGCCGCCTGGCTGGACACAGTCGCCGGGCAGCGGCAGGCCGCCCTGAGGGCTACAGCGCAAGGCCTCCTGGTTCCCCTGATCGATTCGGTGCTTCCACTCGCCCGAGCCGCCGACGCGCATCGGATGCTCGAAAATCGGGTCGCACTGGGCACGGTGCTGCTGCGTCCCTGATTGCCCGCCCACCCCGGTTCGGGCCGTTCACCACGCAAGACACGCCACTAATCGAACATACATTCGAACACGTTGTAGACTGTCCGACATGTCGCTGCCCCTGCAAGGTTCACTGTTCGACGGTGATGCGGTTGCCCTGGGTTCGATCGGGGCGATCCAGCGGACCCAGCTCGATGCGACCGCCTGGGTCGACGCGCTACCGGGGTGGCTCAGCGGGGCGAGTCAGGTATTCGACCGGTTGGCCGAGCGGGTTCCGTGGCATTCCGAACGCAGGCCGATGTACGACCGGGTGGTCGACGTGCCGAGGCTGGTGTCGTTCTTCGGGGAGAACGATCCGCTGCCGGATCAGATTCTGGTGGAGGCCCGGACGGCGTTGACCGAGCACTACGCGGCCGAACTCGGCGAGCCGTTCCGAACGGCGGGACTGTGCTTCTATCGCGACGGACGCGACAGCGTTGCCTGGCACGGCGACACGATCGGGCGTGGCGCCACTCACGACACGATGGTCGCGATCGTGTCGGTGGGAGCGCCGCGTTCGCTGCTGCTGCGGCCGCGCGGTGGCGGTGCGAGCCTGCGATTCACCGTGGGGCACGGGGATCTGCTGGTGATGGGCGGGGCATGTCAGCGCACCTGGGAGCACGCGGTTCCCAAGACCGCGCGTCCGGTCGGACCCCGCATCAGCATCCAGTTCCGTCCGCGCGGAGTTCGATGAGATCCGCGACGGTCGCTACCCGGTGGCCGACCGGGACCCATCACGGTCCACCCTGACAGCCTCTGTCATCGCGGAATATGTGCGACCGGCCCGCAGTTCCATCGTCGAGTGGGTAGCACTACAGAGGAGATGGTGGCGATGGAGACGACATTCCTGCTCGGCGGCGAGCTGAAGGTCGATCGAATCGGTTACGGCGCAATGCGTTTGAGTGCCGCACCCGAGCCCGGCAGCGATCCGGGCATGGGCCACGTCTGGCGCGCTCCGACGGACCGGTCCGCTGCGGCCGCGGTCCTGCGACACGCGGTGCGATCCGGTGTGACGCTGATCGATACGGCTGATTCCTACGGTCTCGGCGAGAACGAGGAACTGATCGCGGAGGCGTTGCATCCGTACCGCGACGATGTGGTGATCGCGACGAAAGTGGGAGTGGCACGCCCGTCGCCGACCGAATGGGTGCCGGTGGGACATCCCGCGTATCTGCGACAGCAGGCCGAATTGAGCTTGCGCAGACTGAAATTGGATCACCTCGATCTCCTCCAGCTGCACCGTGTCGACCCGAACGTGCCGCTGGCCGACCAGATCGGCGCCCTGCACCAGCTCCGTGAAGAGGGCAAGGTCCGCCACATCGGGCTCTCGGAGGTGACGGTCGAGCAATTGCGTGCGGCCGAGCAGATCACCCCGATCGCCGCCGTTCAGAACATGTACAACCTGCTCACCCGCGCACACGAGGACGTCGTGGATTACACCGCCGAGCGCGCGATCGCCTTCATTCCGTTCTTCCCGGTAGCGATGGGCGCCCATACAGCACCCGGCGGTCCGGTCGCCGAGGTGGCCGCCGAAGTCGGCGCTACGCCTGCGCAGACGGCACTGGCCTGGCTCCTGCATCGCTCCCCCACGATCCTGCCGATCCCCGGCACCACCTCGATCGAGCACCTGACCGAGAACTCGGGCGCCGCCGACGTACTGCTCAGCGACGACCAATACGCCCGTCTTTCGGCTCTCGCCGGCGACTGAGTGGTCGGTGCGCCGCCGTCGGCATCCGCCGAGAGAGGGTTGTTCGTCGCACTGACCGGCCTCGGCCGTGGCGTTCGAACGCGGACACCACGGTTTCGACGGCATGAGGGTGTAGCCGACGTGGCCACCGCTCTGCGACAGGCGTATTCGGCGGTCCGCACGTTGCTCGGTAGCGTCGGAGCAGCGGAATGCGTTCGCCGGCTGCGTTGAGCAATACTTACGGATCTCGCCGACGTGGCGGATTGTCGGTGGCTGGTCGTAGGATCCGGGGGTGGGGAGTTCACTTCTGCCGCGTGTGCGGGCACTGGAGACATCGGCCGACGATCACCTCGGTGAGTATCGACCGACCCTTCCGGTCTTCGCGTGGGCAACGGGGCTGGTCCCCGTGGCGGGTCAGGTCACGAAGCCGCCGGTCGCATCGGTTCGGCCGGTCGGCGCGGAACCGATACCGGGGCCGCCGTGGTGATATCGGTAATCGACATTGCCGAAGCTGTTGCTCAGCAACAGGATTCGGTAACGATACGGCTAGTGGAGGCCGTATCCTGATAGTAGTCCGCAGTCGGGTGCACAGGGGGTCGTGGTGATCGTCGTTGTCGCGGACGAGAGCGAACTCGAAGGCGCAGAACAGATCGTCGGCGCGGCCCTGCGCGACCAGGCGTTTCGGGCGGGCGGCATTGCCGTGTTCCGCTGTCATGTGCCGGAGAACAGGGGCGGCTCGGTCGAGGTCGACGCGTTGGTGTGCACGCCGCAGAGCGTGACCATCGTGGAGGTGAAGGGGTTCACCGCCCGCCAGGAAGGCACGCTCGCCACCCCACCGAACGGGCCGTGGACCATCGACGGTGAACCGGCCGCGCTCTATCACGCCGCGCGGGTACCCAACCCGTTCGTTCAGGTGCGCCGACAGGTGTTCGCGGCGAAGAGCTTGCTGCAGCAGTCGGGGATCTTCGGCTGGGTGAACGCGGTGATCACGCTGGTCCCCCAGCCCGGCGCCGAGATCACCATCGAGGAGACCAGGATCGCCGACGGGTACCGTGCGGTACTCGTCGACCGCGACGACGCCAGCGCCCTGCACGACTACTTCCAGGCGGAGAGCGGGCGTACCGTCCGGCTCAGCATCGATGACGTCACCCGAGTGTTCGCCGCCCTGAATCTGGGCCACCTGCTGCCCATGCCCGATGCCCTGACAGCACAGGGGTTTCCGGCCGCGCTCGACCCGGCGACCACCGCCCGTCCCGCCGCCCCGACCGCCGTCGACCTCGACACTGCGCCGGGGACAGCGAATCCCGCCACGCGAACGGCGTCCACCGGTTCGTCGGTCGCCAAGGCGGCAGCTCCTCCCGCGTTCCTCGCCGCGATCGATCGGCTCGCCCATCGAACACCTCCGTCTGCTCGCCCCGAGGAAACCACTACCCCTTCCCCCGCCGCAAAAACAGCGCAATCGCCGAGTCCGCGCAGCGTATCGAGGGGCACTGGCGACAACGATGCCGAGGCGGACACCCCGGCCACCGCGTTGGATGAATCCGTGCCCGATCGCGCGTACTCGGACAGCGCTGTCGCAGCAGAGGTCTCACCATCGGTTGCCTCCGCCGGACCTCTCGCGAGGGCGGCCGCCGAGCGCCGTGAATCAACCGAGAACTCTGCCACCGATGGCCCGTCACCGAGCGATGCATTCGCCGCCGAGCAGGCGCACGAGCCCGCGCCCGACGACACGACCCCGGTCGGACTTTCATCGTCGGCCCCTGCTGGACAACCCGCTGAGCGCGGGCTCCACGAGGCGCAGGCGGCACCACGACGCGAAATCAACACGGCCGCCACAGCTGTCAGCCAGCACGACACCGATGAGCAGTCGCGTGCGGACCTCGGTACGGGTCAGTCGCCGAAGGCCGGTAACGAAGCGGCTCAGTCGCCCGTCTCGCCCGAAAGCGCTGTGTCGCTGCGTAAATCGTCGGCGGGCACCGAACCTGGCACGATCAGCACTGCGTCGGCCGACGGTCGCGGCGACGAAGTAGAAGCCACCACGAGCGCGGGCAGTTCAGCCTCGCATCACGAGCCGCCACCGGAGGATGACGATTCCTCCCGTGGCGCACCGCCCGACTCAGGTGGAACGGCGGCCGGCACGGGCACCATGATCGGTACCGCTGCGGCATTCGGTGCTGCCGCGGCAACCGGCTCTACTCGGTCCGCAGACCCCGCACAGAACCAATCGTGGAGCTCCCCCGCCACCCCACCTTCGCACCACCCCTCGGAAAGCAATGTCCCCCAGGCGAGCTCGGAGCGCTGGTCCGACTGGGTCGAACACGATCAGACGACTCGTCGGCCCACACCTGCCCAGCGGTGGCGGGCGTGGCGACAGGGATCCGGCGGCTCGCTGATCGAGCGGTGGCACAACCGCCCTGTCCGGGAACGTCATTCGCCGAGGCTGGGGCTGCGCGTGGGCCCCGGAGTAGCGTTACTGCTGTTCATCGCCCTGTTCGGGGCCGGGTTCTTCGCGATCACCGCGGTGCAGGCGAGCCGGTTCGAAATGTCGGACTACGACCGGATGTGTGGCGAGGACAAGAAGCCGTTCCCGAATGCCGCGCCCTATCAGCGCGACGGCGCGCGGCCGATCTACCTGTCCGGCGACCTCACCACCATGGTCGAACCCGGCGACCCGACGGCATGGAACCCGCACGACCCGTCCACCGTGCAGCTCATCGCGTGCGTGAGGCAGCTGGAACTGCGCGACCTCGTGCAGACCTGCCAGTACGGCCCCTCCCCCGACGCACCGATAGGGCGCACCGTCAACCTGTTCCGCGCCACCTACGAAGTCGCCGTCTACGAGCTCCACACCGGACGCGAAGTCGCCAAGGCGACCATGCTCGGCGAACGCTATTCGACCGACCCGTCCAACACCGACCCCGACCGCTGCCGAGCCGCCGCCGACGCCCCCGACTACCTCGGCCGCCGCCTCGGCCAACCTTCGACGGCCCAGCTCACCGGCTTCCTCGCCCCGCTGGTCCACGCCGACCGCACCACCCCTTGACCTCGAGCCCACTCGAGGTAGCAAGATCATCTCGTGCCCAGCGCACACCCCGACACCGCGCCCACCCAGCGCCGGTAGCGCCTCCGCCGGTTTCCTCGTACACCCACCGGCGGAGGCCGTCGGGATCCCCGACGCACTCAGAGCGGCGTATCGACTCCCACCCGCACGACCTGGGCGAGGTGTGAATCGAGTTCGCCCAGCTCGAAACGTGTGGTGCCGATGACGTGCCAGAACTGCCCGGAAATGTTGCCCTCGTACTTATAGCGACCGTCCGGTGTCAGTGCCGCCCACCCCTCGGCAAGTCCGAGCAGCACAGCCCGAACCGTCGGCGGCGTCGACTGTTGCCCGACACCGGACCAGAGCATGACGTTGCCGTCTTCGCTACCGCTGGCCAACAGCCCCCCGGTCGAATCGAACCCCAGGGTCGACACCCGCCGACGGTGACCTTCCAAGGTGTGCAGGTGCCGCCCGGTTACCATGTCCCACAACCGGATCACCAAGTCGTCGCCGGCTGTAGCGAGGATGCCGCGCCGAGGTTCGATCGCCGCCGACCACAGCTTTCCGGTGTGGCGCGCGAGTTCGTGCACCGTCTCTCCCGAGTTGACGTCCCAGATGCGCGCGGTGCCGTCCCACGAGACACTCGCCACACGATCGTCGTGAAAAGCCACCGAATACACTCGATCTCGGTGACCGCGCAGAGTCTGCTGACATTCGCCCGACTCCACATTCCAGATGCGGACGGCCGAGTCGTCACAGCCAGAAGCCATGAGCACACCGTCTGCGCTGAATGCGATCGACCGCACCCGGCCACGATGCTCGCGGTAGTGCCCGTACTGGGCACCGGTCGCCCGGTTCCAGATACTCACCGTGTCGTCGTCATTCGCTGTCGCGATGAGTTCGCCGGAGGGCGCGAAGGCGATGGCCCAGATCGGGGCGGCCTCGATACTGATGTGGCGCTCATAGGAATCGGTGTCGATGTTGAACAAACTGAGCCTGCCGTCGTTACCGACGGTCGCCAGTTGATGAGGTCGGGCTGTGCTGAACAATGCCGACTCGAAAGTGAGCAGGTGGTCGTCGCTGCCTTCCACAGATCGGACGAGCCGACCGGTGACCATATCCCA
>JACIXH010000167.1 GCA_014360565.1 Nocardia sp.
GGTACCGCCAGGTGCGGAACCGCCAGGTGCGGAACCGCCAGGTGCGGAACCGCCAGATGCGGAACCGCCAAGGTCAGACCCGCTGGCTGCGCCGGATGCAGGTCCGCCGGATGCAGGTCCGCCGGATGTGGGTCCGCTGGGCGCGGGTCCGCCGGGTCCACCGGGTCCGGGTCCGCCGGGCCCACCGGGTGCGCTGCCCCCGCCGGGAGCGGGGCTCGAACCTGATGGCGGGCCGGAGGATTGGCCGGGGCCGGGATCTGGAGCGAGGCTACCGACGCCGTTCGGGGTGAAGCCGGTGTTCTCGGCGGCCAACCCCTCGGCGACGGTCCCGCTGAACGGGGCGAGCAACGAGTCGGCGGTGTTGGTCTCGACCAGAACGTCGTCAGCCATCGCGCACTGATCCCCGGTCAGCGCACGCAGATTCGACCAGCCCACCGAGTAGGCCGGGTACTGCGAAATGCCAGCTGCCGCAAGGGAGCCCACCTCGAACAGCACCACGGCCGCCGCGGCGATCGTCAGCGGCGCCACGGCAGGGACGCGGCGCGACCGCCCACCGCCGCGGCGACCACCGCCCCCGGTTATCCGATGCGGATGGCCATCTCGATGCTCACCGCAAACGACGACTCGGCGCCCGGTTGAACCGGCGGCACCATCGCTACCGGCTTCGCCGCCACCATCATCGCCACCGCCGCCGACCTGTTCGGCACCATCGGCGCTGAAAGTGTCGGTGGCGGTGGGAGCGGTGGCGCTGGGTGCACTGTTGGCGCTGGGCGTGGTGGCGGTGGGAGCGCCGGTGGTGGTGGGAGTGGTAGCGCTGGGTGCGGTGGTGGTGGGAGTGCCGGTACTGGCGATGGACTTGGCAGTGGTGCTCGGAGTCGTGGCGATGGGAGTGGCGGTGGTGCTGGGAGTGGTGACGATGTGTGCGGTGGTGGTGCTGGAGGTGGTGGCGCTAGGAGTGGCGGTGGCGCTCGGAGTACGGACCGCACCGGTAGCGCCGGTGACGCCGGGGCCGACGTTTGCGCGCTGATCTACCCCGGTGTTGCGCTTGTCGGCAGCGGCGGGCGCTCGGTAGTACTGGCAGAGGGCCGTGAGCAGGGCGACGGCTGTCGCGGCGAGGAAGATGGTCGATACTTCGATGCCGTTGATTGCGGGGGCACGGTCGGGCCAGGGGACTCCGTAGCCGGAGACGTACCACCAGCCGTTGGAGCCGGTGAAGCTGACGGCGAGCAGGAACAGCACCGTGGCGGCGAACAGGGTGCGCAGGTAGTTCCGGCCGACGTGCAGCAGCGCCACCGCGGTGACGGCGGCGAGGGCGGCTGCCAGGCCCGCGTAGACGCCGAAGTGATGGGTCCATTTGGTGGGCGTGAACATCATCAGCAGCAGGGCCATGAACACCACGGCGAGGAGGCGGGTCACCGGACCACGGGCGGTCGCCGGGACGCGGCCATGGCGCAGGGTCGAGGCGATGCCGACCGCGAGGCACAGCAGCATGGCGAGGATGCCGAACCGGCGGGCGAGGGAGCCGTCGGGGTTCACCGACAACAGCGAATCCCAGCGGGTGCGCTCCTCGAACCAGGACATGTCGGGGCCGACGAGCTGGCGGACACGAGTGGCCTCGAGGACGGTCGACAATGTGTGGTCGGCGAAGACGACGACCAGGACGAGAGTGCCTGCGGCAAGGATTGGGACCACGACCGCGGCGTACCGGAGCAACGCTGCGGCGCGAGTGGTCGCGGTGGTGCTCGAGTTCGCCGTGGCGCGGCCGATGATCGTGCGGATCACCGGCCTGGAACCGGCCAAGAGTGCTGCCACACAGATCAATCCGGTGGGCCCGGCGGCCAGGGAGAATGCGGCGATCAGCACCGCCACGGCAGCGGGCAGCAGACGGCTGGTAGCGATCGCGCGCTCCATGGAGCACCAGGTGAGCAGGGCGCCGAGCGCGATCAGCGGCTCGGGGCGCAGGCCGTTGTTGTAGGGCAGCCAGATCGACAGGAACACTAGCGCCGCGGTCCAGCGCGCCAACCGGCTCGAAATTGTGCGGGAACCCAGGCGCGGCAACATTTCCCGGCTCAGTACCAGCCAGCAGACGAACCCGGCGAGTAAGGCGGGCAGCCGCATCCACAAACCGGTCTCGCTGATCCGGGTCAGCTGCGCCAGCACCTCGTACGGCCACCCGAAGGGGGCCTCGGCGACTTGGAACCACCGGTAGTAATTGGCGGTATAGCCCGCCTCTCGCGACGCTCGCGCCATCGTCAGGATGTAGCCGTCGTCAGAACTGTTGGCGCCGATCACATGCCAGACCGTCAACGTGCCCGCGACCGCCGCGTCGATGCCGGTGAACCGCCACCAGCGTGCGGGCAGTACGCGACGCGCACGGCGGCCATCGCGAGTGTCGCCGCGGTGCAGGCACAACAGCGCGAGCAGGGCACTCGCCACGGCCCCGATGATCGCCGCCAGCTTCCAGCCGCTGGGACTCGACGAGAACCGCGCATCGATCTCGGCATGCAGCCGCGCGTCCCCCATCCGTCCACGATCCAGTTCGGTATAGACCCCGACCACCTGAGGCCGCACATCAGCGGCCACGGTCGTCTTCACCGGCGACCCGTCGGCCCGGTTCAAGCCGGTGAGCTCCGCGGTGGTGCCGACAGCGGTGGAAACGACGGTCAACGCCCCGCATGCCGCAGCGCCCGGCATCGCGGCTCCCGGACCGCCGGGCCCGCTCGGTGGCTCCGGGGTCGGCCCTCGCGCACCGCCTTGCCCATTCGGCCCGGCCGATTCGGAAGCAGGCGTCCTGCTCGCAGGCGGTGCCCCCGGAGGCGGGCCGGAGCCTGGACCGGCGGTGCCCGGCGGTGGCGCACTTCCGAGTCCACTCGGCGCTGGGGGAGGGCCCGCTTGTCCTTCCGCCGCGGAGCCGGGCCCGCCTGACTGCGCCGGAACCGTCTCGCCCCCTGCGATATCCGCGATCGGCGCGCTCAACAGCACCTTGTCCCGCAACACGACCGACAGCGTCCGCCCAGCGCCCGACCGGTCCTCGATCCGCGCGACCAGCCCCTTCGACCCCGCCCGTGGCGCCTGGGCGGGAACCGTGGACAGCACGGTCCCGCCGGTCATTTCGCGTAAGGCTGTGCACGGAATGCTCAGTTCGAGCGACAGCGGCACATAACCCACCAGCGGTGCGCTGAGTTGCATCGATTGCGGCTGCGGCCAGTCCAGGCTCGCGCGCTGCTGCTGAACCGGCAGCAAGGGAGTCGCCACCGCCAGCACTACACTCAGCGCCCCCGCCGCGATCCCGATTTTCTGCATTCGGCCGAAGCCGGAAGAATCTCCACCCACAAACGACGATGCTAGCGATGCTCGTGCGGGAGTTGTCACCTCAGCGCGGGCGGCGCAGTTCGGTGACAGCGATCCGGGCCGCTTCACCGATCGCGGCATCGACCACCGGCAGCATCGGGTCTGCCCGCGCGGCCCGGGTGAAAACCGCCACCGCCACCGGTGTTTCGCCGGGGAACTCGATGACAGCGACTTCGTTGCGGATCACCCCGATGGTGCCCGTCTTTCCCGCGACGAGCGCACCGCGATGCGGGAAACCGGCCGCGATGCGGTGCGGCCAGACCTGTTTGCTCATCACCGTGCGCGCGAATTCCGTGCCGGCCGTGGACAATATCTCGCCCGCCCACAGCTTCCACAGGAACCTGGTCATCTCCTCGGCAGTGGTGGCACTGGCGTAGGAGGGGTCGTAGGCGGAGACGGTCCACGCCTCGTCGTTGTCGGCCAGCGCGGCGAAAGCCTCTGCGGTGCTGTGGGTATCGGTGTCGCGCACCAGACTGCGGTGCTGGTCGGCCGTGCCGCCGACGATGCGGGTGCCGCTCAGGTCGAGTTCGCGCACGAGCTCTGCGACCGCGGCCAGGCCGACCTCGCCGAGCAGTACGTCGGCGGCGGCATTGTCGGAGACCGTCATCATCGACGTCGCCAGATCGCGTCGGCTCAGCGTGACCGGATCCTGGAGTGCCGCAATGCCGGTGGGGCCCGGCGTGCACTCGGTGGGGTCGATGGTGAGCCTGCCCGCCGGGTCGATCAGCCCGCCGTCGACCTGCCGCAGGAACGCCGCCAAGAGCAACAGTTTGTACACCGACGCGATCACCACCCGATCGTGGCCGCCGAGGGAAATCTCGCCGGGGGACCCGTCGCAACGCCGGGCGTGCAGCCAACCGACGCAGCCCGCGTCGGCGAACACGGCGCGGATCCGAGCGGTCGCCGATTCGGGAATGCGGGGCACGCCGTAACCGGCGACGCTCGGCCCGATCCGGCCCGGATCGTCGCGACTGCCCGCTGTCGACGCGTCGAACCGGGTCATCGCAGCCGCTCCCGGTACAGCACCCGGTCCAGTGCCTCGGCGCACGAGCTTGCGTCTGCGCGGTGAATCACCCTCGCCCGCAGGGCAATCGACTGTGGTGCCAGCGTGAGCCACGCCACCCCCGGCGTCGGCGTGGGCGGTGACGCGGTGACGCCGAAGCTGGTGCCCGCGGCCACGGCCGCCAGCACCGCGCGATCGTCGGCCGCCGCGAGCGATGGTGCGTCCAATCCCCGTTCGCGCAGCAGATCGGTGATGCTGTCGAAGGCAGGCGGGTTCGCGGCGCGCGGCGGATGGGCGAAATTCAGCCCGGCGAGCATGGGGAAAGTCGGTCGCTCGGCGGTGGTGGTGCGGTGGTCGGCGGGTACCACCAGCCAGCGCGGCAATTTCACCACGGGTCCAGCTTGCACCCCGTCGACCAGCGCCGGATGCTCGATCACCGCCACATCGCACACACCGGCGCGCACCTCGGCGACGAGATCGGCAGTCGTACCGAGCGCGGTCGTCACGTTGCCACCCGCGGCGCGCAGCCCGGTGACACACGCAGTGACCAGTCGATCGGGCAGCGCGCTCGTCGCGGCGAACCGCACGGTCCCGCTGAGCTGGGCGATCCGCTGTGATTCGGCGAGCAACCGGTCGGCGTCGTCGACGAGCAGCCGCGCGCGCGGCAGCAACTGCCTGCCCGCGGTGGTGAGCAGCGCGCCCTGGTTGGTGCGGTGGATGAGTTCGATGTCGAGGTGCTGTTCGAGGCGGCGCAACCCCTGCGACAGCGGTGGTTGGGTCATGTCGAGCGCCGCTGCCGCCCGCCCGAAATGTCCCTCGTCCGCGACAGAGACGAAGAATCGGAGGTGGCGGATCAGATCCATATCGGCCATTGAACCAGCGCAGCTGCCGGGACTCGGCCGATCTGCCGCGACGAGCTGGTCGGGATCGGCCTTACACGTCGTCTTACCGCTACTGAACTGCGGTGATATCGGGTGCGACTCGTCCAGGCCGCTGTCCGATATTGGCCCCGGAGCGGTCGGCGATGATGTTGTGCACCGGTGACTACCTCCACCATGACGCTCCGCTTTCGGACCAGGATCGCCGCCGTCGCGCTGGCGATCTCGGCCGCCGCCCTCACCGCCTGCTCGACCACCGAAGCCGCCCCGGCACCGAGTACCTCGGCGGCCGCGCCCGCCGCAGCGTCGTTCGCCGCGATGGAGGCGAAATACGGTGCTCGACTGGGTCTGTCGGTAGTCGATACCGGCAGCGGCGCGACCGCGAACTACCG
Organism: Nocardia sp.; assembly: GCA_014360565.1. GTDB lineage: Bacteria > Actinomycetota > Actinomycetes > Mycobacteriales > Mycobacteriaceae > Nocardia. Next base: position 5,625 of record JACIXH010000167.1, read on the forward strand.
CGAAGGCGAACGCTTCCCGATGGCCTCGACCTTCAAAGGCTTGGCGTGCGGCGCCCTGCTGCAAGCGCACCCGCTGTCCACCGGCTATTTCGACCAGGTCGTCCACTACACCGCGGCCGACATCGTGGTGAACTCGCCGGAGACGGACAAACACATCGACACCGGCATGACCGTCACCGCACTCTGCGATGCGGCGATCACCCTGTCCGACAACACCGCAGGCAACATGCTGCTCCGATTGCTCGGCGGCCCGGAAGGATTCACCGCGTTCCTGCGCACCCTCGGCGACACTGTGTCGCGCCTCGACCGCTGGGAACCCGAACTCAACACCGCGATCCCCGGCGACGAACGCGACACCACCACGGCCGCCGCCCTGGTCGCGAATTACCGCGCCCTCGTGGTCGGCACCGCTCTGGCCGAACCCGAACGTGCCCAGCTCGCCACATGGCTGAAGGCCAGCGAGACCGGCGCGAAACGCATCAAAGCAGGTTTGCCCGCCGATTGGATCGTCGGCGACAAAACCGGCACCCCGGCCTATGGCTCCGCCCTCGACGTAGCCATCGCCTGGCCCCCCAACCGGGCCCCGCTGGTTTTCGCCGTCCTCACCACCAAACCGGATCAGAACGCCGAGCCGTCCAACGATCTCGTTGCCGAAGCCACGAAAGCCGCTGTAGCCCAGTTCATCTGAAGCGCCAGCCGGACGTCACCGACCGCTCACACCGCTGAGGTTCATCCCCTGCTCCCACGAACAATGCTGTGAGCAGGGGAATTCCGTGGCCGAGAGCGGCCGGTGGCAGCGGTCCGGTCGCGACCAGACCGGCCAGCCCGTGCCCGATGGTCCAGCTCTGCGTGGCCAGGTCCAGCGGGTCGATATCGGCCTCGAACCGGCCGATCGACCTGGCGGACTCGGCCGCCCGCACCAGGCGGTCGAGGGTGGCGTCGGCGGCCTTCGCGTCCTCGAGTGCGAATCCTGCGTCGAACATCGCCCGGTAGACATCGGGGTTGGCCAGGGCGTTGTCGAGGTAGGCGCTGCCGAGAGCGGCCAGATCATGCACCGGATCCTCGGTGACCGGCACTGTCGCCAGGCGTTGCGCCAGCCGGGTGAAGCCCTCCTGCCTGACCGCGCGCCACAGTCCGTCCATCCCGTCGAAGTAGGTGTAGACGGCCATCGTGGACACCGCGGTGCCCGCGACGAGGCCGCGCAGCGTGACCGGTTGCCGCTCGCGCAGCAGCTGTGCCGCCCGGTCGATCAGCATCGACCGCACCGCGGGATTCTTCCTTCTTGCCATGGGTTCACATTACATATCAGTGTTATGTTATCGACATGACGGTGGAACTGGTGAATCCGGACGGGCTGCCCAAGCCGCAGGTGTACAGGCAACTCTCGATCGCGACAGGGTCGCGTCTGGTCTTTCTGGCCGGGCAGGTCGCGCGTGATGTTGACGGGAATCCGGTCGGCGCAGGAGATTTCGCGGCTCAGGTGGAGCAGGCGTATCTCAATATCGGTACCGCGCTCGCCGGGATCGGTGGTTCGTTCGACGACGTCGCCAAGTTGACGATCTATGTCGTGGACTGGAGTGCGGACAAGTATCCGCTGCTCGGTGAGGGGGTGGCCAGGGCGGCGGCGAAACTCGGTGTCGACCCGGTCAAGCCGATCACCTTGGTCGGGGTCGCCGCGCTCGGTGAGCCGGATCTGCTCGTCGAGGTCGAGGCGACGGCCGTGCTCGACTGATTCGCCAGCCACCGTGCCACGCCCGGGCGACGAGGGCTCGCCGGGCAGAACGCGCGATGTCTTCGACAATGGCAGCGATGAAGTTCCACACCACCGCCGCGACGACGGTGCGCTCCCGATGGATCGCCGCGCCGGTGGCCGCCATCGCCGCGCTGGTGCTGGTGGCCTTCGGTGCTCGCGACACCGAGACGTCGTGGTCGAGTGCCTGGACGACCGCTGTCCAGTACCCGATCTACCAGAACTGGTCCGCGATGGGCTTCGCCGATCAAACCGTGCGACAGGTGATCCGGCTGTCGCAGGCGGGGCCGGAGGTCCGTATTCGGCTGTCCAACCGCTACGGCGAGTACCCGCTGCCGGTCGCCGCGGCGACGGTCGCCGCCAGTGCGGGTGGTGCCGCGATCGTGCCGGAATCGGTGCGCGGACTGACCGTGGGTGGACGATCGGAGTTCGTGATCGCCCCGGGTGCGGAGATGGTCACCGACGCCGTGCCGACCGCCGCAGCCTCGCTCGCCATCACCCTCTACTTCGCGCACCCGACCGGCCCAGCGACCCAGCACGGTCAATCGGTGGCCACCACGTATCGGGCCGACGGCGATCACGCCGCCGATCCCTCGGCGGCACCGTTCACCGATACCTCGCAATCCTGGTACTACCTGGCGGGCGTGGAGACCTTGCGGCCGAGCACGGGCCAGGTCACCGTGGCCTTCGGTGATTCACTCACCGACGGCTACCGCTCCACCGTCGACGCCGACCTGCGCTACCCCGACCAGCTCGTCGCAGCGGGCCACCACGGGCCGGTGGTCAACGCGGGCATCAGCGGCAATCGGCTGCTCACCGACTCGACCGTGCTCGGCGACAGCGCCCTGGCCCGCTTCGGCCGTGATGTCCTCGACCAACCGGGCGTCGGCACTGTCGTGGTCCTGATCGGGATCAACGACATCGGGCTGTCGGGCAGCGCCGGTCCGGACGGGATCGTCTTCCCCCTGGTTTCGGCAGACCAGCTCATCGCCGGATACCGCGCATTGATCGCGCAGGCGCGCGCCGCCGATGTGCGCATCATCGGGGCGACCATTCTGCCGTTTGCCGGGTCGGCGTACTTCTCGCCCGACAAGGAGCGACTGCGCACCGAGGTGAACACTTGGCTTCGGAATTCGGGCGCGTTCGACAAGGTGGTCGATCTCGAACAGGTGCTGGCCGCGCCCGGCGACCGCACCCGCCTGGCCGACGCTTTCGACAGCGGTGATCACCTGCACCCCAATGATTCCGGCTACCGCGCCATCGCCATGGTCGTCGCGCCTGCGCTGGCCACGTGATCACGGTCGCGCCCCACCAGCCTGACCAGCGACGACACTGACACATACCCCAACGTCCGGTGAACCCTGATCGGTCGAGTGGCAGGTCGGGCGGGGGCTCGATATGCTCGTCTCCGACTTCGAAACAGGCTGCCTTGCTGCGTGTTTGATCGACCAAAATGGCTGGGGGCCTGTGAGTACCGCGGAAGCACTGCCGATGGCGCAGACAGTAACCGCACCGGTGGAGTCCGGTGACAGTGCCGGCTCGGTGGTGCTCGGCGCCGGGGTGGCGGTGGTGGCGATCGCCGCGGTGACCGCGGTGTTCGCCCCGCCGTCGATCGGTATTCCGGTGCTGGCCGCAGCCGTCGCCGCGGCACTGATCGGCTGCCCCGCGATCTGGTTCGCCCTGCGCCAACGCTCCCAGGCGCGCGCGAGTCTGGCCGTGGCCCAGCGGGCCGAACAGCAACTGGCCGCCACCGTGGCCGAGGCGAGTGCGCGCCTGACCCAGGCCGACGAGCACACCGCCGCCTACGCCTGGGAAGCCCAGGAGAATTCGAGGCGGGGCGCAGCCGCACTGGCCGCGTTCGCCGGTGCCGCGGGCCGCATCCAGGCGATGACCACCTCGATGCTGGCCGAACTGCGGGAGATGGAGCACCGCCACGCCGACCCGAGGGTGCTCACCGATCTGCTCCACATCGACCACCGCACCGCCCAGGCGGGCCGCCTCGCCGACAGCATCGCGGTGCTGTCGGGCGCGCGTACCGGCCGCCGCTGGGCGAAACCGATTGCGATGGAATCGATTCTGCGCGGCGCGATGGGCCGGGTGGCCGGATATCAGCGCGTGCGCCTGCGGGCGATCGCCGAGATCGGCATCGCGGGGCACGCCGCCGAAGGCGTGATGCACACCCTGGCCGAGCTGCTCGACAATGCCTGCAACTTCTCCCCGCCCACCACCGAGGTGCACGTCTACGCCGCGGAAGTGCCTGCGGGCGTGGTGATCACGATCGAGGACAGTGGTCTGGTCATGAGCGATTCCGCGCTGCGCCGCGCCGAAGCCGCCGTCAGCGGACGCGATCGCCAGGGCAAGGGCGCCGATCTGGCCTCACTGTCGGGCACCCGGCTCGGGCTCGCCGTGGTCGGGCACCTCGCCCGCAAACACGAACTCACCGTGTCGTATCGGCCGTCGGCCATCGGCGGCACCGCGGTCGTGGTGGTGGTCCCGCGCGAACTCACCGCCCGCGCCGAACGTCGCAGCCGCAACGCCGTCGCCCCGCCGCGCGAGCCTGCCACCCTGAGCCAGTTCGACAGTCCCATCCCGCGCCGAACCGACACCGGAACCATGGATCTGAGCGGGGCAACCGGTCAGCACGCGGCACCGGAGATCGATGTCGCCACCACCCCCGCGCTGCCGAAACGACGCAGGGGCGACACCCTGGCCCAGGTCCACCCCGAAGGACTCACCGCCGCACCCGCCGCCAAGGCGCCGCCGGCCAAGCCCACCGCGCTCGGCGCCTTCCAGCGCTCCGCGCCGGGCCGCGACTTCACAAGCTACGAATCGGGCAGCGCCGCCACCCCTGCCGACCCACTGGAGGACCGATGACCACCACAGCACCCGCGAATCTCGGCTGGCTGCTCGAGAAGCTGCTCGCCCGTACCCCACGCGCCAGGCACGCCCTGCTGCTCTCGGGCGACGGCCTGAAAATCTGCCACACACCGGAACTCGATGTGGACCGCGCCGATCAGCTGGCCGCGATCGCCGCCGGATTTCAGAGCCTGTCGCACGGGGCTTCCGTAGAGTTCGGTGACGGGCGTGGCGGAGTCCGCCAGTCGATGACCGAGTTCTACGGCGGCATCCTGTTCGTGGTCGAGGCCGGACGCGGCGCGCACTTAGCGGTGGTCGCCGCCGAGGACGCCGACGCGGGCCTGGTCGGTCACACCATGCACGAATTGGTCGAACAGCTCGGCGAGCACCTGGCGGCCCAGCCCAGACGGGTTGTGACCGATTGACCAGGGCAGGCCGTGACGACGATCCGGACCGCTTCTACACCCTCACCGGTGGCCGCGCGCCCGTCACCGAGGACTTCGACCTGGTCACGCTGGTGGTCAGCGAGTCGTCGCCGAGCGCGGGAATGACCTCGGAGCAGGTCGCGATCCTGGACATGTGCCGGGCGCCGACCGCTGTGGTGGAGATCGCGGCGGAGCTGCGCCTGCCGGTGGGCGTGGCCACCGTGGTGCTCTCGGACCTGCTGGCCGCGGGCAAGATCACCATCCGGCCGCCGTTGTCGGCGGCGATGACGCTGGATGCCTCCACCCTCGAGAAGGTGCTCGTTGGACTTCGTAAGCTCTGAGAACGTGCCCGAGCGGGCGCGAGCACCGCTGCACAGCACGGCAAAGCACGGTTTGAAGATCGTGGTCATCGGCGGATTCGGGGTCGGGAAAACGACACTGGTGCGTTCGGTGAGCGAGATCCGGCCACTCGACACCGAGGCCACGATGACCGACGTGAGCGCGGGCGTCGACGACACCAGCGGCGTGCCGGGCAAGTCGACCACCACCGTCGCCTTCGACTTCGGCCGGATCACCCTCGACGACGAACACGTGCTGTATCTGTTCGGAGCCCCCGGCCAGCAACGGTTCTGGTTCCTGTGGGATCGGCTGTTCGTGGGGGCGCTCGGCGCGATCGTGCTGGTCGACCAGCGGCGGATCAGCGACTCCTGGTACGCGATCGACCGCCTCGAACATCAGGGCACCCCGTTCGTGGTGGCTTGCAACGACTTCGGCGAGTCGCATGCGCCGGACGCGGTGCGTGACGCGCTCGACCTCGATCCGGCGGTGCCGCTGGTGATGTGTGACGCGCGCTCGCGCGAATCGAGCAAGCAGGTACTGATCGCGTTGGTCGAGCACCTGTATTCCGCTGTCCCGCAGGAAGAACCCGTCTCATGAGCACACCGACCGGCGCGTGCCCGATCACCGGCGCGGTGCCGTTGAGCGGGCCCGAGTTCCACATCGAACCGCACGAGGTCTACCGGCGGATGCGCCGCGATCACGGCCCCGTCGTCGAGGTCGAGCTGCCCGGCGGGTTCCCGGCATGGTTGATCATCGGCTACCGCGAACTGCACCAGGTGACCAGTGACCCGCTGCTGTTCCCGCGTGATGTGTCGCTGTGGAATCAGTGGGGCCGGGTGCCGGAGGACTGGCCACTGCTGCCGATGGTCGGCCACCCCATGCCCTCGATCTACTTCACCGCAGGCGCCGAACACCGCAGGCACCTGGCGATGGTGGAACCCGCGCTGGACGCGGTCGACCACTTCGAATTGCGCAGAGCCTGTGAGGAACTCGCCGATCGGCTGGTCGACAGCTTCTGTGGTCGCGGCAGCGCCGACCTGGTCGCGGAGTTCGCGGTGCCGCTGCCTGCGCTGGCCCTGGCGCGCATTCTCGGCCTGCCCGACAACGATGCCGCAGACCTCGCCCTGACGATGAAGCAGCTCGCCGACGGTGGCGCCGACGCCCAGTCCGGACACGCCCGCTTCGCCGAACACATGGCGCGCCTGGTCGCGGCCAAGAAGGCGCGTCCCGCCGGGGATCTGGCCTCGATGATGCTGGCCGACCCCGAGCCGTTCACCGACGAGGAATACATGAACGACCTGATGGCGATCGCCGCCGCGGGTCACCTCACCACCGCCGACTGGCTCGGCAGCTCGATGCGTCTGATGCTCACCGACGACCGGTTCGCGAACGCGCTCGGCGGTGGAAGGCGCAGTGTCGGTGAGGCCATGAACGAGGTGCTCTGGGAAGAGGGACCCACCTCGATTCTGGCCGGGCGGTGGGCCGCGCGCGACACCCGCCTGGCCGACAAGACGATCCGGGCGGGCGACATGCTGCTGCTCGGACTCGCGGCCGCCAATCTCGATCCGCATGTGCGCCAGTCGTTTACCGACGGCGGCTCCGTGCCCACCGGCAACAATGCCCACTTCGCGTTCAGCTACGGCGAATACCGCTGTCCTTTCCCGGCTCAGCAGATCGCCGAGATCATCGCCAGGACCGGGATCGAGGTGCTGCTCGACCGGCTGCCCGATGTCGACCTCGGTGTGCCCGCCGACCAGCTCACCCGACGACCTTCGGCTTTCCTTCGGGGCATGACCGCGCTGCCCGTTCGTTTCACACCAGTTCGACCCGTCGGAGGTTTTTCGTGAGTTCCCAATGTCCCTTTGCCATCGACCCCATGGTCGGTGACCTCAACGGGGAAACCGCCCGACTCCGCGAGCTCGGCCCGATCACCCGGATCGACCTGCTCGGTGTGACGGTGTGGACCGTCACCGACCATGCGATCGCGCGCCAGCTGACCACCGACACCCGCCTGATCAAGGACATCAACGCCTGGTCGTTGTGGACCGAGGGCGTGGTGACCAACCAGTGGCCGCTGATCGGGATGGTCGATGTCGACCGTTCCATGTTCAATGTCGACGGCGCCGAGCACCGCAGGCTGCGGCTCAAGACCGCGCAGGCGCTGGCCCCGCGCCGGCTCGAAGAGCTGCGTCCGGTGATCGAGAAGCTCACGGCCGAGCTGCTCGACGACCTCGAGGCGGCCGGTGCCGGTGGCGCGCCCGTCGACCTCAAGGAGGTCTTCGCCTATCCGCTGCCGATGCGGGTGGTCGGCGATCTCATGGGTGTCGAGCGTGACGATCACCCGCAGCTGCTCGAGTGGTACAAGAAGTTCTTCTCGGTGATGACTCCGCAGGACGAGCGCCTGCGCGTGATCGGCGAGCTCGACGTGTACTTCACCGACCAGGTCAGGCAGAAGATCGCGAACCCGGGCGACGACCTCACCTCGGCGTTCATCGTCGCCGACGAGGGCGGCGAGCCGCTCACCGAGGAAGAGGCGATCGGCAACATCAAGGCTCTCGTCGCCGCCGGGCACGAGACCACCGTGAGCTTGATCATCAATACCGTGCGCGCGCTGCTCGCAGAACCGGAGCAGCTCGCGAAAGTGCTCGCGGGCGAGGTGGACTGGAAGCAGGTGATCGAGGAGTCGCTGCGCTGGGACGGGCCGGTCTCGCACCTGCTGATGCGCTTCGCCACCGAGGACATCACCGTCGGCGACACCGTGATCGCCAAGGGGGAGGGCGTGGTGATGTCCTACCGCGCCATCGGGCGCGACACCGCCGTGCACGGCGAGACGGTCGACGATTTCGACGTGACCCGCTCGACCGCCAACCGCCACTTGGCTTTCGGCTACGGCCCGCACATCTGCCCGGGCGCCGCGCTGTCCCGGCTGGAAGCCTCGATCGCGCTGCCCGCGCTGTTCGCCCGATTCCCGGCGCTGCGACTCGCGGTGCCGGACAGTGAGATCAGCAACCTGCCGGTACTCACGCAGAACGATCTGGCCGCGTTGCCGATCGTCGTGAGCTGACAGGTTCGGCGTCGCGCCCGGTAGTTCTGC
>JACIXH010000168.1 GCA_014360565.1 Nocardia sp.
TTCCGGATGCTTGGCGCCTCTACCTGCGGAAATGCTCGAGGGGAAGCGGCGAACCTGGAACACCGCGGTGAGCGATTCGTGGATGGTGTTACTATGGGGCACGTTTTCGATTATAAGTCGAAAACCTGGTTTGGTGCGAATCGCGGCGATGGAGCCGCTCGCACGAGGAAGGAGCCACCATGGCGACGACGACTGCACAGCAGACGCTGATGGGTTCGGTATTCGATGGACCCACGGGCTACGCGGGTGTCGAGGCGACGCCGGAATGGGCGCAGGAGGTGCGCAGACTGGCGCGCGAACGCAATGCGACCATCCTCGCGCACAACTACCAGCTGCCCGAGATCCAGGACGTGGCCGACCACGTCGGCGACTCGCTGGCTCTGTCGCGCATCGCGGCCGAGGCCGAAGAGGGCACCATCGTGTTCTGCGGCGTGCACTTCATGGCCGAGACCGCCAAGATCCTCAGCCCGGCCAAGACCGTGCTCATTCCGGACCAGCGCGCGGGCTGCTCGCTGGCCGACTCGATCTCGGCCGACGAGCTGCGCGCCTGGAAGGCCGAGCACCCCGGCGCGATGGTGGTGTCGTATGTGAACACCACCGCCGAGGTGAAGGCGCTCACCGACATCTGCTGCACCTCGTCCAACGCCGTCGACGTGGTCGACTCGATCGACCCCGACCGCGAGGTGCTGTTCCTGCCCGACCAGTTCCTCGGCGCGCACGTCAAGCGCGAGACCGGGCGCGAGAACATGCACATCTGGGCAGGCGAGTGCCACGTGCACGCCGGCATCAACGGTGACGAGCTCACCGAGCAGGCCCGCACCCACCCCGATGCCGAGCTGTTCGTGCACCCGGAGTGCGGTTGTGCCACCTCGGCGCTGTACCTGGCCGGTGAGGGCGCGTTCCCAGCCGAGCGGGTGCACATCCTCTCGACCGGCGGCATGATCGACGCGGCGAAGGCATCGCGCTCCAGCCAGGTGCTGGTGGCGACCGAGATCGGCATGTTGCACCAGCTGCGCAAGGCCGCGCCGGGCATCGACTTCCAAGCGGTGAACGATCGCGCCTCCTGCAAGTACATGAAGATGATCACCCCGGCCGCACTGCTGCGCTGCCTGGTCGAAGGCGCCGACGAGGTACACGTCGACCTCGCGACGGCCGAGGCAGGACGCGCCTCGGTGCAGCGGATGATCGCGATCGGCAACTCCGGTGGCGGTGAGTGAGCGGCGCCGTGCGGACGAGCGGGTAACGACCATGACGGTTTCCTGGGAGGCCGAAGTCGACCTGGTGGTCATCGGCGGCGGGGTCGCCGGGCTCACCGCGGCGCGCACGGCCTCGCGGCGTGGGCTGCGGGTGCTCATCCTCAGCAAGGGTGGACCGACCGACACCTCGACGCAGTACGCGCAGGGCGGCATCGCTGTCGTCGCGCCGCTGGGCGATTCGGTCGACTCGCATGTGCGTGACACGGTCGAGGCCGGGGCGGGCTTGTGCGAGGTCGACGCGGTGCGCTCGATCGTCGAAGGCGGGCAGGCCGCGGTTGCCGCGCTGACCGACCTCGGCGCGGTCTTCGACCTCGGTCGCGACGGGCAGATCTCACGCACCCGCGAGGGTGGGCACAGCACCCGCCGCATCATCCATGCCGGCGGGGACGCCACCGGAGCCGAGGTCCAGCGTGCGCTCAACGCGGCGGGGCTGCCGGTGCTGTTCGGTGCTGCCGCGCTGCGGGTGGTGACCACACATGAGGGTGTGCAGGGCGTTGTCGCGGTGTCGGACAACGGGTTCGGCGTGGTCCACACACCGTCGGTCCTGCTGGCGACCGGTGGTCTGGGCCAGCTCTACGCGCTGAGCACGAATCCGCCAGGGGCGACCGGAGACGGTGTGGCGCTGGCGTTGTGGGCCGGAGCCGCCGTGGCCGACCTCGAATTCGTGCAGTTCCATCCGACCGTGCTCTACACGCCCGGCGGCGTGGGCAGGCGGCCGCTGATCAGCGAGGCCGTTCGTGGCGAGGGCGCGATACTCGTCGATTCCCAGGGCAACTCGGTGACCGCCGCGCATCCACGAGGCGACCTGGCGCCTCGTGATGTGGTGTCGCGCGCGATCGCGGAGCGGATGCGGGCACTGGGTACCGACCATGTCTTCCTCGATGCCCGCGCTATCGCGGGATTCGCCCAGCGCTTCCCGACGATCACCGCCTCGTGCCTGGCGGCGGGGATCGACCCTGCTGCGCAGCTGATTCCGGTCGCGCCCGCCGCGCACTACCAGTGCGGTGGAGTGCTCACCGATACGCACGGGCGCACCGAGGTTCCCGGTCTCTACGCGGCAGGCGAAGTCGCGCGGACCGGGCTGCACGGCGCCAATCGTCTGGCCTCCAACAGTTTGCTCGAAGGTCTGGTCGTCGGCGAACGCGCAGGTGCGGCGGCTGCCGAGCGGCTCGGTGTGCGGGCTCGAATCGACGAGGTCGGCTCGCGGACGCTCGAATTCGCTGAACGGGCGATCGTGCAGCAGGCGATGACCGAGCATGCCTCGGTCGTACGTGACGGTGCCGGACTGGCGCAGGCGCTGGCACGGATCGATGCGGCGAGCTCGGCAGCGTCGCTGCCCGGCACGGGTTTCGAGAGCAACGGCATCGATGGTGCCCGCGCGCAGACGTCGCCGTCCCCGGACGCGAATCACGCTGTGTCCCAGTCTGCCTCGGTGACCGCGGCGCAGCACGTGCGGCGGATCGAGGACTCCGCGCTCACGGTGACGGCGCGGGCGCTGCTGCTCGCGGCGGCGGCGCGCACCGAGAGTCGCGGTTGCCACACGCGTTCGGAGTCCGCGGGCGCCGTCGAAGAACAGCGGCACAGCACCGCGATTCGGCTGCGGCCCGATGGCGCGCTCGAACTGTCCACCCTGCCCGCGGAGTTCGGCGCGCTGGCCACCGGCGTGCGATGACAGCACCCTCCCGGCCGCGTTCGCCTCGCGCGAAGCGTTCGCTGCCGCAGGTCGTCGTCGCAGGAAGCAATATCGGTGGAGTGGTGACCCGCTCCGCCGTATCGACCCCGGCGCACTGTGCGCCCGAGAACAAGGAGCGCAGTGATGGCACTGGACGCCACCCTGGACCGTGATGAGCTGCTGACGCTGGTCCGTACCGCCCTCGACGAGGACCTGCGATACGGTCCCGACGTCACCACCATGGCCACCGTCGCCGACGACGCGGTGAGCAAGGCCTCGGTGGTCTCGCGCCAGCACGGCACTGTCGCCGGGCTCGATGTCGGGCTGCTCGTGCTCGACGAGGTCCTGGGTGCTGGCACCTACGAGATCACCGCCCGGGTCGCCGACGGCGCCCGGGTGGAGCCGGGCACCTCGGTGCTGAGCATCGTCGCCCCCACTCGCGGGCTGCTCACCGCCGAACGGACCGCGCTCAACCTGGTCTGCCACCTGTCGGGCATCGCCACCGCCACCGCCGCCTGGGTGGATGCGGTCGAGGGCACCGCGTGCAAGATCCGCGACAGCCGCAAAACGCTGCCGGGCCTGCGTGCCCTGCAGAAGTACGCGGTCCGCGTCGGCGGTGGCGTCAACCATCGCATGGGGCTCGGTGACGCCGCGCTGATCAAGGACAACCATGTGGTGGCCGCGGGTTCGGTCGTCAACGCCCTGCGCGCGGTCCGCGCCTTGGCGCCGGATATCGCCTGCGAGGTCGAGGTCGACAGCCTGGATCAGCTCGATGCCGTGCTCGCCGAGAACGTCGAACTCGTTCTGCTCGACAACTTCCCGCTCTGGCAGACCCAGGCCGCCGTGCAGCGCCGCGACGCCGCCGCTCCCGACACGAAACTCGAGTCGTCCGGCGGGCTTTCACTCGATCAGGCCGCCGAATACGCGGGCACCGGTGTCGATTACCTCGCCATCGGCGCCCTCACCCACTCGGTCCGCGTACTCGACCTCGGCCTGGATATGTGAGATCGGGCGAATCCGCCCCGACCTAGGTCGGGGCGGATCGGACACCACGCCTTGCCCTCGTTGACGCGGTCGAGCCGGCGGACCGACAAGCGGATCTGTCGTGGACGAGAGCCGAACGCCGGTTCCGATGCCCGGGCCGCGGCCAGGTACTTTGTGCCAGGTCGCCGGTCAGGCGGTGAGCTCTCGTTGTAAGGGGGTGCGGAAGCGGGGGATCGCGCGGACGTCGCCGAACCAGGTTGTGGTGCGGTCTATTTCGGCATCGATCAGCTTACGGGTGTCGGCGCCGACCTCCTCGAGGAGGCGGGTGGCTATTTCGCCGTCGGGGCGTTGGGCCCAACCGCCGACGATGCGGCCGTCGGCCCAGATCGAAGGGCCGATATTGCCGTTGGTGTCGAAGAGGGCGGGGGCGTGGGGGCCGAGGAACCAGTCCCGGGATTGCCAGCCCATGGGAGTGGGGTCCAGAGCCGGGAGCAGGGCTGCCCAGGGTTCGGGGGCAGCCACCGTGTCCAGGTCGTCGGCGAGGACGATGCCGGGGGTTCCGTCGAGGTCCACGTCGGCGGTGTCGAGTTCCGCCAGGGCTTTTCGGACCTCGCCGAGAGTCCAGCCGGTCCACCATTTCAGGTCGGTGATCGGGGCCGGGCCGAAGGCGTACAGCCACTGACGCACCAGCTCGACGCGGGCCTGCGCGGCGGGTAGTGGTGAGAACCCTTGGGGAAGCCAGGTTTCCACGGGCGCCCAGGTGTACTGGCTGCTGCTCCAGCCCCCGTTCGGTCGGCCGCGCACGATCCGGCCTTCCGCGCCGAGCACCACGAGCACCCAGGTGGTGATGCTGGTCGGTTTGGAATAGGACTTTCCGGGAGCGGTGTCGATCTGGGTGCGCAGGCGTGGCACATCCTTGCTCAGCGCGACGCCGGTGGCCGCGCCGCGCGTCAGCAGCGCCGCGTGGGTCTGCGCCTCGACCTCGGCCAGCCACGTCGCGACATCACCGTCGATCACGCCGGCCTGCTCGATGTAGCGGCCGTAGGTGCGGCGCTGCTTGTGCGCCAGTGCGTCGCAGGTGGAGGCCTGCAGGACCGGCAGCAGTTCGGTCGGCGCGACGAACATCGTGCGGCGCATGGCGAGCATGCGGATCAGGGCGCGGTCGTCGTAGAGCGCCTTCTCCATATCGGCCGGCGTCAGATCGGTGCTCCTGGCGCCGACCGACAGGAACACCGTCGCCGGATCGGTGGCGTGCAGAACCACCATCGAGCGCGCGATCTCGACAGGGTCGGTCGAGCGGGCCGACGGCGCGAGGCGATGCCTGGTCGCCAGGCGGGCGCGGCGCTGCGCGCTATCGATCGAAAGCATGTCCGGATAGTAGGCGTGGGCACCGACAGTTTTCGCGCACCCTGACGGGCGAGCCCGCGAGGGGCGGATCTCGCACGCGGCCCACGTTTCCGCGTGGCCGATGCCCCGGTCGAGCGTGCTCTGAAGTGTCCATTTTGTACAGTCCGCGCGGTTGGCGGTTTCGCTCCCGGGCGCGAATCCCGTTGCTATCGTCCGCTCATGAGCACAGCGCCACCGGTTGTTACTGCGGCTGAGCTGGGGGTGGATGACGAGGAGCGGCCTGCTCGAGTGCTCTCGGGGTTGCCCGGCCTGCTGGTCGGTGTCGTCGCGTTCGGGCTCGCGCTGCTGTCGGTCTGGCAGGTGTTTCGGCCGTTGGCGCAGGGCAGCCAGTACTACCTGGTCATCTTCCTGGCTGTCTCGCTGCCGCTGGTGTACCTGAGTTACCGATCGTGGTGGGGGCGGCTGGATCGGGCCGACGGGCCCTCGGTGCTCGACTGGATGCTGGCCGGGATCACCCTGGTGGTGTGTCTGTATCCGGTGCTGCCGATTCGGATCGGTGACGCGGGTGGGGGATACGACGCGTTCCTCGACCGGCAGGGGATGCTGGCGCCGCTCGACGTCGTGATGGGCGGGTTGCTGTTGGTGCTCGTGCTCGAGGCGTGCAGGCGCACCACCGGGGTGATCCTGCCTGTGGTGTGTCTGGTGTTTCTCGGGTACGGCTATTACGGCGGGCTGTTGCCGCAGGATTGGTCGATCGCGCACGCGGGGCTCGACCTGGATCAGATCGTCGACGCGCTGTACAACTCCGGCAGTGGCTTCTACGGCACACCGCTGGATGTGGCCGCCAGCTACATCGTGCTGTTCACGCTGTACGGTGCGGTGCTCGAATTCTCCGGTGCCGCAAGGTTCTTCGTCGATCTGTCGGTGTCGCTGTTCCGTCGCTCGCACAGTGCGGCGGGGCGCACGGCGGTGGCCTCGGGGTTTCTGCTCGGGACCGTCTCGGGGTCGGGGACCGCGACCGCGGTGAGTACCGGCGCGGTGACCTGGCCGATTCTGCGCAAGGCCGGTTACCGGCCCGAACAGGCAGGCGGGATGCTCGCGGCGGCCGGTGTCGGTGCGATTCTGTCGCCGCCGACGCTGGGCGTCGCGGCGTTCATCGTCGCCGAATATCTCGATGTGTCGTATGTGACGGTGCTCGGGTGGGCACTGATCCCGACGATGCTGTACTACCTCGGCATCCTGCTGTCGGTCGAGATCGACGCGCGCCGGATCCATGCCGACGGGCGAGCGCCGGCGGATATCGCCGACGGCCCGCTGCCGCAGCCGTGGTGGAAGTTGCTCGGCCGCTTCGGATACCACTTCTCCTCCTTGATCGTGATCGTCGTGCTCCTGTTGGCCGGAATGAGTGCCACGCGCGCCGTTGTCTACGCCACGGTGCTGGCGCTGCTGCTGGCCATCCCGGACCGGATGATGCGCCGATCTGTCGCGCAGGACCCCGCGAACCCGGCAGTCGGCTCGGTGAAACACGGTGCCGAATCCGATGTTCCGGGGGTTTCGAGCACTGCCGCCCACACCCGGACGACGACTCCTGCCGGTCATTCGGGCGCGCCGACGACTTCCGGCCACGCGGACGACCCGGCCGTCAAGGCGGACGGGCAGCGCTGGACGCGGAAAACCGTGATGCAGTTCGGGTTCGAGGCATTGCGTTCGCTCTCGCTCGGTATGCGCTCGGCGCTACCGGTGGTCGCGGTGTGCGCGGCGGCGGGCGTGATCACCGCGATGACCACCAAGACCGGGCTCGGTGCGCAGCTGGCCGCGCTGCTGGTCAAGGCAGGTTCGGCGCTGTCGGATAACCCCGCCGTCGTCCTGGCGACGACCGCGGTGCTCGCCGCGATCGCGCTGTCGCTGCTCGGGCTGGCGATTCCGGTGACCGCGTCGTTCATCATCGGCTGGGTGATCATCGGGCCCGCGCTGCTCGATCTGCACGTTGCCGCGCCTGCCGCCGCCATGTTCGTCTTCTACTTCTCGGTGCTCTCGGAAGTGACGCCCCCGACCGCCCTGGCCGCCGTCGGTGCGGCGGCGGTGACCGGCGCGAAGGCGATGCCCACCATGTGGCACGCGCTGCGCTACGCGTTGCCCGCCTTCCTCGTGCCACTGATGTTCGTGCTCACCGACTCCGGTCAGTATCTGCTCGGGAGCGGCCCCGTGCTCGACGTGTTGTGGGTCAGTGCGGCTGCCTGTCTGGGTATCGCGGCGCTGGCAACGGCGACCGGCGGCTGGATCTTCGGGATCGGGGCGGTCGGCCCGATCCCGCGGGTCCTCGCCGCCGCCGCGGGTCTGACGTTGCTGTACCCGGACCCGGTGGCTACCGGCATCGGGCTCGGGTTGGTGACCGTCGCCGCGGTCGCGGGGCTCATCGAGCGGGCGAACAGAACATCCACGGACACACCGTGATCCGCGGGATCGGCAGGCGGCGTGGCCGTCGATGAAAGGGGACCTCATGGTCAGAACATTTGTCGCCGTGGTCGCGGCCGCGGCATTGCTCACCGGATGTGGCGGCGGTCGTCAGGACGCTCCCACGGCGGACGCGGGCGGTGAGGTGACCTGTGACGTACAGCAGGACACCAGGATCGGCATCGCCACCGGCAACGCCACCGGCGTGTACTTCGCGCTGGGCAACGCCTACGCCGAGCAGATCTCCTCGGCCACCGGCGGCACCGTGAAGGCCACCGCGGCCGAAACCGGCGCCTCGGTGCAGAACATCCAGCAGGTCGTCGGCGGCACCTATCAGGTCGGCTTCTCGCTGGCCGACTCCGCGGCCGACGCCGTGGCGGGCAAGGGCAGCTTCACCACAGCCCAGCCGATCCGCGCGCTGGCGCGCCTCTACGACAACTACACCCAGGTCATCGTGCGCACCGACGCCGGCATCACTTCACTGGCCGACCTGCGCGGCAAACGAGTCTCCACCGGCTCGCCCAAATCGGGCACCGAGGTGATCGCCCAGCGTGTGCTGCAAGCCGCGGGCCTCGACCCGGACAGCGATGTCTCCGCTCAGCGCCTCGACCTGACCAAGACCGTCGACGGACTCAAGGACGGCTCCATCGACGCCATGTTCTGGTCCGGCGGCCTGCCGACACCCGGCATCACCGACCTGTTCACCACCGCCGGGGACAAGGTCCGCTTCCTCGACATCACCGGGGTGCTGCCGAAACTGAAGGAGATCAACCCGGTCTACGAGGCGGGTTCGATTCCGGCCGCCACCTACGGCATGGCCGCCGACGCGCCGACGATCGTGGTGCCCAATCTGCTCGTCGTCCGCGACGACCTGGACGCGAACCTGGCCTGCGTGCTCACCGAGACGCTGCTGGATCGCAAACCTCAACTGGAACAGGCGAATCCGGCGGCGAAGGGAATCGACGCCGAGACCGCGAGCAAGACGGCGCCGGTGCAGTTGCATCGTGGGTCCGAGGCCGCGCTGCGCTGACGGCGCCTCCCACGGGCTCGCGCCGACACGCGGGTTCGCACGGTCCTCGCGGCCCCGATCACCCGGGTCGCGAGGACCGTGGCATATCGGATCGCGGTTCGCGGTGCTGGACCGCCGCCTACCGGTGGCGGACACGACTCGCACCGCAGGTCAGCGACTATGTCGTGGACGTCGGGCACGGCGTGGTCACCGCGCCCGCGGGTGCGAAGTGCGCGGCCTGAGCCGCCAGGGAACAACGTGTGCCGGACCGCGGTTGTGCGAACAGACACCGACCGGAACGAGGAAGCGATGACCGACGCAGTGCCCGGCGATCACGGCTGGCAGGGTGGTGAGCTCGATCTCGACGCTTACCTGGCCAGGATCGGCTACGACGGACCGCGCACCGCGTCGGTCGAGACCCTGCACGCCCTGGTGCGTGCCCACACGACAACGATTCCCTTCGAGAATCTCGAGATCATTCTCGGACGAGGCATCCCGCTCGATCTGAAGTCCCTACAGCACAAGATGGTCCAGCAACGCCGGGGCGGCTACTGCTACGAGAATGTCGCGATCTTCGCGGCCGCGCTGGAGCGGCTCGGATTCGGTGTCGCCGGACTCAGCGGCCGGGTCACCTACGGGGTAGCCGACACTGGTGTGCTCCGGCCCGCCACCCACGCACTGCTGCGCGTGCGAACCCCCGGCGAGGACCGCGTCTGGATCTGCGATGTCGGTTTCGGCTTCGGACCGCTGGCACCGTTCGAATTGGCCGACAGCACAGCTGAATTTTCGCTCGGGGACTGGCGTTATCGGCTGGAGCGCAGGTCCGGGGACCTGTGGATGCTGTTCCAGTTCGGCCGTGACGGCTGGATTGACCGCTATACCTTCACCGAGAACCCGCAGTTCCGTATCGACTACGCGGTCGGTAATCACTTCGTCTCGACCTCGCCGCGATCGCCGTTCACCACTCGGCCCTTCCTCCAGCGGTTCCTGCCCGATGTCCACCACGTGCTCGACGACTTGACGTTGATTACGGAATACCCCGACGGCACCGGGACCACGCGGGAGCTCGACCCCACCGAGCTCGCCGAGGTAGTACCCGGAATCTTCGACATCGACCTCTCCGCCGGCGACGCCACCAGCCTCGCTGCCGCGTCCTGGCGGTCGGTGTAGCACTGTCCCCGCCCGGCACGGCGGTTTGCATCCTGGATGTCGCTACGGCAAATTGATGGTTACTTGCCAGGAAACAATTCCTTTGTGGGGGCCGATTCTGTGGGGTCGATGGTGCCGAATGTCCGTACCGCGTTGCCGGTCGTGCCTGGTACGGCGGTCCATGGCACCGTCGCACGACGGCAGGACCTGGACGGGCTGCGCGGGGTAGCGATCGCGCTCGTGGTGGCGTTCCACGTGTGGGCGGGCCGCGTATCCGGCGGTGTCGACATCTTCCTGGTGCTGTCGGGCTTCTTCTTCGCAGGCGCGGTGGTGCGCGGGGTGGAGCGGCGTGGCGGCGTCTCGGCGGGCGAGACCGCGCGCCGGACCGCGCGCAGACTGATGCCGTCGCTGGTCGTGGTGTTGGCGGCGGTTCTGCTCGCCACGGTCGTGTTGCGGCCCTATACCCAGCTCGGTGGAGCATCCGCGCAGACACTGGCCTCGATGTTCTACAGCCAGAACTGGTACCTCGCGACCGCCGAACTCGACTATCTCTCGCCCGATCCGTCGGTGAGCCCGTTGCAGCACCTGTGGTCGATGTCGGTGCAGGGACAGTTCTACCTGGCGATCCTCGTGCTGCTGGCCGGTTGGGCCTGGTTGCGCAGGCGGGGCCACGCCGGGCGCCCGACCTTGCTGGTCGTGCTCACCGGGCTCGCGGCGCTGTCGTTCTGGTACGCGACAGCGGGCACCGCCCAGCATCAAGCGTGGACCTATTACGACAGCATCGCGCGCGGCTGGGAGCTGCTCGCCGGTGCGATTCTGGCCGTGGCCGCACCCTGGCTACGGATGCCGAACCGACTGCGTGGGGTCGCGGCGGCGATCGGGCTGGCCATGGTGCTGTCGTGCGGGCCGCTGTTCGACGGCGCCAATCAGTTCCCCGGCGTCGCGGCGCTGTGGCCTGTGGCGGCGGCCTGCCTGGTGATCGCGTCGGGATTCGGAGCGAGCGCGCCCGCCTGGCCGAACCGGGTGCTCGGCGGCCGGTTCTGCACCGAACTCGGCGCGTTGGCCTACCCGCTGTATCTGTGGCACTGGCCGATCCTGATCTTCTACCTCGGCGAGACCGGGCGGTCGAAGGCCGGGGTCGTCGACGGGCTGGTGGTGATCGGCGCCTCGCTGGTGCTGGCCTACGCGACCACCCGCCTGATCGAGACGCCACTGCGGATGCCATCGCGCGGCCTGCCGGTCGAGAACCGGCGAGGTACCGGCGCACTGGTCACCGCTACGGCGGTCGCGGCGTTGATCGTCTCGCTGGGTTGGCAGGTGGTGCTGGTGGCGAACCCGGCCGTGCCACCGCAGGCGCTGGACGCCCACCGCTATCCGGGCGCCGCCGCGCTGCTCTCCGGCGCCGAATATTCGCCCGAACCGATGCGCCCGACCGTCTTCGAAGGACAGGCCGACACCCCACCGCCGACCACCGACGGCTGCATCACCCCCAACCGGGAAGTCCGGGTCTGCACCTACGGAGATCCCGACGCCACCCGCTCGATCGCGCTGGTCGGCGGCTCGCATTCGGAGCACTGGCTGCCCGCGCTGGAACCGCTCGCCGTCGAACACGGGTTCCGGGTGGTCTCCTATCTCAAGGAGGGCTGCCCGGTCGTGCTCGTCGACGAGCCGTCCTACGCCGAATGGCCGTTTCCCGAATGCCACGAGTGGTCGGTCGAGGTGCTCGACCGGCTGTCGGTGGAACCACCGGACTGGGTGCTGACGCTGTCCACGCGCTACCGCATGAACGGCGTGGGCGACGAGGTACCCGCCGAATACCTCGAGGTGTGGACGGCCATGCAGGACCGGGGGTTGAACGTGCTCGCGCTGCGCGATACGCCACGGTTGCGCCGCGACGGCGTCCTCTACCGTGCCACCGACTGCCTGGCCTATCGCGGCGACCCCGACAGCTGCGGGCTCGACCGCGCCGAGGTCCTCGACCCGTACGACCCCGCCGAGGCGCCCGCGGCCGGCTATCCGAACATTCATCCGATCGATCTGTCCGACGCTGTGTGCCGACCGCAGCGCTGCCGGGTGGTCGAGGGCAATGTGCTCATCTATCGCGACGAACACCACCTGACCGCCAGCTACGCGCGCTCGCTCGCCCCCGAACTCGGCCGCCGGATCGGGGCGATCACGGGTTGGTGGTAGCGCACGGGCTCCGCACCGCTGCCACAACAACCCCACCGGCACCACCGACCCGGCTACCCTCGGACCCGTGCGCACCCCACGGAAGGTATCGGTCCTGCTCGTCGTGCTCGCCGCGCTTCCTCTCGCCTGCTCGTCCGGGCCCGACCAACCCGAATCGGTGGCCGAGTCCTTCGCCGCCGCGCTCACCAGCGGAGACGCTGCTGCGGCCGCCGCGTTGACCGACGCGCCCGAGCAAGCCCGCCCGGTCCTGACCGCGCTGTTCGACAACCTCGGCAAGAACGACACCGTCCGGGTATCGGCCACCGACGACACGTCCTTCACGCTGGAATCCACCTGGAAGTTCGGACCCGACGGTCGCAACGCGTGGACCTACACCAGTGCCGGCACGACCACCGGGGACGACGAGTGGAAGATCGTGTGGCAGCCGACCACGGTCGCCCCCGGTCTCGATCTCGGTCCGCTCGCCTACAGCCCGGTCGCGGCGAAACCGGCCCGCGTACTCGATGGCTCCGGCGGTGACCTGATGACCCAGCAGATGATGACCCTGGTGAACGTCGCACCCGAGGCGGATCTGCCCGCCGTCACGGCGCTGCTCGCGCCGCACGGCGTCACCGAGACCACGCTGCGGACAGATCTCGCTGCGGCACAGGGCAAACCGATCACCGCGGTCGCGCTGCGCGATGCCGACATCGCACCGGTGCAGCAGGCATTGACCGGCGTTCCCGGGGTGACGCTCGCGCCGCAGACCCGGCTGCTCACCGTCGACAAGACCCTCGCCGGACCCACGATCGGCGGCCTGGCCGAGATCTGGCAGGAGCAGGCCGACGCTGCCGCGGGCTGGGCGATCCGCGCCCAGACCGCCGAGGGCACCCAGCGTATCGCCGGACCCGATGCCGAGCCCACCGCCGACATCGCCAGCACGCTCGACATCGACCTGCAGCACGCCGCCGAGGACGCACTCACCCCGATCGCCACCCCGGCCGCCATCGTCGCGCTGCGCCCCTCGACGGGGGAGGTGGTCGCCGTCGCGCAGAACGCGCCCGCCGACGCCCAGGGCCCGATCGCGCTGACCGGGCTCTACCCGCCGGGCTCCACGTTCAAGACCGTCACGGTCTCGGCGGCGCTACAGGCGGGCGGGCTCACCGTCGACACCGTGCTGCCGTGTCCCGGCCGTGCCACCATCGAGGGCCGCACGATTCCCAACGACAACGGCTTCGACCTGGGTATGGTGCCCCTGCACACCGCGTTCGCACGCTCGTGCAACACCACGATGGCCGAGTTGGGAGTGACATTGCCTGCCGACGGACTGACCGTGGCCGCACAACAGTTGGGTCTGGGTGTGGACTATGTGACACCCGGCTTGACGACTGTCACCGGGAAAGTTCCACCCGCCGAGAGTCCCGCTCAGCGGGTCGAATCGAGCATCGGACAGGGCACTGTCACCGCCTCGCCGTTCGGAATGGCACTCGTCGCGGCCTCTCTCGCGCACGGTTCCGCCCCCGCGCCGAGCATCATCCGGGGACGTCCCGGCACCCCGGATCGGCCGTCGGCGCCGGTGCCCGCAGCGGTGACATCGCAGATAGAGACCATGATGGGGGAGACCGTGAGCGCGGGCACCGCCACGGCGCTGCGCGACATCCCGGGTCTGCTCGGCAAGACCGGCACCGCCGAATACCTCGACGACACCCACGCCCACGGCTGGTTCGTCGGCATCCACGGTGACCTCGCGTTCGCGGTCTTCGTCGCGGACGCAGGCAGCTCCGGACCGGCGGTCGAGGCAGCGGGACGGATGCTACGTGTGACACCATGAGTCGTCTTTCCCTCCGCAGGCGTGCAATCCCCCCGCTGCCGCACGCGGTCATCACCCAGCGAGCTACACTCGTCGGCGGACCATATCCATGGTCAATACGCGGGATGTCACAATTTCGAGAAGGTTCGGAGTAGGCGCCATCGATACCGGTCAGAAGATCGCGGAGCATTACCGCCTGGT
>JACIXH010000169.1 GCA_014360565.1 Nocardia sp.
GCGACGAAGGAGTACCCGCAGGGAGGGAAGATCAGGGGCCCGAAGGGCCCCGCCTCGAGCGCGCCAGCGCTCCATTTACACAGCCCCGTCCACGAGTAGAGCGATGCGCCGTTCGCGCAGTTCCGGGCGCAGTCGGCCGTTGCGCTCGAGGGTCGCGAGGCCGTGCAGAGACGCCCAGGCGACCTCGGTGCGGGCGCCGAGGTCGTCACCCTCGGCGTACGGGGTGAACATCGCTTCCAGACCGGCGAAGGCGTCGCGCAAGGGTTGTGGCGCGTCGAGGCCGAACTCGAGATCGGTCTTCTGCTCGAAGATCGCGTCGTAGCGGGCCGGGTTGTCGGTGGCGAAGTCGAGGTAGGCGCGCGCGACGTTGGCGACCACCTCGGAGTGGTCGGTCGCCGCTTCCCTGGCCAGCGTCAGCTTCTCGGCGAACTCGACGCACCCCTGCAGGGCCACGGCGCCGACGATCGCCGCCTTGTTCGCGAAGTGGCTGTAGAGCACGGGCTGGCTGTATTCGATGCGGTCGGCCAGTTTTCGGATGGTGACCGCGTCCCAGCCGTCGGCCTCGGCCATCTCCCGCGCGGCGTCGATGATGCGCTGATGCCGCTCGGCGCGGTCGCGTTCCTTGCGCTGTTGCGTACTCATGCTTGAAATTCTAGCAGCGCTAGACAAGATAGCGAGACCGGCCTCTCGATACCTAGCGACGCTAGATTTCAGAGCACAGTGAAGATTCAGGAGCACCTCATGACCACCTCGCGCATCGCCACCGCGCTCGGCGTCCACGGCTTCACCGCGGTACTGGTCGCGCTCGCCGGCGTGCTGCTGATCCGCGAGCCCCGTACCAGCTCGACCGAACTCCCACTCGTGACCCCGCCCCGATGAATTCCTCCCCGCCCCACCGTCTTCACCGATAACGAACACCATCGAGGAGAAACCACCATGGCGAACGCGCCGCACGGCCCCGCGTCCTACTTCCCCACCATCGAGACCCGGTACGGACGCTCCGTCGACGAGTGGTTCACCCTCCTCGGCGCGGCCGAACCGACCGGGCACACCGCACTGGTCACCTGGCTGAAGTCGGAACACGGCATGGGCCACGGGCACGCCACCGCACTGGTGCAGTTCCACCTCCACCCCGGCAAGTGGTCCAGAATTTAACCACTCCAGCCGGAGAACGGCCCACCGAAAAGGCCCCGCGAATTCTCGTCGCGGGGCCTTTCGGCTGCCTCACCGAGCGTCGACCACCTGCGCCGGAGCAGGTTTCGTGACGACGACAGGACTGTCGACCTCGTGGTCGTCGACCATCGTCTCCTCGTCGAAGGGCAGTTCGCGGTCGAGCACCTTGCGGGTACGGTCCGCGTCGACCGTCTTGGTCCAGGTGCCGATGAGCAGCGTGGCCACCGCGTTGCCCGAGAAGTTGGTCAGCGCACGGGCTTCCGACATGAAACGGTCGATGCCGACGATCAGACCGACGCCGTCGAGCAGGTCGGGTCGATGGCTCTGCAGACCACCGGCGAGGGTGGCCAGGCCGGCGCCGGTGACACCCGCCGCGCCCTTGGACGCGATGATCATGAACAGCAGCAGGCCGAACTGTTCGCTGAGCTCGAGCGGCTTGCCCATGGCGTCGGCGATGAAGATCGAGGCCATCGTCAGGTAGATCGCGGTGCCGTCGAGGTTGAACGAATACCCGGTCGGCACAACCACACCCACCGTCGTCTTCTCCACCCCCGCGTGTTCCATCTTGGCGATCAGGCGCGGCAGCGCCGACTCCGACGACGAGGTCGCCACGATCAGCAGGTACTCGCGCGACAGATACCGGCACAGCTTCAGGATCGAGACGCCCGAGACCATCCGCAGGATCACGCCGAGCACACCGAACACGAACACCAGACACGTCAGATAGAACGCGATCATCAGCGTCGCCAATTGCACTACTGCCGACCAGCCGGTCCGGCCGACGACGTTCGCGATCGCACCGAACGCGCCGATCGGCGCCAGCCACAGGATCATCGACAGGATCCGGAACACCAGCTTCTGCCCCAGCGAGACCGCGCGCAGAATCGGTGCGCCCGTCTCGCCCATCGCCTGTACGGCGAAGCCGATAAGCAACGCGACGAACAGCGCCTGCAGCACACTGCCCGCGGTCAGCGAGGACACCAGCGTGGTCGGCACGATGTTCTGGATGAAGTCCCACGTGCCGCCCGCGCTGTGCGCCTGATCTGCGTATTTCGCGCCGACACCCGAAGCGCCGATGTTGAGCCCTTCACCGGGATCGATGAGGTTGCCGACCACGAGCCCGATACCGAGCGCGACCGTCGACATCGCCAGGAAATAGCCGATGGCCAGGCCGCCGACTTTGCCGACGGTGGCGGCCGCACGCACCGAACCGATGCCCAGGACGATGGTGCAGAAGATGACAGGTGCGATCATCATCTTGATCAGGTTCACGAAGACGGTGCCCAGCGGCGCCAGTGACTGACCGAATTCCGGAGCCACCCGGCCGACAATGACGCCGGCCACGACGGCGATGATCACCGCGATATACAGCCAGTGGGTATGGTCGCGTTTCCGTGATGCGGTGGTATCACTCATGCCGACGAGCATGGGGAACTATTGTGACGGCCGTCACTTTGTTCCATAAGGTTCATATCGGTGCATAACGTTCAAGAAATCCAGGTCGGAGGCGAGAGGTGCGACGAGGACGACTGTCGCTCGCGGGACAGGCCTTCGTATGGCAGCTGGTGGTGCTGGGGCTGCTGATCGTTATCGGCACGATCCTGGCTGTGTTCGATGCCAGCCGCGACCACGATGTAGCCGCGGAAATGCAGGTCAGAGATGTCGCGGTCACGGTGGCGCGGTCGCCGTCGACCCTGGCGGCGGTGAACTCGCCCTACCCGAGCGGGCTGCTGCAGCCGACCACCGAGCGGATCAGGGCGGCCACCGGCATGGACTTCATCGTGGTGATGGCGCCCGATCGCACCCGCTACACCCACACCAACCCCGACCTGATCGGCAAGCCGTTCGTCGGCAGCATCGACGGAGCGCTGGCAGGCCAGACGCTGACCGAGACCTTCACGGGCACCCTCGGCCCCTCGATCCGCGCGGTCACCCCGGTCTACGACAACGGCAGGGTGGTGGCGCTGGTCTCGGCCGGGGTCACCCGTGCCAAGATCAGCACCCAGGTCACCTCGCAGCTACCGCTGATCCTCGGGGTGGCCGCCATGGGCCTGGCGCTGGCAGCGCTGTCGGCGTTCCTGATCAGCCGCAGGCTGCGCCGCCAGACCCACGGTCTCGCCCCCGACGAGCTGCGCGCGCTCTACGAGCACCACGACGCTGTCCTGCATTCCGTGCACGAGGGTCTGGTGGTGTTCGGCGACCAGTCCGAGGCTGCCGAGGTGGTCAACGATCAGGCCCGCACTCTGCTCGACCTGCCGGACGGTCCGGTGCTGCGCGGCGACCTCCCGGTCTCGCTACAGCAGATGAGCGGGGGCGTGGTGCGCGACGAGACCCACGTGACCACCGATCGGATCCTGCTGGTCAATCAGGATCTGGTGAGCTGGGATGGCCGCGAGATCGGCACGGTGCTCACCATCCGCGACCAGACCGAACTGCGCGCGGTGCTCGGCGAGCTCGACTCGGTGCGCGGCTTCGCCGAATCGCTGCGCGCCCAGGCGCACGAGGCGGCCAACCGGCTGCACACGGTGGTGACCATGGTCGAGCTGGGCCGCCCCGATGAGGCGGTGGCCTTCGCGACCGAGGAGTTGCAGCTCTCGCAGGCGCTGATCGACCGATTGCTGGCCGCCATCGGTGACGCGGCGCTGGCCGCACTGTTGCTCGGTAAGGTCGACCAGGCCGCCGAGCGCGGCGTCGGCCTGGCGATCAGTGAGGACACCGCACTGGACTCCACCGATCCGCTGTCCGCGCACGAGACCGTTACCCTGGTCGGCAACCTGATAGACAACGCGATCGACGCCGCGGCGGGCACTGTCGACAAGCGCGTGGAGGTGTCGGTGCGTCATGCCGACGGCGCGCTGTGGGTCCAGGTATCCGACAGCGGACCCGGCATGTCGGCCCAGATGTTCTCGCGTGCCGCCGAACGCGGCTACACCACGAAATCCGACCACGCAGGCCTCGGCCTCGCACTGGTGCACCGCCTCGTCGATCGACATCGCGGCACCATCACCACCACGGCCGCACCACACAGCGCGGTCATCGTTCGCATTCCGCTGAGGGAGACACCATGATCCGCGTCCTGATCGTCGAGGACGAGCCGTTGATCGCCCAGGCACACCGGGCCTATCTCGAACGGCTCGACGGTTTCGTCACCGGTGGACTCGTCCACACCGGACGAGACGCGCTGCGAGTGGCGGCCGAGGCGATCGCCGAGGGCAACCCGTTCAACCTGGTGCTGATGGATATCGGGCTGCCCGATATCAGCGGGCTGGATGTGGCCGCCGCGCTCAACGGATTGCAGCCCCGACCCGATGTCATCGCGATCACCTCGGCCCGCGAGCTGAACATGGTGCGC
This sequence comes from Nocardia sp., assembly GCA_014360565.1. Lineage (GTDB taxonomy): Bacteria > Actinomycetota > Actinomycetes > Mycobacteriales > Mycobacteriaceae > Nocardia. Next base: position 4,526 of record JACIXH010000169.1, read on the forward strand.
AACGCGGTGGCACACGGTGTGGTGCTGTATCTGCTCAAGCCGTTCACCTTCGCCGCCTTCCGCGAAAAGCTGGAGCGGTACCGCGATTTCAACACCGCGCTGCCCGCGGGCGAGGCGGCGCTGTCGCAGTACGACATCGACCGGGCGCTGGGTGCCCTCCGCACCGCCGACCAGAAGGCGGGTGCGCCGAAAGGCGTTGTGCAGCACACGCTCGAAGAGGTATCGCGGGCGGTGCGCTCCACCGAATCCGGGATCACGGCCACCGATGCCGCTGCGGCCGTCGGTGTTTCGCGCATCACGGCGTGGCGGTATCTTGAGAAGCTCGCCGACGACGGCCTGGCCGAGCGCCGAGCCGACTACGGGCGGGCAGGCCGCCCCAAGACCCGCTACCGCTGGCGCGCGAGCACGTAACCGCACGAGGCCTGGTGCGCGTCCCGCCTGCTCAGGCGGGACGCGAAGCACCTGCCAGATCGTCGGGTGCGGGTGTGCGCGCGACGGGGCCCAGGTCCACCGGCATGTGCTCGAAACCGTGCAGCGTGAACAGGTTGCGGCGGGTCGGCTCGCCACGTAGCCGCAGGTTCGGGTAGCGGGTGTAGAGCGCGCGCAGAGCGTGGACCGCTTCCATCCTGGCCAGGCTCGCGCCTAGGCAGGCGTGGATGCCGCTGCTGAACGCCACATGCTCGCGGACATTGGGGCGGTCGATGTCGAACCGGTGCGGGTCGGTGAAGACCGCCGGATCGCGGTTGGCCCCGGCCAGCGACAAGATCACGGTCGTGCCCGCTCGCACCCGCTGACCCTCGACCTCGACATCCTCGAGCGCCTGGCGCGCGGTGGTCTGCACCGGCGGATCGAATCGCAGCGTCTCCTCCACCACCTCGGGCCAGCGCTGTGGATCGTCCTGCGCGAGCGCGAGCTGATCAGGGTTCGCCGACAGCGCCGCCACCGCATTGCCGATCAGGTTGACCGTCGTCTCGAACCCGGCCCCCATCAGCAGGCTCGCGCCCGCCTGCAGTTCCGCCAGATTCAGCTCGCCCGAGCTGACCAGGGTGGACAGGATGTCCTCGCCGGGGGCGCGGCGCAGCGTGGCGATGTGGTCGGCGAGGTACTCGTCCATGTCCTCGATCGCGCCCATCGCGCCACGGTAGGACCGCCACGACGTGCCGATGTCGAGCAGCGGTGTCACCTTGTCGCCCCAGGCGAGAAACCTGTCCCGGTCGGCGGGCGGGAAGCCCAGCATGTCGGCGATGATCGCGATGGGCACCCTGGCGGCGAAATCGGTGATCAGATCGACCGAGCCGTCGGCGGGCATCGCATCGAGCAGTTCGGCCGTCACCACCTCCACGCGGTCACGCAGCCTGGCGATGGCGCGCGGGGTGAACGCCGAGGCCACCGGCTTGCGCATCCGCGTGTGCTCGGGCGGATCGATGACCAGCATCGACGGCGGTTCGACCGGGTTGGGCGGCACCGTCACCCGCTCGGCGAGCTTGCGCCACGGGGCGGGCAGATCGTTGCCGAGGGCAGGCCGCACACCGAATCTGGGATCGCGCAGTATCCCCCGGACCTGAGAGTGGCCGAACGCGGCGAGGGTCAATGGCGTCTTGACCAATCCACCCGATCCGCGCAGTCGCTCGATCAGCGGATAGGGGTCGTGCAAGCCTTGGCGGCCGCTGAGGAGCGTCGCGAACGGATCGCCGCGACGCACCTGCCACCGCAGGACGGCCCGCGGCGCGCCGTGTTCGGCCGACCATCGAACCCAGTACTGCGCGATCATCGCCACCCCTACCCGTCGAAGCCGAAATCCTGCTTCCACAGTACGGTCACAGTGTGACACGCGACACGTTCCGGAGGTGGATGCGCACCTATACCCAGGTAGGAGCTAGCGCCGCACCGTGACCTTCTCGGTGACGACCCGATGGTCGACCGCACCGGGATCGGGATTGACGACCTGCACCAGCGAAGCGCCCGCGAACAACACCGCGACGAATCCGTCGATCACTTCGTCTACCGTCTCCCACGGCGTACTCGACATCACCCGATCGCCAGTCGAAAACCCTTGCAGCGCAGCGGATTTCCGAGCCTTGGTCAATATTTCTTCGACCGAGAGGCCGTCGAGCGCCGCCCGGAAACCACCGGGCAGGAACTGGTCACCGTGCACCCGCACCGCGGTCGCGAAATCGGTGACCCCGACCGGCAGCTCACGCACCGGTGTCCCCATCGCGTCCAGCGAGAGCACTGCCACCTCGTCGACACCGTCGGCGTCATCGAGACGGTCGGGCGTGACCAGCGCGAGGTCGGCATCGGGATCCGGCGTGAGTACCACTTCGGTCCCCGCCCACCAGCAACCGAGCAGTACCGCCGCGGTCTGCCAGTGCGCGGGCAACAGTACCGCGACCCTGGCGCCGGGGGTGAGGGCGAACTCGTCGCGGATCAGGTTGGCGGTCTTGGCGGCCCAGTTGGCCAACGTCAGCCCCGACAGTTCGATCCGGGCGCCGGTGGCATCGTCGTACCAGGTGACGCGCGGTCCAGCGGGATCGCGTTCCAGAATCGGGTCGAGGAGGGCGTCGGTCAGGGTCGAATTCGGCTCACGCATGGGTCAATTCACACATTTCGGTCCGTTCTGGCCTGCGTCGATCGGCGGGGCGGGCGGTATCGGTGCCGCGGTCGCCGAGGATGTCGCGTCGAAATCGAACATGCCTGCCGCGGCCGAGCCCGGACCAGAGTAGTCGCTCGCCACCACCACGCTCACCGTATCCGCCGACAGCGACGAATCCGCGACCACGGTGAGGCCGCCGAGCGCCTCGGCGACGGCCGCCGCCTTCGGGTCGTCGGCGTCGGCGGCCAGCACGCGGCTCGAGCTCACACTGGCGCCGGTGTAGTTGCCGACCGTGCCTTCCTTGAATCCCTTGCCTGTCAGAGCCGTCGACACCTTGCCCGCGAGCCCGGTGGCGCCGCCCGCGTTGAGCACGGACACGGTCACGGTCGACGGGTCGAGCTTCGGTGCGTTGTCGGTCTTGTCCTGCTCCTCCCCCACCAGCCCGGCGACGAAGCTCTGCACCGTCTTCGGATCGACCCTGACCACCGACTCCCCCGCCGAGGTCATGCTGTTGAGATCGGAGACGGGGATCGTCTCGAATTCCACTTTGCCGCCGGACAGATCCTTGAGCTGCTGGAGGAAAGCCAGCACATCCCAGTCCTCGTCGAGCACCACGGTGCGCCCGACCGCCTCGCTGATCTCGCTGAGCTTGCCCGGATTGGCGAGTGTCTTGGCATTGAGCAGCTGGCCGACCAGCTGTGCCATGAAGACCTGCTGGCGCACGATCCGGTCGATGTCGCCGCGTTCGAGCTCATGGCGCTGGCGCACGAAGCTCAACGCCTGCTGACCGTCGAGACGCTGGCGCCCGGCCGGGAAGTCCGCGCCCGACATCGGCTCGTCCACCGCTTGATTCAGGCACACCTCGACACCGCCGACCGAGTTGGTGAGCAGCACGAAACCGAGCAGGCTCACCTCGGCGTAGTGGTCGACGGTGATGCCGGTGAGCGCGGCCACCGATTTGATCAGCGCCTGGCGCCCCGCCTTGGTCGACTCCCGTTCGGCCTCGGCCTCGGACTTGCCGTCGGTGAGCAGCTCGGCGCGTTCGGTCTCCTTGGTCGAGCCGTACGCGGAGTTGATCTTGGCCTTACCCCGGCCGCCGCCGATGTCGACGTAGGAGTCGCGCGGGATGGAGATCGCGGTGGCCGAGCGGCCGTCGTTGGGCACGCGGATCAACACGATGGTGTCGGTATTGGTGCCCACCTCGTCGCCGGCGTGCAGCATGGCGCGTTCGGCGTTGGTGAGCGGGTTGCCGTGCGCGTCGGTGCGGCTGTCGACGCCGACCAGCAGGATGTCGACGGCGCCGTCGCGGCCACCGCCGAGGCCGAGGCCGCCGATCCGGTCGATATTGGCGATCAGATTGTCGACACTGCGCCAGGCGAATCCGGTGATGCACAGCACCAGCACCGCCGCGATCGCCACCATCAGTTTCGCCGGCCCGAAAGTGCCCGCAGGCGCGCTGACCGGTCTTGTCGACTCTCGCACTCGTGCATCCTCTCGACGAACTCCGTGCCCGGTTCGCTCTTCCCCCGGCAAACACCGCCTAGTCATCAGCCCGGGCTCGTCCGCGGACACCGGCCTTCACAGGCTAACCAACAGTTACCACACTCGGGGCCAACCGCAGGTGCCCCGGCGTGCCAGACTTGCCGCGTGAACGCCGATTTCCCCGCCCCCGCTGATCTGATCGTAACGGGCGCACGCGGTCTGCTGGGGCGACAGATTCTGCGCCTGGCGCCCGGTGCGCGCGGAGTGGGGCGGGCCGAACTCGACATCACCGACCGCGGTGCCGTGGACGCCGTCCTCACGCCGGGAGCCGTGGTGATCAACTGCGCTGCGTACACCGCCGTCGACGCCGCCGAAACCGACGTCGACGCCGCCTTTTCCGCCAACGCGACCGGACCGGCCGTACTCGCAGCCGCCTGCGCCGCGGCGGGCGCGCGGCTGATTCACGTGTCCACCGACTATGTGTTCCCAGGCACCGCGCACACCCCGTACGAACCGGGCGACCCCACCGGACCGCGGACGGTTTACGGACAGTCCAAGCTCGCCGGCGAGCAGGCCGTGCTCGCGCTCGGCGCCCAGGTCGTACGCACCGCCTGGGTGTATGCCGGTGTCGAGGGGGATTTCGTCGCGACCATGCGCAGGCTCGAAGCCGAACGCGACACCGTCACCGTCGTGAACGACCAGCTCGGTTCGCCCACCAGCGCGGCCGACCTCGCCGCCGCCCTGCTCGAATTGAGCGCCCGCCCCGACGCTCCCCGTGTGCTGCACGCCACCAATTCCGGCACCGCTACCTGGTTCGACCTCGCCGCAGCGGTTTTCACCGACCTGGGCGCCGACCCCAACCGGGTGCTGCCGTGCGCGTCCACCGAATTCCCCAGACCCGCACCGCGCCCGGCGTATTCGGTGCTCTCACCCGCGGCCTGGAACGCGGCGGGCCTGCCCCCGCTGCGCCCCTGGCGTATCGCACTCACCGACACACTTCGCCGCTTGTCCGACTAGGCTCCGCAGTCGTGAACGCAGCAGACGCAGCCGATTCTCCAGCCACCGCCGGCCTTGCCGTGGTCACGGTGACCTATTCACCGGGTGAGCACCTCGAGCACTTCATCACTACTCTGGCCGACGCGACCAGCGAGAAGCCGCAGGTGATCCTCGCCGACAACGGCTCCACCGACGGCGTGCCCGAACTCGTCGCCGAAGCCAACTCGCACGTCACGCTGCTGCACACCGGCGGCAATATCGGCTACGGCGGCGCGATCAACCGGGCCGTCGCCGAGATCGATCCGTCCATCGAATTCGTGATCCTGGCCAACCCGGACATCCGCTGGGGTGTCGATTCCATCGACAAGATGCTCGAGGCCGCCGCGCGCTGGCCGAGGGCGGGCGCGATCGGGCCGATGGTTCGTGAGCCCGACGGCAGTATCTACCCCTCGGCTCGTCGGGTCCCCGGACTAGCCGACGGCGCCGGACACGCCATTCTGGGCTCGGTTTGGCCGAAGAATCCGTGGTCGGTGCGCTACCGCCAGGAGAACGAGCAGATCTCCGAGCGGGCGGTCGGCTGGCTGTCGGGCTCCTGTCTGCTGGTTCGCCGCGCCGCCTTCGACACCATCGACGGTTTCGACTCGCGCTACTTCATGTACATGGAGGACGTGGACTTCGGTGACCGCATGGGCAAGGCGGGCTGGCACAATGTATTCGTCCCGGACGCCGAGGTGACCCATGCCAAGGGCCACGCCGCGGGCAAGCATCCGGAATTGATGCTGCCCGCCCACCACGCCAGCGCCTACCGCTTCCAAGCGGACCGGCATCCGCACTGGTGGCAGGCACCGTTGCGGGGCGCGCTGCGGGCCGGACTTGCGGTTCGCTCCAGGATTGCGGTTCGATCGGCGCTGCGTGAGCAAGCGCGAACCGGCGCCTGAGTAGGCACCGGTCCACTGTGAACAGGGGAAACTCGATGGCAGGCAATGCAGGCACCGACGCGGTCATCCTCGTCGGCGGACAGGGCACGCGGCTGCGTCCGCTCACCCTCTCGGCGCCCAAGCCCATGCTGCCGACGGCCGGGCTGCCGTTCCTGACCCACCTGCTGGCCAGGATCGCCGAGGCCGGGATCACCCACGTGGTGCTCGGCACCTCCTTCAAGGCCGAGGTCTTCGAAGAGCACTTCGGTGACGGTTCCGAGCTGGGCCTCGACCTGGAGTACGTGACCGAGACCGAACCGCTCGGCACCGGTGGCGGCATCCGCAATGTGCTGCCCAAGCTGCGCGCGGACAACGTGATGGTGTTCAACGGCGACGTCCTGGGCGGCACCGATCTCGGTGCGATCCTCGACACCCACGAGTCGACCAACGCCGACGTCACCCTGCATCTGGTCCGCGTCAGCGACCCACGCGCCTTCGGTTGCGTGCCCACCGACGAGACCGGCCGCGTCACCGCCTTCCTGGAGAAGACCCAGGATCCGCCGACCGACCAGATCAACGCCGGTTGCTACGTGTTCCGCCGCGAGTACATCGAGAAGATCCCCACCGGTCGCCCGGTCTCGGTGGAACGCGAGGTCTTCCCCGCGCTGCTGGCCGAGGGCGCCCGCGTCCAGGGCCATGTCGACGCCTCCTACTGGCGCGACATGGGCACCCCGGAGGACTTCGTGCGCGGCTCCGCGGACCTGGTCCGCGGCATCGCTCCCTCCCCCGCCCTGCCCGGCCAGCGCGGCGAATCGCTCGTGCACCCCGGCGCGGGCGTGGCACCGGGTGCGCTGCTCATCGGCGGGACCGTGGTCGGGCGCGGCGCGGAAATCGGCGCCGGTGCGCGACTGGACGGCGCGGTGATCTTCGACGGCGCGGTGGTCGAGGCGGGCGCGACGGTCGAACGCTCCATCATCGGCTTCGGCGCCCGCATCGGCCCCCGCGCGCTGGTTCGCGACGGTGTGATCGGCGACGGCGCCATCGTCGGCGCGCGCTGCGAACTCCTGCGTGGCGCCCGCGTGTGGCCCGGCGTGGTCATCCCCGACGGCGGCATCCGCTTCTCCACCGACGTCTGATACCCGCGACGCCGGTCGAGGTCAGCTGAAGCCGACGGCTTGGTCGCCCCAGGCAGTGTGCAGGTCGGCGTCGGGGTTGTCCACGACGCGGTCGATCGTGTCGATGAGCAGGGTGGTGCGGGCGGAGGGGTGGTAGCGAGGCCAGTGCTTGGAGCCGTCGATGGCGGCGGGGACACTGTGTTCGGCGAAGGCCAGCCAGCGGCGCTGCATCCGCCCCGAGACCGCGACCGAGGCCTTGCGCCCACCGAGCCAGAAGGTGGGGTCGTGGTTGAAAGTACCGAAATTGCCGAAGACATAAGGCAATTCGGTAGCGTGACCCGCCCCGACCCTGGCCGCCTTCAACATCGGGGTGGCGTAGTCGAAGCGATACATCCACGTGGGCGAATGCTGGGCATGCCCTTCCGCCACCCAGCCCGCGGGCATCCTGAACGCCGCGTCGGTCGACATCGCCAGTGCCCCACGGGTCTTGGTGAGATCGGGATAGGCCGAGGTGATCTCGGCGATCCGCTCGGGCGACATCTCGGGGTGCGACGCGGCGACATCGCGCAGCATCGCGTTCACCGCGTCGGGCGTCACCGGCATGATCGGTGAGCGCAACACCCGAAACAGTGATGCCTCATCGCGATTGGTGCCGATCAGCAACGGCATCCGATGCGAACGCCCCTGCTGGAAACGGTCGATCGGGTAGCCCGGCAACAGATCTCCGTCGACAACCGGCGCCGCGGCGAGTCTGCCCGGTTCCTTGGTCGGCACTTCGTCCAACAGCAGCGCACCGACCTCGACCAGCTGCTCCATCGGCAGTTCCAGCAGCCGATTCGCCTCGCCCGGCCCGAGTTCGAGCAGTTCGAGATAGCGCTGACCCACGACTGCCGCCCGCTCCTGCCCGAAAACGGTGGTCGCGGGCGGACTCTGCGCGATCGCCCGATGGAACAGACCGCTTGCGGCGGGCGAGGTGAGCAGTGCGGTAACGCATCCCGCGCCCGAGGACTCACCGAACAGCGTCACATTGCCCGGGTCGCCGCCGAACGCGGCGATATTGTCGCGCACCCAGGCGAGCGCGGCGAGCTGATCGTGCAGGCCGAGGTTGGCGGTGAACTGCTCGCCGAACGAGGACAGATCGAGGAAGCCGAGCACCCCGAGTCGGTAGTTCACCGAGACGACGACCACGTCGCCCGCCTTGGCCAGCTTGCGCCCGTCATAGATGGTCTGGGCGGCGGTGCCGAGGCAGTACGCGCCGCCGTGCAGCCACACCATCACCGGCCGAGGTTCGTCGCCGCCGGACCGGGGCCGGGGCGACCAGACGTTGACCCACAGGCAGTCCTCCCCCATCTGCAGATCGGAGTCGACCGGCACCATCGCGCCCATGGCCTGCGGTGCGATGTCACCGAACACCACGCAGTCGCGCACGCCGTCCCAAGGCTTCGGCGGCTCGGGCCTGGTGAAACGAGCGGGTCCGGCGGGCGCGGCGGCATAGGGGATGCTGCGCCACACGGCGACCGGTCCGTCCCATGTTCCGCGGACGAGTCCGGATTCGGTGTTCGCTATCGGGTCGGCCTCGTGCGTGCGAGTTTCGTGGTCGAGATCGGACTGGATGCTCATCGCACACCTCCTAGCCGGCGCGACCGCACGGGTGCCTGTGCATTTGCTCCCGCTGGCCGCAGCACCTGGTGACTATTTACGAGAGTACGTGCGAACCGCCGCTGTGCGCGCCCTACGCGCCATTTCCGCAGGTAACAGTTACTCCGCGGCACAGAAGGAAGTAGTTTTCACCGCCGGTAGGGGTGCGCGGCGGCCAGTACACAGCGAATTCCACCCAGGATGGTGCGACGCGACATCATTGGGTCGATGACGCGACAGCCGTGTTAGCCAGACATGTGCTGAGGCGTCTGCGGTGGGCGCGCCTTCCCGCACAACGGCGACGCGATCCACGCTCGATCCAGCACGGGCGTTGCATACACTGTGCCGATGCCGAACTACAGCTTCCGGTGTCGTTCCTGCGGCGACACATTCGACGTCAACCGGCCGATGGCGCAGTCCGCCGACCCGGCTACCTGCCCCATCGGCCACGACGACACCGTCAAATTGTTGACCACCTTCGCGACGGCGGGACGCGGCTCCGCCCCTGCTCCCGCGCCCGCACCGCGGCCGGCCGGCGGCTGCTGCGGCGGTGGCGGCTGCGGCTGATCGGGCACGCCGGGCCGGATCGACAGCGGTCGGTCACGGCCGCCGAGCCGACCTCGTTCGCGGCCGCTGAACGACACCGTCAGTCGCGACGGTCGACGTGGCCGAGGTCGCGATCGGGTGCGATCCGGTCGCGGACCCGCTGCTTGAGGATCGCGATATCGG
>JACIXH010000017.1 GCA_014360565.1 Nocardia sp.
GCGCGCTGTCCGCCTCGTGTACCAGGGCGACCGGCTGCCCGGTGGCGGGGTCGAGATTTTCGAAGCTGCGCTGCGGGTCCGGGTCGACGAAGCCGCCGTCCACGTAGTTGCGAATCCAGGCTTCGCGAGATGTGGTCATGGTCCCATGATTGGCCGTCACTTCATGCCGAACAAATGCGAAATTGCTCGCTAGCTATAGCTGAATGAACATATCGTCGAGCTGGCCGCCGCCTCCGAGACGCCCTCGATTGTCGCGTGGTAGCTGCCCGGAACAGGACTCCGTAGGTTCTGTCGTCCCTGCGGTCGCACGTCTTGTCGGCCTCGACGAGGTCAAGACCCGACTCCGCAAAGAAGCAGCCGTACTCGCCGATCCGTCGGTGCTGACCCGCTGGGCGTCCAGACATCACCCGAACGTCGCCGCCGATGACCAAGCATTCACATTGTTGCGCGACCGCGCACCGTTGATCCTGTTCGCTGGGGACGTCGGGTCCGGGAAGTCGGCGCTGGCGGAGAGCTTCGGATGCGACCTGGCCGAAGTACTGACCACTCGCGGCACCGGTCACGTCGGCGAGATGACGGCCCTCGTTGGGGACGCATTTGCCAAGGTCATCGCAGAAGCGAAGCTCGGCCGCTCTTCCAGCGGAAAGCTGCTGCGTCCTGGAAGTAGCTGTGGTGGATGTTTGCACGGCTGCGGCGGGCCATGACAGTCGATGCACGCCCCGCAGTCCCCGCCTGGCGCGGCAGCGTTCGCAGCATTCAGGGAAGGTTCGGAACACTCCGGTCGATGCGCCGCCGCGGCTTGGATCTCACTCCTCCACTATTGCGTCACAGTGACGTTTATGGGCAGTTGGTCCCGGCATATCCGCATTCCCGGATAACCCTCCCCGGCTGGGATTCCCTGGCACCGAGCGACAAAACGTCACAGTGACAATTCAACCTCGCGTGGTTGGGGCTACCGTGTCGGCGCCCCGACGATCCGCAGTGCCATTTCCGCGTAGCGATCGGCTACCTCGTCGACCGACCAGTCACCACCCGCTCGATACCACCGAGCAATATCGATACCGAGGGACAGCACGGCGACGACGGCCATCTTCGGGTCCGGGGTGTCGAAATCGCCGGCGGCGACTCCCTGCTCGACGAGCGCGCGCACCGCGTCCTCGGTTTCTCTCCGAATGCCGCGGATCTCGGCGAGATGTTCGGCGCTCAGCGCGGCCAGCTCGTAGTTCAGGATCCGTGTGACAGCCGGTCGGCCCGCGTGCTCGACGGCAAACGCGCGCACGAGTCCGTGCAGTCGCTGGGCGGGTGTTCCGGGTGCCGCGACGGCGGAGGTGATCAGCTCGCGTATCTGTTCGTGACCGACGCGCGAGATCAGATACAGCAGTTCTTCTTTGGACTTGTGATGCATATAGAGGGCGGCCGGACTCATCCCGGCGGCGGCTGCGATATCGCGCGTGGTGGTTCCGTAGTAGCCCTTCGCGGCGAAAGCCTCGACGGCGGACTCGAGTAGGCGGATACGTGTCGCCTCCGCTCGTGAGGTGTCCGCCCGGGCCGCATCGGTCATGGCTCGATTCTGTCAGGTGCAGGGAGCGGCTCGAGCGATGTGGGGCTTGACGGCGCGCTGTCGAAGGATCAAGATGGCGATTAAGCAAGCGCTTAATCGCCGCGTTTCGACGGCATCGAGTTCCAGAACGGATGAACCGTGACCGACAATCTGCTCTCCAAGCGTGATATCGACTTCTTGCTGTACGAATGGCTGGATGTCACCGCGCTGACCTCCCGTGACAGGTTCGCGGAGCACTCGCGGGAAACCTTCGACGCGGTACTGGACCTGAGCGCCGACATCGCGGTCCGGGAATTCGCTCCCCACAATAAGAAGGCCGACCAGAACCAGCCCGTCATGCGGCCCGACGGCACGGTAGAGATGATCGACGAGGTCGCCCACGCGCTCGACATCTTCGCCAAGGCCGGACTCATGGCCGGCCAGTTCGACGAGGAACTCGGCGGTTTGCAGCTGCCGGTCACGATCGCGCGCACCGCCATGGCGTGGTTGCAGGCAGCCAACGCGAGTACCGCGTCCTACCCACTGCTCACGATGGCCAACGCCAACCTTCTGGCCGAGTACGGAACCCCGAGCCAGATCGACGAGTTCGTGCGGCCCATGCTCGAGGGCCGCTATTTCGGGACGATGTGCTTGTCGGAGCCGCAGGCCGGCTCGTCGCTGGCCGACATCACCACTCGCGCCGTTCGGCAGGACGATGGGATCCATCGTGTCACCGGCACGAAGATGTGGATTTCGGGCGGCGACCACGAGCTCACCGACAACATCGTGCACCTCGTTCTGGCCAGGACGCCCGACGGCGCCCCGGGCGTCAAAGGCATCTCCCTGTTCATCGTGCCGAAGTATCTCCACGACGCGGACGGGGCGATCGGTGACCGCAATGACGTCACCCTGATCGGGCTCAACCACAAGATGGGCAACCGCGGCACCACCAACACGCATCTGGCGTTCGGAGACGGCACCCACTCCCCTGGCGGCGAGTCCGGCGCGGTCGGATTCCTCGTCGGAGACGAGGGCCGCGGGCTCTCCTACATGTTCCACATGATGAACGAAGCGCGTGGCGGCGTCGGGATGCTGGCCACCGTGCTCGGCTACACCGGGTACCTGAAGTCCCTCGAGTACGCGAAGGTCCGCGCGCAGGGGCGCCCGGTCGGGGTCAAGGATGCCTCGGCGGCGCCCGTGGCGATCATCGAGCACGCCGACGTGCGCCGAATGTTGTTGGCGCAGAAGTCCTATGTCGAGGGCGCGATGGCGTTGTCGTTGTACTGTGCGAAGCTCGTCGACGAGTCGAAGACAGCAGCCGAGGCAGTTGAGCGTGACGCGGCGGCGTTGCTGCTCGATGTGCTGACCCCGATCGCCAAGAGCTGGCCGTCGCAGTGGTGCCTGGAGGCCAACAGTCTCGCTATCCAAGTGCACGGCGGCTACGGCTACACCACCGATCACGACGTCGAACAGCACTATCGCGACAATCGTCTCAATCCCATCCACGAGGGGACCCACGGTGTGCAGGGCCTCGATCTCCTCGGCCGCAAAGTGGTGATGGGTGGCGGCGCCGCGATGGCGCTGCTGGGAGGCGAGATCGAGAAGACCCGGATGCGGGCGGGTGCGCTCGGTGGTGCGGCCGCGGTTTTCGCTGACCAGCTCGGCACGGTGTGGAACAGGGTCGCCGAGATCACCGGCCGACTGTGGTCGACCGGTGATCCGGCTGTGGCACTGGCCAATTCGTCGCTGTACCTGGAAGCCTTCGGGCATGTTGTCGTGGCCTGGATGTGGCTCGAACAACTCGTTGCCGTGGGAGACGGTGACGATGCCTTCTACCAGGGAAAGCGTGCCGCCGCTCGGTACTTCTTCACCTACGAGCTGCCGAAGGTGAACCCGCAGCTCGACATCCTCGGCGCCTTGGACACGCTGCTGCTGGAGACCGACCCGGAGTGGTTCTGAGACCGGTCAGGCCGGGACGAGCCGTCGGGATTCGGTGGCTTTCTCGGAGCTGGTTTCGGGAGCATTGTCGGCGTCTGCGGTGAGGTACTTATCCGGCAAGGAGAGTTTTGCGATTGTCCGTAGAGTGAGACCGTACTGGCGGACGAGGGTGCCGGTGGTATAGGGCAGACGATATTCCGCCGCGAGTTGGCGCACCTCCCGTTGGATTTCGGGGAGCCTGTTGCTCGGCAGATCGGGAAACAGGTGGTGTTCGATTTGGTGGCTGAGGGTCCCGGTCAGAATGCGCATGATGGGTCCGACCTCGATATTGGCACTGCCCAGGTATTGGCGTAGATACCATTCGCCGCGGGTCTCACCCTCGATATCGCGCCTGGTGAACTTTTCCGCGCCGTCAGGAAAGTGCCCGCAGAACGTGATGATCTGTTCCCAGACATTCTTGGTGATATTAGCGGTGATATTGGCGCGTATTGTGGATTTCCAGTTTCTCCCGGTCACTGCCGGGAACACGACATAGTCTTTGAGTAGCTGCTTGCCCGCTTTCTGGACGATTTCGTTGCGAGCGTGCCGGAACTTCCCCTTGTCCTTCTTGCCTGCCAGCACGCGCGGGATCTCCAGGTGGTACACGCACATACCCAGCTCGTACAGCAGCGATACCGGGACAAGGTAGACGAAGTTGCCGAGGTGGTAGGGGCGCCAGCGGCGGTCACGGGTGATGCGGAGCAGTCCGTAACCTTCGTCGGGATCGAGTCCGAGGACGTTGGTGAAGACGTGGTGGCGGTAGTTGTGGGCTTCTTTCCAGTGCGCGGCGGGCATGGAATGATCCCATTCCCATGTGCTGGAGTGGATTTCCGGGTCGTTCATCCAATCCCACTGGCCGTGCATGACGTTGTGCCCGATTTCCATGTTCTCGAGCACTTTCGACAGGGTGAGCAAGCCTGTCCCCCACCACCAACTGCTTTTTCTGCCCGAGTCGAGCAGCACCACACGGGCGGCTATCTCGCAGGCCCGCTGAACGCGGATGACAGTTTTTATGTATTTGGCGTCACGCTCGCCCAAGCTGGATTCGATCTGTTCGCGCAATGCGTCGAGCCGTCGTCCAAAATTTTCGATGTCGGTCGGCGAAAGATGCGTGTACGCCTCGACGTCAGTTATAGCCATCTGCTGTTTTCAACCTCTGTTCTGGTGCCGCGCGCCGGGCGCGATCCAGGTGAGACTACGAACCTCAGGGGTTGAATCGGTGGGTTATGCGGTAATTCGTTAGACGTAACAGGTGAGCGGAGCGGAGTTGCGGTGTCAGCGACCAGTCACCGTGGCGGGGGCGTAGATCGCGTCCACCTCGGTGGCGTACTTCTGCATGACGGTGGCGCGCCTGAGCGACATCTTCGGGGTCAGTTCGCCGGTTGCCTCGGTCCAGTCGACGGGCAGAATGCGGACCTTCTTGATCGCCTCGGCGTGGGACACCTTCTTGTTGGTGTCCTCGACCGCCGCGTCGATCTCGGCGACGAGATCCGGGTTCGCGACCAGTGTTTCGTTCGAGGTGTCGGCGGGCAGGTGGTGGCTTTCCTTCCACGCAGGCAGTACTTCGGGGTCGAGGGTGATCAGGGCGGCGATGAACGGGCGGCCGTCGCCGACCACCATCGCCTGGCTGATCAGCGGGTGGGTGCGCAGCGCGTCCTCCATCAGCGTCGGCGAGACGTTCTTGCCGCCCGCGGTGACGATGATTTCCTTCTTGCGGCCGGTGATGGTGAGGTAGCCGTCGCGGTCGATGGCGCCGAGATCGCCGGTCCGGAACCAGCCGTCGGCGAAGGCGTCGGCGGTGGCCTGCGGGTTGCCCCAGTATTCGTCGAACACGACCGGGCCGCGCAGCAGCAGTTCGCCGTCGTCGGCGATCTTGACGGCGTGGCCATCGGTCGGGCGCCCGACGGTGCCGACCCGGGTGTGGGCCGGGGTGTTCACGGTGATCGCGGCGGTGGTCTCGGTGAGCCCGTAGCCCTCGTAGACGGGGATGCCGGCGCCGCGGAAGAAGTGCCCGAGGTGGGCGCCGAGTGGTCCGCCGCCGGATACCGCGGCTTCGCATCGTCCGCCGAGGGCCAGGCGCAGCTTGCCGTAGACGAGCTTGTCGAACAGTGCGTGGCGCAGCCGCAGGGCGAGACCGGGGCCGCCGTTGTCCAGTGATCGGCTATAGGCGACCGCGGTGTCGGTGGCCAGGTCGAAGATCTTCCCCGTACCGCCGGCGTGTGCTTTCTGCTTCGCGCCGTTGAAGACCTTCTCGAAGACGCGTGGCACCGCGAGGATGAAATGGGGGCGGAAGCTGCCGAACTGGTCGACGAGCGTGGACCAGTCGGAGCTGAACGCGACGACCACTTCGGCATCGAGCGCGGCCAGCGTCACGGCGCGGGCGAAGACGTGGGCGAGGGGCAGGAACATCAGCGTCTTGTTGCCCTGGGTGACGAACTCGCCCAGGGCGATTCGGTCGGACTTCGACTCGGCGTAGAGGTTCGCGTGGGTGAGGATCACGCCTTTGGGGCGGCCGGTGGTGCCCGAGGTGTAGATCAGGGTCGCCGGGGAGCTCGCGCCCACGGCCGCACGGCGGGTGTGGACACTGTCGTCGTCGAGGTGGGCGCCGCGGCCGGTCAACTCCGCGACGGCGCCCTTGTCGATCTGCAGGATTTCTCGCAGGTCGGGCAGTGCGCCGCTGTCGATGTCGTCGATGGTTCGGCGGTGTTGGTCGCTGTCGACGATCAGCAGTGTTGTCGCGGAGTCCTGCAGGATCCACTTGGCCTGTTCGGCGGCGGAGCTGTCGTAGATGGCGACGGTGCAGCCGCCGGTGGCCCAGATCGCGTGGTCGAGCACGACCCACTCGTAGCGGGTGGGCGCCATGATGGCTACGCGGTCGCCGGGTTCGACGCCGGAGGCGATGAGGCCCTTGGCCACGTCGGTGACCGTCCGCGCGAATTCGGCCGCGGTGACGTCGGCGAGGCCGCCGCTGCCGTCGGCGACGTTGAACAGCACGGTGTTCGGCGAGTGCTCGGCGTGCAGGAACACGCTGTCGGAATTGTTCGCGCGTTCTGGAATCGCGTAGGAAGCCGGGGCTTCGTACTCGTGCATCAAGGGGCCCTTCCACGTGGGTTGATCGGTTACTGTGCGGGCGCGTGCTCGATGCCGAGGCGGCGCATGCCGCGTAGGTCGTAGGCGTTGGTGGCGACCGCGCCCAGGAGCAGGCCGATAGCCAGTCCGGCGAGGGTCATCCACAGTCCCTGTGCCATGCCTGCCTCGAGATGTCCGTCGAAGAACAGGATGGCGCGCACGGCCAGATAGATCTGGTGCATGGGTTCGAAGGTGGCCATGTCGGCGATCCAGCGCGGTGTCGCTTCGAGCGGGATGGTGCCCGAGGACGAGGGGATGCCGAGCACCACGAACACGATGAGGTTGATCATCAGGCCTGCTGTGCCGAAGGCGGCCATCACCGACAGGGCGGTGACCGCGATGGCGGCGATCGCCAGCGTGCCATAGAGAAACAGCATCAGTGGTCGCTCGATGGACATGTCGAGCAGGGTGCCGACACCGAGGAAGACGCCGGAGGCGAGGGGGGCGCTGATCGTGGCTATCCCCCATTTGACGAGCAGGGTGTGCCAGCGGCTGATCGGGGCCGGGGTGGTGGCTTTGTGCCATGGGCCGTATTCGGCGGGGACGAAGCCCAGTGAGGCGTCGGCGAGCGAATTGATCATCATGGCGCCGCTGAATCCGACGATCAGCAGGACCAGGGTGTAGAAGAACGCCGCCAGGCCCTGGCCGGTGCCTTCGGGCAGCGGATGGTAGGCGCTGACCACGACGTCGATCGGTTCGGCGAGTTGCAGTTGGGCCGCGCCGCTGAGTGGGGTGGTGCCGATCGCGGCGCCGACCTGTGCGGCGAGTTGGGTGCCGACGGTGCTGTTCACCTGGGTCATCGCCTGGTCGGCGACGGTGTTCATGATCTGGGCGGCGAGGGTGCCTGCCCGCGGGTTGGTGAGCACGGAGATGATCGGTTGCTCGATCTGGCCGGGGACGATCGAGGCGGCGCCGAGGATGGCCACGCGCTTGGTGAAGTCGCCGGGGATGACGATGGCGCCGTATACCTCGCCGTTCTGTAGCTGTCGCTGGGCTTCGTTGATGCCGAGCGGGCGTAGGTCGATTTTGTCGGCGGGGATGTTCTCGCTCAGTGCGGCGGTGATCTGTTCGCCGATGTTGGCGGGTTTGCCTGCGAGGGTGTCGCCGACGTCTTGGTTGACCAAGGCGATCGGGAAGTCGTGGAGGTGTTTCTCCGGGTCGGCGGTGTAGCCGAGGTACATGGTGCCCAGCAGCGCCGCCAGGATGGTGACCAGGGTGATCGGGGCCAGCCATTCGCGGATCGGCATGCTGCGCTGTGTGCGGGTGGGCGCGGTGTTGTCAGTCATGGCACTGATTAATGTAGTCAGCGACAACAAAGTAGTCAATGCAAACATTTGCCGGTTGTCGGATATCCTGCTCGTACCATGGCCCTGCACACCCCGTACCACCACGGAGACCTGCGCGCAGCCCTGCTGACGCGCGCCGAGGCGACGCTGCGCGAGTCCGGCGTGGACGGACTGTCCCTGCGACAACTGGCCCGCGACACCGGTGTCAGCCATGCGGCGCCGAGCAGGCATTTCCGCGACAAGCAGGCACTACTCGACGCACTCGCCGTCACGGGCCTGCACCGTCTCGGCGCCTGCTTCGAACAAGCCGTGATCGAGGGACCCATCACAGCCCGTCTGCAGACAGTCGCCTACGCCTATCTGCGATTCGCCGTCGACAATCTCGAGCTCTTGCCGCTGATGTTCGCGCGCAGACACGACTCGACCTCCGCCGATATCCAGGAAGCTGTCGACCGGGCCTTCGCCGTGCCGATCGCGTTGATCGCCGAAGGTCAGGCCACCGGCGAGATCGTCGCAGGCGACCCCAAACGCTTGGGTGTCACCGCCTTGGCCGCCCTACAGGGTCTGGCCACCTTCGTCGGGTCCGGCTACACCGCCGACTACGACTCCGAGCAGTTGCTCGACGACCTGGTCCGCCACCTCACCCTCGGCCTACTCCCCCGCACCGCATCCTGACGTGCGAAACAGGCACTAGCCGAACAGTTTTCAGGCTCGCACGAACAGCCGCATCGATTCCTCGACCACGGCGTCACGCGTTCGTCCGTCGGGGTTCGCGGCGGGGCGCAGCCAGATCGAGGCGTGGTTGAGGATCCCGTGCAGACAGTGCAGTGCCACCGACGGGTCCGGGCAGTCCAGCTCGCCCGAGGCGATCCCGCGGTCGACGACCTCGCGGAAGATCCGGTCGTGGCGTCGGCGCATGGCCTTGATGGATTCACCGTGCTCGGCCGGCCACGGCGCCGGAAAGGACAGCAGTTTGCCCACTTCCGGGTAGAGCACCGTCAGAATGCGCAGCTGTTCGGCGATGAGTGCGCGCAGTTGCTGGGCCGCCGGCAGTGCGGCCGTGGTGTCGAGTGCCGCGCCGAGGTGGGTCAGCACATCGGCGGTCAGCTTTTCCAGCGCGGCGGAGACCAAGGCGTCTTTGCTCGGAAAGTAATGGTAGAGAGTGGCTTTGGCGATGTCGGAGCGTTCGGCGACGTCTTCGAATCGCATTCCTTGATAGCCGACGCCGGCCAGGATCTGCAGTGCGGCTTCGATCATTTCCGCCTTGCGCCGATCACGTCGCCTCTCCGCACGCCCCGCGGGCGCGACGCTCTCGTCCGTGGTCGCGGTCATCGTCTGATTCTATCCAGCACGGCGAGGCGACCATAAGGGCGGTTAGGCGACTTGCAGGATGAAAAATCGACCCGTAGGTTGAGAAATGTGAGGGATACGATCGCGCACACGTCCTACTTCCATCGGGTCGGCGCTCACCGCTTCGTCCCGACTGCCCACGCAGGTGGAGCCTGGGACATCGACGAGCAGCACTTCAGTCCCCTCGGCGGGCTGATCGTCCACGAGATCCAGCGAACCCGCGCCCAGCAACAGCGCCCTGCGTTGGCGATGAGCCGGATCAGCTTCGACATCCTGGGCAGAATCGCGTTCGGGGAGTTCGACATCGATGTCCGGACCATCCGTCCCGGCCGAACCATCGAATTGGTCGAGGCCACCGTCACCATCGCCGGGCGCAGCGTCGTGTCCGCGCGCGCGTGGTTTCTGAGCACCCAGGACAGCGCCGCCGTCGCCGGCGGGGAACCCGAGCGACTTCCCGACCCCGAGCCGTTGCCGTCCTGGCCGCTGTCCGCGGTGTGGCCCGGCGGCTACATCGCATCTATCGATACTCGCGCGGTCGGCATTCCTCAGCCGGGACGTACCGCCGCGTGGGTGCACTCGTCGATGGACTTGGTCTCCGCGGAACCGGTCGATCCCCTGGCTTCCTACATCGCGCTCGTCGACACCGCGAACGGCATCGCTGTGCGCCAGGAACCCACCAAGTGGATGTTCCCCAACGTGGATCTGACCGTGCACCTCTACCGCCAACCCGAAGGCGAATGGACCGGTCTCGACACCACGGTCACCTTCGGCCACACCGGACAGGGGCTGACCAGTACTGTCCTGCACGACATTCGTGGCCCGGTGGGGGTTGCCGAACAGATCCTCACGCTGCGCCCGCAACCCCAGGAGTAGCCGGCGCGCGTGCGCGCCGGTGGCGAGAGGGCGGACTCAGTTCGATCCGGCGAGAACTACCGGTCGGCCGTTGCGCGGTTGGGTGGGCCGGTTGCTGTGCGGGAACAGGGCGCGGTAGTTGTCGACGTCGGAGATCGCGACCGGGGCCGGGTGACGCAGGACGATCCATTCGACGCCTTCGGTGCACGGCGGCGTGGTCAGGGAGCCGTGGTAGCGGAACTGGGCGAGGTCGGCGGGCAGGTATTCGCGGGGGTCGACGCCGGTGACGGTGCGAGTGAGTCCCGAGCGATGCGGTGTGGCGGTGAGTATTCGGCTCAGTGCGGCAGCATCGGCTCGCGCGTGGAGCAGGACGGCGAGCACTGCCAGACGCCCCGACGGCGCGGTATGGACGAAATGCAGTTCCATAGCCGTGTCGTTGCCGTCGACGGTGTGTTCGCTGGGCAGGTGGAAGTGGAACTGGGCCAGGGTGAACGGTGTGCCGTCGACGACGATGCGGTTGCCGGAGTTCGCCGGCACGGCCGCTTGGATCGTGTGCCCGTTGTTGAGCAGGCTCACCGAAGCGATCGGTCGATAGTCGATCTCGATGTGATCGGAGGCGTGCAGTTCGGTGGGACCGGCCAGGTCGATCGGTGATTGGGCGTGGCCTACTCGACATGCCGCGTAACCGCGGTCGAGGTCCGCCCAGTGCTCGGGGCCCTCGACGTCGTAGTCCCAGTGTGGTGTGCCGTTCGTGGCCGCGACCGAGCCGCCGCAGTCGCCGACAGCGAGCAGCGCCAGCGCGGCGAATGCCCCGCGCCGGGTGATACGAGGGCTGAGGTCACTGTGTTGATCCGGCACCGATGCAGCTCCTTGCCACGGTTCTGCCGTCGGCCCGAAGGAATGACACCGTACGGGACGGCAGTGTGCACGGGTCGATGCATGTCCGGTTTGTACCGAATATCCTTCTAGTGCAGTAGATTTGGCCCGCGCGTGTGGGATATCACGCTATGCCTGTGGTCACCGCGGAGACCAGACTCGTGGACGGCGAGATACATCACACGCGCGGTTTGGGGTCACGCCGCAGCGAGCGAAGCCGCGAATTGCTCGACGAGCCTGTTGTAGAGGGTCGGCTGTTCCATATTCGGAAAGTGCCCCGCTCCTTCGATCATCGTGCGGCGACCCTGCGGCACCGCGTCGAGCAACCTGTCCACCGTGGCGATCAGGTCGGGAGAATCGAACACTCCATCGAGGGCGAGGACCGGAGCGGAGATGAGCGGGGCTCGAAGCGCGACGTCGGGTACCGGAAGGTGGAAATTCTGCCGCGAATCAACATGTTTCGCCAAGGTTCGCGTAGCCATCCGTCGCAGGTCGCCGACGAGGGCGGCGTCGACCTCGGTCGGGTGACGAGCGGGACCGACCGACCACAGCACGAACGCGTCGAGCCAGGCAGCCAGATCCCCCTGCGCCAAGGCATCGGCTTGCGTTTGCGCCAGGTCTTTCGACCACGCATCGCGGTAGTCCGGTTCACCGATGGCGCGGCCGCTCACGACCAGACCCGCCACCAGGTCCGGGTACTCGACGGCGACTTCCACCGCGGTCATAGCGCCCATCGACACGCCCGCGATGACCACGGACGTCAGGTCGAGATGACGCAAGAGCGCCGCCACATCGTCGGATTGGCGGAAAGGCCGTGTCGCGTTGCCGGATTCACCGTGCCCACGGGCATCGGGGGCGATCACTCGATGTCGGCGTCCCAGCACGGGCAGTTGCGCATCGAACATCGAGGAATCCAGGAAGCCGGCGTGTAGCAGGACCAGCGCGGGCCCGGTGTTGCCGGTGTCCTGATACGACAGCAGGCCGTCGGAGGATTCGAACACGAACCTGTTGACCATCACAGACATGACAACCAAGGTGCCATATCGTCGAATAATTGACAACCTAAGTGTCATACTTGCGCCGTGGCCGAACCCCTGAAACCAGATGCGCTCGCAAGCCGGCTGATGGACGTCTTCACTCAGATCAGGATCCTTTACCGGCAGGTCTACCGAAAGATCGAGCAAGATTCGCTGCCGACCGGGATTTCAGTCGGCGTTCGCTCCATCCTCGATCTCCTCGGGGAGCGCGGACCGATGACCGTGCCGGAGATGGGCCGCACCCAGGCGCTGAGTCGCCAGTTCGTTCAGCGCATGGTCAACGATGCCGTTGCGGGCGGATTGGTCGAAACTCGCCACAACCCGAGGCATCAGCGCTCGCCACTGGTGGCGATGACCGCACGGGGTCGAGCACTGATGGCCACGGTCACCGCCCGGGAACTCGCCGTTCTGCGCGGCGTCGGCGGCGACATCACCGACGCGGATGTCGACACGTGCCTGAGAGTTCTTCGCCATCTGGGCGAACCGTTCGCCCAGGTCGATATGAACGGCGCCGCTGTTGCCCACCACGACCGAGCAGTAGACGCGACTCACCCCGGGCCACGCCGGGTCCCTTGACGCCGATTCGCCTGCCTTCGCCGTTGGGTCAGGGACGTGGACCCGATCGCGATCAACGCTGTCGGCCAGGCGATCAGCAGGATCATCACATCGGGGGCGCTGCGCCAGATCAGGGGAAGTTCCGTGATCCGTCCGCCGACCAGCAGCAGCGCTGTGGTGAATGCCGAAGCGGCGAGCAGCACCGCGATCAGGATCGTCGCCACCGCGAACGCGCGGCTCGGCGGTCGCTGTCGGTGGGCCCGGCGGCGATGGACCAGCAGCGCCCCGCCGATCGTGAGGGCCAATGCCGCCACCGATCCGAGGACGGCAGCGCCGGCGACCGTGTAGGTGCTGCGTAATGCCGGGGCACCACCGGCCAACGCCGGCAGCGCCGCACTCACCGGCGATCCCGCCATCGACAGGGTTCCGTTGCGGGCGATCAACACCACGATCGCGCGATCGAGATCGGGATACAGGGCGATGTCGGATCGATAGCCGAAGTTGTCGCCCTCGTGGCGGATTACCGGGTGGGATTCGGATTCCCCGGTGTACCAACCCATGGCATAGCCGGTCGAGGTGGGGTCGGTGTCCCCGGTCGACTGGATGCCTTCGTGCAGCGCCGCCATGGACTGCGCGGACAGCACCTGACCCGCCGCGCCGCGACCATCACCCAGGTGAAACCTCGCGTACGCGGCCAGGTCTCGGGCGGTCGAGACGATGTAGCCGTCGGGCAAGGCGCCGGGGAACTCACTCTCGGGCCGTGGCATCGACCACCATCCGAACCAGGGCACGGACCCGGCGGCCAAGCCTTGCTCGCGTGCCTTCGCGACATCGAGGACCGTGCTGGTCAGACCGATCGGCGCGAGTACTTCGTCGCGAAGGTACTCGGAATAGCTTCGGCCCGAGACTTTCTCGAGCAACAGCCCGAGTACCGCGTAGTTGAGGTTGGAGTACTCGAATTTCTGTCCCGGTGGTGCGATGAGCTCGAAATCGCGTGTCCTGGCCACGCGATCGGCGAGGGTGCGGTCCGGGTGCAGCAGGTCTCGGACGCCATCGGTGGTGCTCAGACCGCTCGTGTGGTGCAGCAGGTGAGTGACGGTGATGTCCTTGCCTGCCGGTGACGCGGTCGTGAACTCGGGAAGGTAGGTCGTGGCCGGGGTGTCCAGGTGGACGAGCCCGGCTTCCACCGCCCGCATCACCCCGACCGCGGTGAACGACTTGCTCAGCGAACCGATGACGAACGGGGTGTCCTGGCTCGCGTCACCTGATTCGCCGGTGACCACCCGGTCGCCGTCGAGCACGGCGTACGCCGCGTTCGGGCTGCCGATGCGGCGCAGCTGCTCGTGGAGGGCTGCCGCGGCTCGCGCTTGGTCGTCGGCTTCGGCATGCGCCGGCGCGGTGACCGCGAGCGAGCACAACACCGCCACCGCGGCCGCACCGATAGCCCACGGCGGGCTCCATCTACTGCTGCCTGGCATCATCTGCTGCTCGGATCCGTCGGAATGGGTGTGTCTCCAACGGATTCTGTGGGTACCTGTACCGCGTTGTCATCACTCTGTAGGGGGACACCGACAGCGGGAGAGGGGTTCAGGCGGGGTGCGTCGGCCAGTTCTTTTCCATCCACTGGTCCGGTTCGGGATGGGACGCGAAGCCGTAGCGACGGTACAGATCATGGGCGTCGCCGGTAGCAAGGGCCATCCGGCGCAGACCCCAGTCATCGGCATCGGCCATGACCCGGTCGAGCAGGAGTTTGCCGACGCCCTTTCCTCGTTGCGAACGCTCGACATAGACGTCGGAAAGCCACGCGAAGGTGGTGCGGTCGGTGACCAGGCGGGCGAAAGCGATCTGGTCGCCGCCATCATCGAAGACGCTGTAAGGCAGGGAGTTCGCCACGAGGCGCTGGACGCGTTCGACGCTGCGCCCGAGCGCCCAATAGGCGTCGGTGGACAGGCGGTCGTGGAGCCAATCCAGGTCGACGGCGGCGGGATCGGTGGAGATCTCGAGCATCGGACCAGGATAAGCGGACCGGTGCGCACCGTCCGAGGACAGGATGGCGGATGCTCGGCCGGGCTCGGGGCGAGCCCGGCCGAGCGACGCTCAGGCGCCGACGTAGGTGGCCAGGTGTTCGCCGGTGAGGGTGGAGCGAGCGTCGACGAGATCGGCGGGGGTGCCCTCGAAGACGATGCGGCCGCCGTCGTGGCCCGCGCCGGGACCGAGGTCGATGATCCAGTCGGCGTGGGCCATCACCGCCTGGTGGTGTTCGACGACGATGACGGACTTGCCTGCGTCGACGAGGCGGTCGAGCAGCCCGAGGAGCTGTTCGACGTCGGCCAGATGCAGGCCGGTGGTCGGTTCGTCGAGGATGTAGACCCCGCCCTTGTCCGACATGTGGGTGGCCAGCTTGAGGCGCTGGCGTTCGCCGCCGGACAGGGTGGTCAGTGGCTGGCCGATGGTGAGGTAGCCGAGGCCGACTTCGGTGAGGTGGGTGAGGATCTTGTGGGCAGCGGGGGTGCGGGCTTCGCCGTCGCCGAAGAACTCGCGGGCTTCGTCGACGGGCATCGAGAGCACCTCGCTGATGTTCTTGCCCGCGAAGGTGTATTCGAGGACTTCGGCCATGAACCGTTTGCCCTCGCACACCTCGCACCTGGTCGAGACCCCGGCCATCATCGCCAGGTCGGTGTAGACCACGCCCGCTCCGTTGCAGTTCGGGCAGGCGCCTTCGGAATTGGCGCTGAAGAGGGCGGGTTTGGCGCCGGTGGCTTTGGCGAATGCTTTGCGGATGTGGTCGAGCAGACCGGTGTAGGTGGCGGGGTTGCTGCGCCGCGAGCCCTTGATCGGGGCCTGGTCGATGGAGATGACGCCTTCGTCGATCGGGATCGAGCCGTGGACCAGCGAGCTCTTGCCCGAGCCCGCCACGCCGGTGATCGCCACCAGGATACCGAGGGGGATGTCGACGTCGACCTTGTCGAGGTTGTTGGCGGTGGCGCCGCGAATCTGTAAGGCACTGGTCGACTTTCGCACCGAGTTCTTCACGCGGGCGCGGTCGTCGAAGTGACGGCCGGTGACGGTGTCGCTGGCGCGCAGCCCGTCGACGGTGCCTTCGAAGCAGATGGTGCCGCCGTGGGAACCCGCGGCGGGGCCGAGGTCGACGATGTGGTCGGCGATGACGATCGTTTCGGGTTTGTGCTCGACGACGAGCACGGTGTTGCCCTTGTCGCGCAGGCGCAGCAGCAGATCGTTCATCCGCTGGATGTCGTGCGGGTGCAGGCCGGCGGTGGGCTCGTCGAACACATAGGTGACGTCGGTGAGCGAGGAGCCGAGATGGCGAATCATCTTGACGCGCTGGGCTTCACCGCCGGACAGCGTGCCCGAGGGGCGCGACAGCGACAGGTAACCGAGGCCGATCTCGACGAACGAGTCCAGGGTTTGGCGCAGCGATTCCAGCAGCGGCGCGACAGACGGTTCGTCGACTTCCTTGACCCATTCGGCGAGATCGGTGATCTGCATGGCGCAGGCATCGGCGATGCTGATGCCGTTGATCTTCGACGAGCGGGCCGCGGCGGACAATCGGGTGCCCGCGCAGTCGGGACAGGTGCCGAAGGTGACAGCGCGCTCGACGAAGGCCCGCACATGCGGCTGCAACGCATCGATGTCCTTGGACAGCATCGATTTGCGCAGTTTGGGGATCAGTCCTTCGTAGGTGAGATTGATGCCCTCGACCTTGACCTTGGTCGGCTCCTTGTACAGCAGGTCGGCGAGCTGCTTCTTGGTGTACTTCTTGATCGGCTTCGCCGGGTCGAAGAACCCTGAACCCTTGAAGATGCGACCCATCCAGCCGTCCATGCTGTAGCCGGGGATCTTGAACGGGCCTTCGTCGAGAGAGAGGTTCTCGTCGTAGAGTTCGGTGAGGTCGATGTCGTTGATCTGGCCTTTGCCCTCACAGGTCGGGCACATGCCGCCGGTGATGGCGAAGCTGCGGCGTTCCTTGACGGTGACACCGTTCTTCTCGACCTCGACCGCACCGGCGCCGCTGATCGAGGCGACGTTGAACGAGAACGCCTGCGACGACCCGATGTGGGGGTCGCCGAGGCGGCTGAACAGGATCCGCAGCATCGCGTTGGCATCGGTGACGGTGCCGACGGTGGAGCGCGGGTCGGCGCCCAGCCGGGACTGATCGACCAGGATCGCGGTGGTCAGGCCCTCGAGCACGTCGACGTCGGGGCGGGCCTGGCTGGGCATGAAGCCCTGCACGAACGCGCTGTAGGTCTCGTTGATCAGGCGCTGTGATTCGGCGGCGATGGTGCCGAAGACCAGCGAGCTCTTGCCGGATCCGGACACGCCCGTGAAGACCGTCAGCCTGCGCTTGGGGATGTCGATGCTCACATCGCGCAAATTGTTGACGCGCGCGCCGTGCACGCGGATCACATCGTGGCTGTCGGCCGGCTCTATGGTGGTGCCGGTCTTGGTGGCCGTGCTCATGGGTCTCCCTCGATCAGTCAGTCGACATCGCCGGATATCGAATCTACCGGCGCGGTGGCCTACTTGGTCTGCTGGATGCGGACCATATTTCCGGCGGGATCGCGGAAGGCGCAGTCGCGGACACCGTAGGGCTGATCGGTGGGTTCCTGGACGACTTCGATGTCGCCTGCCTGCAGCTTCTCGAACAGGCCGTCGAGGTCGTCGGTGGCGAGGTTGACGCCGGCATAGGTGCCTTTGGCCATCATTTCGCCGATGACGCGACGTTCCTCGTCGGTGATGCCGGGGTCGGCGGCCGGCGGGTGCAGCACGATGGAGGTGTCGGGCTGGCCGGTGGGGCCGACGGTGATCCAGCGCATCCCGTTGTAGCCGACATCGTTGCGGACCTCGAAGCCGAGCGTGTCGCGGTAGAAGGCCAGCGCGGCGTCGGGGTCGTCCTGGGGCAGGTAGGTCTGGTGGATGGTGAGGTTCATGGCGACCACGCTAATTGCCGGTTCCAGCGGAAGCTTCTCGATTCCTGATCGGTCTGGTCACCTTCTTGACCACGCACGACGGCATCCCCGCGGTCTGCTCGTCCTGCTGCTGTTTGTAGCTGCTGGGCGGCACACCGACGAGTTCGGTGAAACGGGTACTGAAGGTGCCCAGCGAGGACGAGCCGACGGCGAAACACACCTCGGTGACGCTCAGGTCGCCGCGGCGCAGCAGCGCCATGGCCCGTTCGATGCGGCGCGTCATCAGGTACGAGTACGGCGATTCCCCGTAGGCGAGGCGGAACTGCCTGCTGAGGTGGCCTGCCGACATGTGCACACCGCGAGCGAGCGCTTCGACATCGAGCGGCTGGGCGAATTCGCGATCGATGCGGTCGCGCACGCGACGCAGCAGCGCGAGATCGCGCAGGTGCTGTGGCTTCGCGGGTGTACCGGTCACATCGCCGATCGTCCCACGTCGGACGGTATCGGCGACACCGGCGGGCCGTCACGGGGGCCGAGGACTGCGCCGAGTTCGGCGCGGAAGCTGGGGCAGGTACGAAAATCCTCGGCGTCGCAGTCCAGGACGTGGGTGACGGCATCGAGGGCGGCGTGAGTGCGGGCGATCTGGTCGGCGAGGCGGTCGCGGTGAGCCTCGAGTACGGTGCGGCGGCTGCGGCGATCGGGCGAACGAACGAACAGGATCGCGAGATCTTCGAGGGACAAGCCCGCCTTCTTGCCCAGGACGATCATCGCGATCGCCTCGACATCGGCGCTGCGGTAATGGCGGCGTCCGGCCGAGTCACGCGGTGGGGCGAGCAGCCCACGGTCTTCCCAGTGGCGCAGCACGTGGGTCGCGAGCCCGAACTGCGCCGCCACCGCACCGATCGTGTGTTCCTCGGCCATCGTCGCAGCCTATGCGGAGACGCGGTAGCAGGTGATTACAGCGACGGGATGCCAAGGCAGACGGACAGTTTCGGTGTCGACCGGGCCGAAGACCGCACCTAGTGCACTCCGGATGTCGCGGGTTCGGGCGAAACGGAAGTCGTAGATCCCGGCGGCCCCGCCCGGACGCAGTGTTCGACGCAGTTCGGCGACGGCGCCGGGCAGGTCGGGCCATTCGTGCATGCTCAGGCTCGAGACGGCGAAGTCGATGCTGTTGTCGGGATGGGGCAGTTCGGCGACGTCGGCGACGGCCAGTTCGATCGTCTGCTCGGCGACGGCGCGGCGGGCGATCTCGATCATATGCGGGGACAGGTCGATGCCGTGCAGACGCAGGTCGGGACGACGTGCTGCCAGGTGCGACAACAGCTTTCCCGGGCCGGTGCCGAGATCGACGACGGTGGCCGAGTCGGCGGTGCGGGTGTCGATGTCGGCGGCGATCCGGCGGTACAGGCCGGTCAGCAGGCGGGTGGCGCGCCGGTCGTAGCCGAGGCTCTGTTCATATCCGAAAGTGGTCATGAGGCCACGGTGCCCGTTCACGTCGACCTGAAGTCAAGCTCCTCGGTCGGGCGGACGGCCGCGGTGCGACCCGGCGCGCTCTGGAATCGCCAGTACAGATTCGTGTGGGCGATGACTTCTTCGGGTTTCGGTGCGCCCCACCGGGTTTTGTCGCCGGTGGTGTGGGCGTCGGCGACGAGGGTGACGTCGTAGCCGCGCACGAAAGCGCCGTGGATGGTCGAGCGGACGCAGGCGTCGGATTCCGCGCCCGTGACGACCAGATGACCGGCGCCCACCGCCGCGAGCAGTCCCTCCAAAGCGGTGTCCTCGAAGGAGTCTCCGTAGCGTTTGTGGACCAGCGGTTCGGAGTCCGCGCGGATGAGTTCGGGGACGTAGCGCCAGGGATCGCTGTGTTCGACCAGGTCCTCGGAGGAATGCTGGATCCAGATGATCGGCACGTCGGCGCTGCGGGCACGGTCGACGAGGGCGGTGATGTTGGCGATGACGTCGTCGCGGCGCAGCCCTTCGTCGACGACACCGTTCTGGACATCCACGATGAGCAGTGCGGTGTTCGGGCGGTCGGGCAGCGTGGTCATGGCGAGTCCTCCGAAGTCGGTCAGAGCGGGCGCAACACGACGATGCCCGGGACGGTCCGCAGATAGTCGGCCAGAGCAGTATCGACCACCCGGTTGTTCGCGGCGAGCGAGGACGCGTTGCGGAAGACCGGGCCGGTCGGGGTTTCGA
This sequence comes from Nocardia sp., assembly GCA_014360565.1. GTDB lineage: Bacteria > Actinomycetota > Actinomycetes > Mycobacteriales > Mycobacteriaceae > Nocardia. Next base: position 19,730 of record JACIXH010000017.1, read on the forward strand.
CGATGATGCCGACGTGGGTGACATCGAGGCCGGCGTCGGGGGTGTAGGCGCCGAGGAAGTCGCCGGTGCGAAGGGCACCCGACACCGTCGCGTCGACGGCGGCCGAGGGAATGTGGGTGACCGCGCGGTCGAGCACGGCGACACCGGGCAGGTAGGTGCTGCCGTCGGTTTTGGCGTTGAGGTGCTTGGTGGTGGTGACCGCCGCGGGGCTCAGACTCGCGGTGATGTCGGTGGCCGCGGGCCGCTCACGGGCGGCCCAGTCGGTGAAGAAGTGCTTGCGCTGGGCGAATTCGACGCGGCTGTCGACGTAGCGGGTGGCGATCAGGTTGGTGCGGAACTGGTCGCGGTCGGCCGAACGCGACGCGGCAACGATGTAGTCGAGATAGGTGAAGCAGTCGACGCGGCGCAGGTCGACGACGAGCTGTTCGGGTTCGGTGGCCGAGCCGATCAGCATGTTCGCGCCGTAGGGGGTATCGAGCAGCCGCGCGGAGAGGCGTTCGATGAGTGCGCCACGGCCCAGATCGCCCGCTTCGGCTCGCACGGTGAGCAGTTCGTCGATCTTGCGTACGGAGGCGTCGTCGATGGCCGGGGCCGCCGCGGCCGGTGCGAGCGCGCACGCGAACGCGACGAGCACCAACAGGATCCGGACGATGATGCGCAAAACGCCTCCAACTGGCCGCGGTCGATCGGTGCGAGCGGCTTCCACCGTAGCCGACAAGCCCGGCGATGCTGTCCGATCCATGCCGCTTCACGTACCGTAGTCGCAGGTAGTTCGCGGTGTAATCGCGAAGAGGTCGCTCGTGCAGGTTCTGACACATCGCCCCGTTTCGGCGAAAGGTAAACCGACATGCGTGCTTTGACCGTCATTCCCTCCCAGCCTGGATCGTTGAGCATCCAGGACGTGCCGGATCCGATTCCCGCGCCGGACGAACTTCTCGTCGACGGTGTCGCGCTCGGCATCTGCGGCACCGATCGTGAGATCGCCACCGGCATCTACGGGTGGGCGCCACCGGGACGCGAGCGACTGGTTCTCGGGCACGAATCCCTCGGCCGGGTACGCACGGCGCCGCACGGCAGCGGTTTCGCCGCCGGTGATCTCGTGGTCGGGATCGTGCGCAGACCGGACCCGGTGCCGTGCGGTGCGTGTGCGCGCGGGGAGTTCGACATGTGCCGCAACGGCCGGTATGTGGAGCGCGGGATCAAGCAGATCGACGGGTTCGGGTCGAGCATGTGGGTGGTGCGGGCCGATTACGCGGTGAAGCTGGATCCTTCGCTCGAGCAGGTCGGGGTGTTGATGGAACCGACGACCGTGGTGGCCAAGGCGTGGGATCAGATCGAGAAGATCAACGGGCGTGCCTGGTTCGACCCGAAGACGGCACTGATCACCGGTGCGGGCCCGATCGGCTTGCTGGCAGCCTTACTCGGCGCTCAACGGGGGCTCGACGTGCACGTTCTCGATCGCTCGACCGAGGGCCCCAAGCCGGGACTGGTTGCCGACCTGGGCGGCACCTTCCATACGGGTTCGGCGGCGGAGGTGGCGGCAGAGATCGACCCGGACGTGGTGATCGAGGCGACCGGCTCCCCCGCTGTCGCGCTGTCGGCCGCCGAGATCAACAATCCGGGCGTGATCGTGTGTCTGACGGGGGTGTCGGCTCCGGGCGAGGAGTCCGAGGTCGACCTGGGCGCCCTCAACCGCAACATCGTGCTCGACAACGCGTTGGTGTTCGGTTCGGTGAACGCGAACCGGCACCACTACGAGCTGGCCGCCCAGTCGTTGGCAAAGGCCGACCCGGAGTGGCTGGGCAGACTGATCACCCGGCGACTGCCGCTCGAGCGGGCGCTCGAGGCGTTCGATCCGGGTGAGCACACCGATATCAAGGTCGTCATCGACCTGGCGTGATGTCGCCGGCCGGGCCCGCAGTCGCGAGACTGCGCTGATCAGGTCGCGGGAACCGCGCAGCCGTCGGGGCCGCAGGCATCACCGTCGGCGATGAGCTGCGGGGCAGGCCGATCGTTCCAGGCGGTGTTCAGCGCCCGGGTGAAGGTGTCGGCGGGTTGGGCGCCGGAGACCGCGTACTTGCCGTCGAAGACGAAGAACGGGACACCGGTGGCACCGAGCGCGGCGGCTTCGGCTTCGTCGCGGCGTACTGCGTCGGCGTAGGCGTCGGGGTCGGCCAGCACCGCGCGCACCGAGTTCTCGTCCAGGCCCGCGCGCACGGCCAGCGCGACCAGACGTTCGGTGTCGCCGAAGACCGGCTCGGGTTCGGCGAAATTGCCCGCGTAGAGGGCGTCGAGCACGGCTTCCTGTTTGCCCTGGTCGAGGGCGTAGTGCAGGAGCCGGTGCATATCGAAGCTGTTGCCGGAGTCGCGACCTTCGGTTCGGTAGGGCAGACCCATCGCCGCGGCCTGGGCGCCGATGCCGCGCTCGTTGGCGGCGGCCTGCTCGACGGTGATGCCGTACTTCTCGGCGATCGCGGGGATGACCGGGCGCGTGGTGCCTGCGGGCAATGTCGGATCGAGTTCGAAGGACCGGTGCACCACCTCGATCTCGTCACGGTGCGCGAACTCGCCCAGCGCTTCTTCGAAGCGGGCTTTCCCGAGGTAGCAGAACGGGCAGTTGATGTCGGTCCAGATCTCTACTCTGGTGGTCAAGCGAGCCTCCTGCGGCGCATCACGGGTGCGGCGGCGGTCCGCCGGAAAGATCTGGACAGGCGTTCGAAATTCGGGGAGTACAACGCGGGCGTCGAAGCCGCTATTCCCTGGCGCGTCCGGGCACGACAGGACGAGCACGAAGGACATCGATGGGGTTCGAGCAGCGAAGGGGGTGGGTGCAGGTGCCGGAGGGATTGGTGGTGCCGCGCGCGCTGGGCGGCTTGTGGGCGGTGCGCCACGCACAGAGTGCGGCGAACGTGTGGTTCGCCGACCCGGCGACCGGGCAGCGCCCGATGCCGGGGACCGATGCGGCGGTGGAGTTGACCGAGCACGGGCAATGGCAGGCGCACTGTCTGGGCGGCTGGCTCGCGGGGTTGGCCGGGATCCAGCGGCCCACGCTGGTGGTCTGCTCCCCCTACCTGCGCACCCGGGTCACCTGGGCGGTGATGGCCGAGGTCGCCGCCACCCGCAACCGGCATCTGCGCCCGATCCGCACGCTGGTCGACGAACGGTTGCGCGACCGGGAGATGGGGGTGTTCGAACTGCATCCGTATCGGGCGATCCGTCGCCGCGCGCCCGAGGAGGGCGCCCGGCGTGAGTTGGTCGGCAACTGGCTGTACCGCCCGCCCGGTGGGGAATCGCTGGCCGATGTGGCGTTGCGGGTGCGCAGCTTCCTCGATGAGCTGGATGTGGCGGCCGCCGGCGAACAAGTGCTGGTGGTGACCCACGACGCGGTGGTCGTGTCGCTGCGCTACATCCTCGACGGACTCGGTGCGCCGGTGCCGGATTCGCTCGAACCGGTGCCCAACGCGTCGGTGTCGCAGTGGCGGCGGGAGGGTCCGCGGCTGGCCCTGCGGGTGTGGGGCGCGGTCGATCATCTGGCGACAGAGGAGAAAACGGGATAGGGCCGCACCCGCGCAGCGGCGGATCGAGCGGTCCGGCGGTGCGAGAATGCGCGGGTGGATGTCGCGATCGGTCTGGTTGTCCTCATCGGCTCGGCGACCGCGCTGGCGGCGCTGGCACGGCGATTCGGGGTGTCGGAGCCGCTGGTGCTGACATTGGCCGGGGTGGCCGCGTCGTATCTGCCGATGGTGCCGCAGGTGCACCTGGAACCGGAAGTGGTGCTGCTGGGGCTGTTGCCGCCGTTGCTCTATACCGCCGCGTTGCGCACCTCGCTGGTCGATTTCAAGGACAATCTGCGCACCATCGCGTCACTGTCGGTGGGGTTGGTGCTGTTCAGTACGTTCGCGGTGGCGTTGGTGGTGTGGTGGTTGCTGCCGGTGCCGTGCGCGGCGGCGGTCGCACTGGGGGCGGTGGTCGCTCCCCCGGATGCGGTGGCCGCGGCCGCGGTGGCCCGGCGTACCGGGATGCCGCGCAGCATCGTGACGGTGCTCGAAGACGAGTCGTTGTTCAACGACGCGACCGCGCTGGTGGCGTTGCGTTCGGCGATCGCGGCGATGGCCGGTGCGGTCACCGCCTGGCAGATCGGGGGCGATTTCCTGCTCGCCGCCGTCGGTGGCGCTGTGATCGGCGCCGCGGTGGCCACGGCATTGGCGCTGTTGCGCAGGCGGATCACCGATCCGGTGCTCGATACCTCGGTGTCGCTGCTCGCCCCGTTCGTGGCGTATCTGCCCGCCGAGCATTTTCACGCTTCGGGGGTGATCGCGGTCGTGACGTGCGGGATGATCCTGGGCCACGGCGCGCAACGGTGGCAGGGGGCGGCCTCGCGGGTGGCCGAGTCGACCAATTGGCGCACCATCCAGTTCATTCTGGAGAGCGCGGTGTTCTTGATCATCGGTTTGCAGGTGCGCTGGATCGTCGAAGGCGCCTGGCGCAGCGGGTTGGATCACGGCACGCTCGCGGTCGCGGCAGTGGGTGTGCTGGCGGCGGTGATGCTGGCGCGCCCGGTCTGGGTGTGCACGCCGGTGTTGGTGGCCAGGCTGTTCGGGCGGGTGACCGAACCGCTGAGTCACGCGGCGGTGGTGTCGTGGGCGGGCATGCGCGGGGTGGTCACCTTGGCGGCGGTGTTGCTGCTGCCCGATACGACTCCGCAGTTGCCGGTGCTGAAACTGCTCGCCCTGGTGGTGGTCGGCGGCACCCTGCTCGTGCAGGGCAGTTCGTTGCCGTGGCTGGTGCGGTTGCTGCGGTTGCGCGGACCGAGCCGCGAGGAAGACGCGCTCGCGAAAGCCGATCTGCTGCAACAGGCGTCGATCGCCGGTCTGGCCGAACTGGACCGCCGGATCGGGCCGGACACCCCGGGCCCGGTGATCGAGTCGCTACGGCAGCGACTGATCTGGCGTTCCAACGCCGCCTGGGAACGGCTGGGCCGACCGGAGGCACAGCTGGTGACCCCGACCGCGGAGTACCGGCGGCTACGGCTGGCGATGCTGGGCGCCGAACGCGATGCGGTGCTGCGGGTGCGCGACGCGGGAGTCGCCGATTACGAAGTGCTCCAACATGTGCTGGCCCGGCTCGATCTCGAGGAGTCGATGATCGACCGTTTCGACGAAAACGATGACGAGCGCCGCGCCGAACCGCTGTCGACCGCGGCCGGGGCCCAGGGGTGCGCGCATCTGGACGATGCGCCGCTGCTGGCGCAGCCGCCCGCGGGCGAGTTGGTGTGCGGGCAGTGTCTCGACGAGGGCCTGCGCTGGGTGCATCTGCGAATGTGCACCGCCTGCGGGAACATCGGTTGCTGCGAGTCTTCGATCGGCAACCACGCCGTCGCCCATTTCCAGACCTCGGCGCATCCGGTGATGCGCAGTGTCGAACCGGGCGAGGTCTGGCGCTGGTGCTATGTCGACCAGGTGCTGGGCTAGGCACCGGAACCCGTGCGGCGGGCAACGTGCCCCACCGCGCCCTGAGCCGGACTAGCCGCGGTGGGAGTAGATCAGCCGGGCGTACTCGGCGAGCAGGTGGTCGAGCTCGGCGGATTCGCCTGCGGCAGCGAGCTGTTGGTAGCCGATGATCATCGCCATCCCGAATTCGGTGACCACGGTGGCGGTGGCCGCATCGTCGACGACACCGTCGATGACACGGTGCACGGTGCGCCGACGCGACTCGTCGACCCGCTTGACGGTGACGTGCACCGATTCGTCGTTGGCCGCCCAGGCGCGCAGGGCAGCTTCGGCGCCGTGTTCGAGCCCGCTGGCCAGCGCCGACATGGCGCGCACGTCGGCGTCGGCGTCACCGTGGCCGACGTCGAGTGCGCGGAGCTCGAGCATCTGACGGTTCTCCCAGTGCTCGAGCAGGGTGTCGACGAAGCCCTGCCAGGAGCCGAAATGGTGATAGAACGAGCCGCTGGTGACGCCGAGGCGACGGCACAGCACCCCGATGTTGAGTCCTTTGAAGCCGAACTCGGCGAGCACCGCCACCGCGGTGTCGAAGTACTGCTCCTTGGTGACCACTCGGGACATCGCGATGCCGTTCTGTTCGTGCGGGCAGGGCCGAAGAATGCGAACAGTACCCCATCGTATCGAGGCCCCGCGCATGCATAACGTTGTCTACGCTGTGTTTCGTTCGACGCACTGTGCAGCGAAATACCAAGTGGCGGAACCAAATACGGTCGCGACCTCCGAAAAGCACATCCGGATGGAATAGCAGAGCGGACGCTCTGTAAACTATTGTTCATGCCGAGACCGCGCACTCACGACCCGGAGACGGTCCTGGACGCCGCCGAGAACCTCGCGGCCCGTTCCGGACCCGCGGCGGTAACGGTGCGCGCGGTCGCGGCCGCGACCGGCATCTCCAACGGCGCGCTGTATCACACCTTCGAGTCGCGTCAGGTTGTGCTGGCGCGCACCAGGTTACGCGCCGCGCACCGATTTCTCGCCCTCCAGTCGGCCGATATCGATCGTGCTGTGCGGGCGCTCGACCACGAAGACCGCATCGACGCGGTCCTCGATGCCGCCGAGGCCCCGGCGCGGCTGGCCGAGGAGCACCCCGACACCGCGCGCCTGCTGCTGATCGTCGACCGCGCCGAGCTGCTCGCCGGTGACATCGCGCCCGCGCTCGCCCAGGAGATCGCCGACACCGAGAAGGCGCTCGTCGCCGGGTTCAACCGGCTCGCGCGCGCGCTGTGGGGTCGTGCCGATCGGCGCGGCGTCGCCACCGTCACCACCTGCCTGGTAGACCTGCCCACCGCGCTGCTGCTGCGCCGCGACCGGCTCACCGACCCATTGGCCCGCGTCCAGCTCCGTGCTGCCGTGCGGGCCGTCCTCGACCTCGGACCCCACTGAAAAGGAAATCCCATGCCCACACTGCGCCACCACGATTCGATCGCCGTGCTCGACCTCGGCGACGGCGAGAACCGCTTGTCCCCCGACTTCCTCGCCGAGATGAACAACCACCTCGACACCGTCGTCGCCGAGGGCTGCGCCGCGCTGGTGACCACCGCGAGCGGCAAGATCTACTCCAACGGCCTCGACCTGGACTGGCTCTCGGCCAACGGTGACCGGGCCGCCGAATACGTCGCAGCGGTACACACCCTGTTCGCCCGGGTCCTCACCCTGCCCATGCCCACCGTCGCCGCGATCGGCGGGCACGCCTTCGGGGCAGGCGCGATGGTGGCGATGGCCCACGACTACCGGGTGATGCGAGCCGACCGCGGCTACTTCTGCTTCCCCGAAGCCGACATCCGCATCCCGTTCACCAACGGCATGGCCGCGCTCGTCCAGGCCAAGACGACCCCCAAGGCCGCCGTCGCCAGCATGACCACGGGCCGCCGCTTCGGTGGCGCCGACGCGCTGGCGCTGGACCTGGTCGACGCCACCGCCGCCGAGGGCGAAGTCCTCGACGCCGCACTGGCTTTGGTCGCGCCGCTGGGCGGCAAGGATCAGCCCACGATGACAGCGATCAAATCGGTGATGTTCGCCGGGGTCCTCGACGCGCTGCGCAACCGGGACTGAATCAGGGCAGCCGGGGGCCCTTGCCCAGGTAGATATCGCCACGATCATCGCCTGCCCAACCGCCCCCGGTGTAGTCGCCGAGCACGAAACACGCGTCGCAGAACTGCTTTCCGAACACCGTCAGGTAGATGCTGCGGTAGGAGCTGATCGCGCGCATCTTCACCGATTTGTACGCCGCTTGCGCGGAGGGTTGCGCTTCCAGGAACGCGTAGCGGCGGAAGTCGGCGACCGGCTCGGTGGAGAAGCGGACCAGACCCAGCCTGCTCAGGTTTCCGAGATAGTGGTGGTCGCGGTCGGGCAGCGCGCACCCGGCCATGGCGGCGATCATGTTGATGCCGTCGGCCAGCCGTTGCGAGCCGATGCCGAACGGGGCCTTGGTGCGGATGTCGATGGCGGGCTGCGGTCCGGCCACGGCCAGGAAACGCAGGATGCGGGCCTCGTCGGGCGTGAGATCGTGCAAAATCGGCACGAACGAGGGGTGCAGCTCGCGCGGTTGCTGCGCCGAATCCCAACCCTCGGTGATCATCGCGTCACCCATGGCCTTGAGATCGGCGGCATCGACCCTGGCATCGGTCGGGCCGAAGACGCCGTTGGCGGTGCCGGTCAGTCCGAGCGCGCTCAACGCGGTGCGGCGCAACAGCTCCACGCGTTCGTCGAAGATCTGTGACATCGGCTCGCCGGCCCGGATGTCGTCGACGAGGTCGGTGGCGGTGTGCACGGCGCCCTTGGTGACCGCTGCGACGATGTGGCGCAACGACAGTCCCGCGATCCGGGCCAATCCGAGCAGATCGGTGGGGATGCCGGGTTCGCGATCAGGCTTGGGTTCCATGTTCACGCTCCGAAGATCAGCAGGTGCAGCGCACCGACGAAAGCGCCGAGCAGCCCGCCGTGCAGATACAGCAGCCAGGCGTCCTGTTCGATGGCGGTATAGAGCATCTCGACGAACTCCTCCGGCGGCAGTTCGCGCAATTTCTCGGTGGCGAGCCGGTCGACGCTGGCCGCGGTGGTCTGGGAGAACTCGACATCGTCGACCAGCCACGGCTTCATCTCGGTGGCCAGGTTCGCGCCCGCGGTGGCCTGGATGGCGTCGAATTGGCGTGGCCCGATCGCGAGCCGGGTCACCGACCGCAACGGGCCGAGGATCCGGTCGATCTCGACCTGGAGGAAGTGGGCGATGACCGCACGGGTCTTGTCCCCGCTCGGACCGTCGAGCAGCTGCTCGGTGACGACATCGAGGGTGACGATCTGATACCCGATCGCATGCCCCAGATCCGCCGCGGCCTGGTACTGCCGTTTCGCGAATTTCGCTACCCGCCAGGGATATTTGTAGCGCGGCTGCGGCACGGCGGGTTCGAACACGACCTTGATCGCGATGATGTTGACCAGCACGCCCACCACCGCGCCACCGGCGAGCACCCACGCCCACGCGGGCAGCAAGTGCAAGACGGTGTAGAGCCAGCCGGGCAGCTCGATCACCGCGGGGGTGTCGCCGTGCGGGGTGCTGTAGTGCAGCAGCGACAACCACAGCGCCACGATCACCCCGAACGGAAACCCCAGCACCCCACTGCGGGTCATGAACCGCAACTCGGGCGCACCCAGACCGTAGATCACGTCCTTGAGCAGTTCGGGTCGCCGCCGCAGATACCCCACGACCATGAGCTTCACATCGAGGAGCTGGTCGATGTTCTCGCCGATGAAGTCGAACGCGCGATCGGTGATCGCGGGCAGCTCGGCTTCCACCCGCGCGTACACCGCTTCGCGGGCGCGCGGCGGCATATCGGCCCACAGCTGCGGGTGCTCGGTGACCATGATCGAGTCGACCATCGAGCGCACGTTCGGCAGCGCCACGAGCGCGACCTGCGCGGAGATCTTGCGCGGATCCATCTGGTCGAAGAAATCCTTGGCGGTGCCGATCTTGGCGACCGCGTTGTCGACCATCAGGCTGGCCATCTTCTCCGAGCGCGCCGGAATGAACCCCTGGAAGCCGAGGATGCCGCCGGGAGCGAAAGTCGGCAGGATCTGGACCTTGCGCGGCAGCAACGGGAAGATCGTTTTCAGGCCCGGCACGTAGAAGCCGGTGAAGCGCACCGGCGCGAACAGCATGATCACCCCGGTCCAGTTGGTGATCAGACCGGCCATGGCGCTGAAGATCGGGATGGTGATCATGTCGACCCAGAATTTGCTCAGACCGGTCGTCTTCTCCCAGTCCAGCAGGCCGAAGAACCCCGCCGCCTCGATCCCAGCATTCATCCGGCGTCCACTCCGTTGTGTGACGAACATCGCGCGTACGGCAATCATAGGCGACCGAACTGCCCGGTCCGGGCAGGTTCCGCAGTTACCCGCTAAATCACGGCAAACACCGGATCGGGTCAGTGGGTGGTGTTCACCAACAGCAGGTTGGTGTCGATGTCGTGGGTCACCTTATTGGCTACCGAACCCAAAAGGCGTGCGGGGCCGCTCATTCCACGATTACCGATCACGACGAGGTCATATTTCCAGGCGGAGTTGCAAATCGCCTCCGCGGCAGGGACACCGGTGAGGACATCGCGGCCGAACAGTTCCGGTTCCTCGACCGTGAGCTCGGCTTCCACGTCGATGAGGGTGTCGGCGCCGTCGTCGTCGGTTTTGGCGGCGGTCACCAGGAACGGGCGCGCACCGAGAGCGCGGGCGATGTCGTAGCCGCGATGGACCGCGGTCAGCGAACTGACCGAGCCGTCGGTGGTGAGGCCGACCGTGGTCCAGCGTTTGGGGATCTTGCGGGTGAACACGACATCGGTCTGGCTGTGGTGGGACACGTGGTTGGCCGTCGAGCCGAGCAGCCGGGCCTTGGAACTACCCAGACTGCCGCCACCGATCACGAGCAGCGTGCGGGGTTGGCGTTCGGCGATGTCGAGCAGGATCGCGCCCGCCGTGCCGTCGAGCTCGGCGCGCTCGACCTCGGTGGCGCCGCCGTCGAGTAGCGCTTGGGCGGCCGCACCGGTGTTGTCTTCGGCCCACTCGGCATCGGTGCCGGATTTGCGCCCCGCGTCCTTCCAGACGCTCACCACACTCACCGGCACACCCAGTCGCGTCGCGAACTCTCCCGCCACCGCTATCGCCGTCTGCGCGGACTCCGAGCCGTTGGTTCCCACGACGATGCGCTGGTAGCACCCCATGTGTCGCTCTCCGATCGACGGCAGGTCAGCTGCGCTGTGGCCCACAGTATAAGCGCAGCACACCGTGGGCAACCGGTACGGCTGTGCGGTACTTCGCCTCGCGCGCCATCGAAAACCGGCACTACGGGTGTGATGGCGGGGCGGGCAGCGACAGGCGTTTGAGGTGCAGGGCGTTGACCGCGACGATCAGGCTCGACCCCGACATCGCCATCGCGGCGATCTCGGGGCGCATGGTCAGACCCCAGTGGGCGAAGACGCCGGCCGCGATCGGCAGGGCGATGCCGTTGTAGCCGATGGCCCAGGTCAGGTTCTGGTGTTCCTTGTGGACGGTGCCGCGGCCGATGCGCAGTGCCGTCGACACCGCGTAGGGGTCCGAGCGCATGAGCACGACGTCGGCGGTTTCGATGGCCACGTCGGTGCCCGCGCCGATCGCGATGCCCAGCTCTGCCCGGGCGAGGGCGGGCGCGTCGTTGACGCCGTCGCCGACCATCGCGACCTTCTTACCGGTGCGCTGCAGGTCGGCGATCCGGTCGGCCTTGTCCTCGGGCAGGACGTCGGCGATCACGGTGTCGATGCCGAGGTCGTGGGCGACGCGCTCGGCGGTGCCCTGGTTGTCGCCGGTCAGCATCACCACGTCGACGCCGAGCTCGTGCAGTGCGCGCACGGCATCGGCCGAGCTGGGGCGCGCAGCGTCAGCGAGCGCGATCACCGCCTGCGCGTGTCCGTCGACGGCGACCAGCACCGCGGTGTGGCCCGAGGCGGCCAGCTCGTCGCGGTGTTCGGCCAGCTCGCCGAGCTCGATGTGGTCGGCTTCGAGCAGTCCGCGGTTGCCCACGATCACCTGGTGGCCGTCGACGGTGGCCTTGGCGCCCCGGCCGGCCACATTCTGGAAGCCGGTGGCAGACAAACTCTGCCCACCGAGGCCTTCGGCATGGTCGACGATAGCTTGGGCGAGGGGATGCTCGGACTGGCGTTCCACCGCCGCGGCCAGGCCGAGCACCGTGTCGGAGTGGACCCCTGCCGCGGTGACCACGTCGGTGACCTCGGGTTTGCCGTTGGTGAGAGTGCCGGTCTTGTCCAGCACCATCACATCGATGCGCGCGGCGTCCTCGAGCGCGGTCGCGTTCTTGAACAGCACACCGCGTTTCGCGCCCAGGCCCGTGCCGACCATGATCGCCGTCGGCGTCGCCAACCCCAGCGCGTCCGGGCACGTCACCACCACCACGGTGATCGCGAACAGCAACGCCTCGCTCACCGACGCCCCGACGAGCAACCACACCACCAGCGTGGTCAGGCTGCCCAGCAGCGCGACCAAGGTCAGCCAGAACGCGGCACGGTCGGCCAGCCGCTGGCCCGGCGCCTTCGAATTCTGTGCCTGCTGCACCAGTTCGACGATCTGGGCGAGGGCGGTGTCGGACCCGACCTTGGTGGCCCGTACCCGCAGGCTGCCGCTGGTGTTGATGGTCGCGCCGATCACCGCGGAGCCCGGCTCCTTGTGCACCGGCATGCTCTCACCGGTGACCATCGATTCGTCGACATCGCCTGCCCCGTCGAGCACGGTGGCGTCGACGGCGATCTTCGACCCCGGTCGCACCACCAGCACGTCACCGACGCGCACATCCGCGGTCGGCACCTCGATCTCCTTGCCGTCCTGCAACACCACGGCTTTCGACGGCGACAGATCCAGCAGACTCGTCACCGCGTCCCCCGCACCGCTGCGCGCCCGCATCTCGAACCAGTGCCCCACCAGCACGAACGCGGCCAGCATGGTGGAGGCCTCGTAGAACACCTCGCCGCCACCGGTGAACGTCACATACAGCGAATACAGCCACCCCGTCCCGATTCCGACGGAGACCAGCACCATCATGTCCAGCGTGTGCGCCTGCAACGCCTGCCGGGCGCCGGTGAAGAAGACCGTCGAGGAGTAGAAGATCACCGGCAGGCTCAGGACCAGCATCCAGATATCGGCGCGCATCCCGAACGGCGTCGGCAGATGCAGACCGAACATGTGGGTGGCCATCGGCGACCACAGCATCACCAGGGTGGAGAAGACCAGCGCGACGAGGAACCGATTGCGCATGTCGTGGGCCATGTCGTCCATGGACATCGACGCGTGCCCACCGTGGCTGTGCCCGGTGTCGTGTTCGGCGTCAGGGTGGTCGGCGTGCGTGGTGGCCGAGGAGTCGGGGGACGCCGACCCGGAGTGGTGTGGTGTGGCAGGAAGCGTCGTGGGCGCGTGATCGGTCGAGCCGGAATCGATGGCCTCATCCGAGGGCGCGGTCGGCTCGGTGCCGTGGGTCGTGGAAGGAGTGCGGGTGGCGGGCTCGCTCGCCGGGTCGCAGACGTGGTTGGGCACCGAGCGCCCCGCGCAGTGGTAGCCGCAGTCACGAACCCAGCCGCGCAGGTCGGCGACGGATGTTCGGGTGGGGTCGTAGGTGACGGTAGCGGTTTGGGCCACCGGGTTCGGGTCGACGGCCAGAACACCGGGACGGTGGCGTAGCCCGTTGGTCAGTACCCGATGGGAGCTGGCGCGATGCTGGCCGCCGACATGCAGGACCGCCGTGGCGGAGGCCGAATGTTGCTCCGGGTCGCGCATTACCGCTCCTGTCGCCGGTCGAACGCGCGACACGACAGCGCCCCGCGCCTCACTTGCAGCCGACTCTACCGGGGGACTGTCACAGATCGGCGCAGGTCACCGGCTCCACGAAGCGGGGGTGACGGCCTACCGAGGCGCCCGTCAGAGGCTGATTCCGAGCAGCGCCTCGACGGCGGTGCGGACCAGTGCGGGTGCTTCGATGTCGGTGCCGCCGTATGCGATGGCTTGTTCGGCCCAGTTGTCGATCGCGTCGAGGGCCTTCGGGGTGTCGAGATCGTCGGCCAGGTGCTGACGCAGCCGGGCGACGGTCTCGGTGGCCGAAGGACCCGAGCCCAGTGACACAGCTTGCCGCCAGCGGTCGATGCGGGTCTGTGCGGCGGTGAGCACCGCGTCGGTCCACATGCGATCGGACCGGTAGTGCCCGGCGAGCAGCCCGAGCCGGATCGCGGCGGGGTCGACACCGGCGCGACGCAGCTTCGACACCAGCACGAGGTTGCCCCGCGACTTCGACATCTTCTCGCCGTCGAGGCCGATCAGCCCGGCGTGCACGTAGTGGCGGGCGAAGCGGCGGGTACCGGTGATCGCCTCGGCGTGCGCGGCGGAGTATTCGTGGTGCGGATACATCAGGTCCGAGCCGCCACCCTGGATGTCGAACTCGGCGCCGATGCGGTTGAGCGCGATCGCCGCACACTCGATGTGCCAGCCTGGCCTGCCCGCGCCGAACGGCGCCTCCCACGACGGCTCGCCGGGACGTTCGGCCCGCCACAACAGGGCATCGATGGTGTCGCGCTTGCCTGCCCGGTCGGGGTCGCCGCCCCGTTCGGCGAACAGCGTCTCCATGGTGGCGCGGTCATAGCCGGACTCGTAGCCGAACTGCTCGGTGGCGTCGGTGCGGAAGTAGATGTCGGGGAACTCGGCGTCGTCCACGGTGTAGGCGGCGCCGGCGGCGAGCAGTTTCTGCACCAGCTCCACCACCTCGTCGACCGATTCGATGGCACCGATGTAGTGCCGGGGCGGCAGCACTTGCAGGGCGGTCATGTCCTCGCGGAACAGCTCGATCTCGCGGGTACCCAGGTCGCGCCAGTCGATGCCGTCGCGCTCGGCGCGTTCGAACAGCGGGTCGTCGACATCGGTGACGTTCTGCACGTAGTGCACGTCGTGGCCGCCGTCGCGCAAGATCCGGTTGACCAGGTCGAACGTGAGGTAGGTGGCGGCGTGACCGAGGTGGGTGGCGTCGTAGGGGGTGATGCCGCAGACATACATCTTCGCGGTTTCGCCCGGGCTGACCGGGCGGACCTGACGGTCGGCGGTGTCGTACAAACGCAACGGCGGCCCTGTTCCGGGGACGGTCGGCAGGGCGATATCGGACCAGGACTGCATGTCTTCGAGGGTAGAGCCCCCACCGATGTGCTCGCCTCGCGGCCCGGCTCATGGCCCAACTCGCGGTGTCCTGGCGCGACCCGCTACCTGCACACAAACGTGTCGCGGCGCTCGCGTCAAGGGTTGCGCTCAGCCGGATTCGCTGGTCACGGCGATCACGGGCCGGATCGGCTCGATCGCACCCACTGTCGTTCCGGGCTTCGTAGATGAGTTGCTTCAGCGATCATTGTCACAGTCCACAATTACCTATACATACGCATTGCTACCTATAGGTAGGTTCGTTTAGGGTAGTTTCATGACAGATGGTCTCTATTCGGTGGAGCAGGTCGCCGAACTTCTCGGACTGCACGTGCGCACCGTGCGCAGTTATGTGCGCGACGGGAAACTCCCCGCCGCCCGCATCGGCAAGCAGTACCGCATCACCCACGACGACCTCGAATCCTTCACCGGACTGCCGATCACCGCGCCGCAGACAGCACCGCATCGGCACGCCGAGTCCTCCTGCATCGTCGAGATCGACGACATCGACCGCGCCACCGTCGACCGGATCACGACCCTGCTCACCGCCACCGCGGGAACACGGGGCGCGGGCGGTCCGCGAATGCGCGTGGAAACCAGCTACGACCCGGGCCGCAATCGCCTCAAGGTGATCCTGCTCGGCACCCTGCCCGACACCTCGCGTCTGCTCGACTACCTGGACGGAATCCTCAGCTCATGATCTACAAGTCCGACGAAGGCCGACAGCTCGTCGAGCAGCGCTACCGCGAGCACCTCGACGCGTGGCCCGTTCCCCGCGAGGAACGACGAATCGACACCGCCGCAGGGGAAACGTTCGTCGTGATCTCCGGCCCCGTGGACGCACCGCCACTGGTCGTGCTGCACGGATCGGGAGCCAACGCGAGCACCTGGCGCGCCGACATCACGGACTGGTCGAGCCGCTCGCGCGTGTACGCGGTGGATCTGGTCGGCGAACCGGGATTCAGCGCGCCCACCCGCCTGGCTCTGGACAGCGACGCGACCGCGAACTGGCTCGAGGAGGTGCTCGACGGACTCGGCCTCGGCACCGTGGCACTGGCCGGAATGTCACTCGGTGGTTGGACCGCACTCGATTATGTGCTGCGCAGGCCGGGCCGGGTCAGCGCGCTGGTCCTGCTGTGCCCTGGCGGACTGGGCAAGCATCGCTACGGCTGGTTGGTCAAGGCGATCGGGCTGCGGATGATCGGCAGGCACAGCGCGCGGGACATGGCGCGCACCGGCCTGGGTTTGGACGGACCGGAAGCGGACCCGATCCTCGACGACGTGGAGTTGACGTTCGCGCATTTCGTGCCGCGCCCGGTCAGCCTGCCCATTTTCCGCGACGAACAACTACGCGAGGTGGACATCCCGGTCCTGGTAATCGTCGGCGAACGAGACGCCCTGTTCGACTCTGCCCGCACCGCCGAACGCGCCCGCGGTGCTTTCACGCGAGGCGAGGTACGCCTGCTGCCCGGCGTCGGCCATGCCCTGTTGAATCAGACTGCGGCGGTAGGGGATTTCGTGCAGTCCCATACCGGGTGAGACTTCGGCGCCACCGCTCCCCGACGTGCGGCGACACCGAACGAGATCACCTCACTGCTGGTAGCACTGCACATTCGCGGTGTCGGCGTCGGGACCGAACTGCGGCAGGGCGTAGAACGAAGCGCCCACCTGATCGGCGGCCTTCACGGTGACGTCGGGCAGCGGCGCACCCGCGTGGTCGGTGGCGGTGCAGACGAAGGTCTTCTCACTCCACCAGCCGGCGGGAAAAGCCTGCGCGGGTGCGGCAATGGCAGCGGCGGCACCGGTGAGCAGCAGCGCGGCAGCGGAGGTGGTGACAAGCGAACGGGTAGACATGGGTTCCTCAGATCTTGCGGGGACAACGAAAGTGCTTGGAGCACACTAGCACCGGCCCTGACCAGGCAACAGAGCCCGCGAGCGACCTCGGTCGTGGGCTCTGGGGCAGAACGGAACTCAATCGGTGAGGTAGCGCAGCAGCACCGCGGTCTCGAAGCGCCTGGTCTCGGCCAATCGGAGTCCGATGCGCTCGGTCAGCGGCGGGAACATCGGTGTGCCGCCGCCGAGCACTATCGGTGAGACGAACAGCTGGTATTCGTCGATGAGACCGTGGGGCATCAGCGAGGCCGCCAAACTCGCGCCGCCGACCTCCATCACGCCATCGCCTGCGGCCTTGAGCCTGCGAACCTCCTCGACCGCGTTCTCGCTGACCAGGGTGCTGTTCCACCCGACTTCGGTGAGCGTGCGGGAGAAGACGACCTTGGGCTTCTCGGTCCAGAGCGCGCCGAACTCACGCTCGATGGGCGGCGCGGTCTCGGGCACCGAGGGCCAGTACTCGGCCATCAGCTCGTAGAGCCGGCGACCGTGCAGCGAAACCTCGAGGCCACCGAACCTGTCGTTGTGGAACTGGTGTAGCTCCTCGTCGGGGTCGGTCCAGTTGATACTGCCCGCACTGTCGTTGACATAACCGTCCAAGGACACGCCGAACCCGTAGATCAGTTTCCTCATGATCGTGTAGACCGCCTTCGCGCTCGTAACTCATCGGCCGATCATCGGCGCAGGGAATCGGGAGTGTCCGCGACGACGACGATTCTCGTGTTCTGGGCGAGCAACTCGCTCGCGGTGAGCCCGAACAAGGTTCGGAAGGTGTCGCTGAAATGGCTGGCCGAGGCGAACCCCGCATCGGCCGCGGCGCGAGTCAGGTCGGTGCCCGCGGCGACGGCACCGGCGACCGACAACAGCCGTGCCCACAAACGGTAGCGCCGGAAGCTGGTCCCGGCGTCGGCCGAGAACAGGTGCAGAAACCGGGAAGTGGACAGCCCGAGGTCGCGGGCCAGCTCGGCGGCGCCGGCTCGCCCAGCCGGGTCGTCGACGATCGCGTTCATCACCGCGCGGATCCGCCGATCGATCGTCGCCGGCGTCTCGGGGCCGACGATGAGGCGGCGCAGTTCTCGCGGGTCCGCAGACCCTGGCTGATTCAGATAGGCGGTCAGCTCCGCCTCGTTGCGGTGTCGCGCCGCCACCGGCGCGGCGGGCTCACCCATCGCGGCGCGCACACGCGCGCCTGCCGCCGAGCGTGGATCGAGATAGTGGAACAGGACCCGGCCCTCGCATTCGAGTTTGTGGCTCGTCCGGGCCGGAATCAGCACGCTACGCCGGCGCCGCTCGCCGGCCGCCGTGCGAACGGTGATGCTCTCGTCGACGCCGAGGACGAAGCACTGCACCGGCGTCGAATGCGTATCCAGGCGCAACGATGCACCCAGATACGCCGCCTGTCCCTGCCACACCCACAGGGTGGGCTCGCTCAGGTGCAGGTCGGTGCCCGAGTCGACGGTCATAGTCGTGATCATCGCAGTCGAGACGTCGCGAACGGGCATGTCAGGCGACGGCGAGCACGAGGACCGCGCCCACGAGCTCGATCGAGCAGTAGAACCAGTTCGGATAGAACCGTGTCCGGCCGTCGATCAGCCCGGAAATGACGCGACCGCCCGCCATCCCGGCCAGTGCGAATCCCACGGTCAGCGCCGCCCCGGCCCGCAGTTCACCGCCGCCGAACGCCGACCAGAACAACACACCTGCCACGGCCACGCCGAAACCGCCGTAGACCGCGCGAATCTCCGACCGGCTCACCGCCGTTGCCACCGTCAGCCCGAACGGTCGCGCCAGCGCGGCGGGAGCGGCCAGTGCGTACAGCCCCATCCCCGCGAACAGCACACCGACGAGGCAGAGCACGACGGTCCTCATCGGAGTGCAGCTGCGGTATCGAGCAACCCCGCCACGGCCGGCCCAGTGTTTCCTCGCATATTTCTCCTCACCTCGATGTCCGCCGATCCTCACACTCGGTCCCGCCGGCGCGCTTCCGAAAAGCTGCTACGGGCGCGCACCCCGGTCGCCGGAGCGCAGGTACACGACGAGGTCGCGGGGCAGGCCGTGGGTGTCGTGCAGGTAGTGGTAGTCGTCCTCGGTCAGAGGTCCGGTGAACCGGTGGTGGCACAACACCTTTCGTCCTCGCTGGAGCAGCACAGAGAACTTGCGTTCCTCGTCGAGCAGGATGGTGCGGACGTCCTGGGAGCGAACAGTCTGGCGAAAGTGCGCCAGGGTGTGTTCGATCAGCTCGATCGGCAGGTCGGACAGGGTGCGGGTCGGGTCATCGCGCCACAAGGTGGTCAGGGTGCGCCGGATCAAACGGCGGAGTATGTGACCGCGACCCGACGGCGAAGGTGTGACCCCGGCACCGAGGACAACGATGCTGGAGCGCAGGTGGTCCGTCACCAGTCGCAGCGATCGACGCTCCAGCGTTGTCCAGATGCGGGGAAGGGTGGTGCGCCAGGGCTCCAACACGTCGATCTCGAAGACCGATTCTGCGTTCTGCAGGATTCGCACCAGCCGTTCCACGCCCAGCCCGGTGTCGATGCAGCACCGGCGCATCGGTTCCAGGCTCCCGTCGGGGTGCCGCACGTATCGCATGGTGACGTGATTCCACACCTCCACCCACCGGTCATCGGTGGTCGGTGTGCCCTGTGGTGTGTCGTTTCCCGTCCAGACGAAGATCTCCGAGTCGGGCCCGCACAGCCCGGTCGGGCCGTTGGACCACCAGTTTTCGTCAGTGGTCGGTTCGACCGGCACACCCAGCTCATCCCACATGCGCCACGTCTCGTAGTCGGGCTCGACCCCTCCGTCACCGGCGAACACCGTGCCGTGGATCCGGCCGGGGTCGATGCCGAAGCCCTCGCGCAGCAGTTGCAGTCCCCACCGCAGGCTCTGTGGGCCGCCGTAGTCGCCCAGCGACCACGACCCGAGCATTTCGAAGACGGTCAGATGGGTGTCGTCCCCGATTTCGTCGAGGTCGGTGGTGCGCAGACATCGCTGCAGGCCGGTGAGGCGCCGGCCCAGCGGGTGCGCTCGCCCCATCAGATACGGGGTCAACGGGTGCATACCCGAGGTGGTGAACAGGACCGGATCATCCGGCGCCGGGATGAGCGATCCGCCCGGGGTGAGTTCGTGCCCGCGTTCGCGGAAGTAGTCGAGGAAGGTCTGAACAGTCTGGTCTGTCGTGATCACGGTGGTTGCTCCATCGATGTGACATCGACCGGAAGCGGGCGCGCACGGTAAGCCCGGCACCAACACCGACACACACCAGCGGACCGTTTCCGGTCGCCGGCGTTGGGAAAAGGTCAGGCGGCAGCGACCGGCGAGCGCGGAGCTCGTGCGGTCGCGGCAACGGTTCGCGAACTGACCTTCATGCCCGCAACGGTAGCAACGAAGCGGTGCCGAGCACGACCGATTATCGGCCCGTGCACCGAGCAGACCCCGCCGCGAAGGGTCTCAGAAAGCGGGCCAGGGAATCGGGCGCGAGGAGTTGGGGATCGGCATCACCGGATGGTCGAGCAAGGCTTTCGCGCGTTCGTTGAGCGCGGTGATCTCGGCGTCGGTGATGTGGGGGGCCAGGGAATCGGCAACGGCGCCGGGCAGATTCGCGGCGAAGGCGCTGATGTCGGTGATCAGGGACTCGTGCACCGGCCGTCCCGCCCAACCCCACAGCACGGTGCGCAGTTTGGGTTCGGTGTGCAGGCAGATGCCGTGGTCGACGCCGTAGACCTGACCGTCGACGCCTTCGAGCGCGTGCCCGCCTTTGCGATCGGCGTTGTTGAGCAACAGATCCAGCACGGCCATCCGTTGCAGGCGCGGGTCGTCGGCGTGGATGAGCGAGACCTCGTTGCCCTGCTCGTCGAGAGCGCGCAGCACTTCACAGAACCCGTCGGGCACGGTCCCCGGGGTGCACAGATCGACCAGGTCGAGGCGCTGGCGGGTGTCGGTGCGGTTGTCCACCGAGGTGACCCAGCGCTGCACCATGCCCGGCCCGAACGGCCCGTCGCGCAGCACGGTTTCCGGGATGACGCCCCAGCCGAGATGTTCGGAGATCAGATACGACGCCACTTCACGGCCCGCGAGGGTGCCGTCGGGGAAATCCCACAGCGGCCGTTCGCCGCGCACCGGCTTGTACACCACCCGCAGCGGGGCACCGTCGGGCTCGGGGGCGGCGATCTCACACACCAGCGTGAGATTGCTCGCGACGCCGACCCGCCCGACGATGTCGAGTTCGCCTTCGGTGATCACCGACACCCGGTCACTCCTCGTCGAGCTCGGCAGCGCCGAAGATCTCGCCACGCTTGTACCCGTTGGTGCGTACACACATGTGCCCACGCGAGGACAGTGGTTCCCCGCACAGCGGGCACGGCGGACGCCCGGCCGCGATCACCCGCGCCGACCGCAACGCGAACTCACGCGCCTGGATCGGGGTCAGGAACACCCGCACCGCGTCGGGGCCTTCGTCGGTGTCGTCGAGGACCACCGATTCGTCGACCTCGGTCTCGGTGATGGCGAGCAACTCCACGACCACGGCATTGGCATCGGAATCCCAGCCCAGACCCATCGTGCCGACCCGGAATTCGGTGTCGATGGGGGTCACCAGCGGCGCGACATCGCGCACGTCCTCGCCTTCGGGTGGCACCTCGGCACCGAAACGGCGCGCTACCTCGTCGAGCAGCAGCCCCATCCGGTCGGCGAGCACCTTCACCTGCTGCTTCTCCAGCAACACGCTCACCACCAGCGGTTCCTGCACGGCTTGCAGGTAGAACGAACGATCGCCCGGTTCACCGACGGTCCCGGCGACGAAACGATCGGGGGTGCGGAATACATGGATTGCGCGTGACACATGCACCTCCTGATACGTGACCCTGATCGACACTCACGAACACCTTCCGATCAAGGTGAATCGCGGTGCCCCGCATTCCCATTATCCGCGCTCGTCGTCGTCGGCACCTCTCCACCGGGAGCTGGTGTCGGCGGCGCACCCGCGGCCAGAGCGGACAGATCGGAGCCGGTGTCGTTGAACTTCCACACCGACGGCCCGTGCGGGCTGTACCGGACAACGCTGATCGAGGCCGGTTCCACCGCGATGCGCTGAAAACTGTCCAGGTGCAGGCCCAGCGCATCGGCCAGGATCGATTTGATGACGTCGCCGTGCGCGCACGCCACCCACAGCACATCCCGGCCCGCCTGTTCGGCCAGCTTGGCTTCGATGTCGCGAATCGCGGCGACCGCGCGCTGCTGGACCTGAGCCAGCCCTTCCCCGCCGGGGAACACCGCACCGGAGGCGTGCCCTTGCACGACCCGCCACAGCGGTTCGGTGACCAGTTCGGCGATCGGACGCCCGGTCCAGTCGCCGTAGTCGACCTCGATCAGTCGTTCGTCGTGATCGGGTTCGAGGCCGAGTTTCTGGGCCAGGGGCGCCACGGTGCGCTGACAGCGCAGCAGCGGTGAGCTGGCGATGTGTTCGATCGGCAGCATCGCGAGCCGGTCGGCCACCGCGGCGGCCTGTTCGGTGCCGCGCTCGGTGAGTTCGACGCCGGGGGCGCGGCCCGCGAGGGTGCGGGCGGTGTTGGAGGTGGACACTCCGTGCCGGAGCAGGATCACCGTCATGGGACCAGCCTAACCATCGAGGTGTTCGTGGGGCTCAGGTCGCGGAGACGACACCGGCGGACAGCAGCGCGAGCATCGTGACGCCGAGGATGACCCGGTAGCCGACGAACCAGTACAGCGAGTGCTTGCCGACGAACTTCAGCAGCCAGGCCACCGAGGCGTAGCCGACGGCGAAGGCCAAGATCGTCGCGACCAGCAATTGCGGGCCGCTCGCGTTGAGTCCCTCCCCGGCAGGCGCGAACGCGTCGGGCAGGCTGAACAGGCCCGATGCGGTCACTGCGGGGATCGCGAGCAGAAACGAGAACCGATACGCGGCTTCGCGTTCGAGCCCGAGGAACAGACCGGCCGTGGACGTGGCACCGGAGCGGGAGACACCGGGGATCAGTGCCAGACACTGCGCCAGGCCCATCATGATGCCGTCTTTGGTCGTGAGCTGGTCGAACGAGCGGGTCTTGCTGCCGAAGTGCTCGCCCGCGGCGATGACCAGGGCGAACGCGACCAGCATGAACGACACCAGCCACAGGTTGCGGGCCCCGGTGCGGATCTCGTCCTTGAACAGGTACCCCAACACTCCGATCGGAATGGTGGCGATGATCACGTACCAGCCGATGCGGTAGTCGAGTTCGCGTTGGGTGTCGCGCTCGTGGGCCTCGCGGGCACTGCGATCCATCACCGGCAGCTTCGTGGTGACCCGGTCCCCCACCGCGACCTCGCGCTGGGAGCGTTCCCGCCAGCGCATCCCGAG
>JACIXH010000170.1 GCA_014360565.1 Nocardia sp.
TCGACTTGAGCACGTCGATGCGGCTGAAGCCGAAGCCGACGAACCCGCGGTGCCTGCCTTCCGGCGCCATCGCGTCCACCCGGTAGGCCATCGCGGGCCCGATCCACACCGGAATCCCGGCAAGGGCCGACGCACCGGTGAGATGGTTGTGCCCGCACAGGATCATCCGGACATCGGTGCCCGCCACGACCTCGGCGAGCTGTTCGGCATCCTTCAACCGGAGGAAGTCGAGGGTGGCCAGAGGCGAGCGCAGCGGCGGATGGTGCACCACCAGCACCGTGCCGTGCGGGGCCGGGGTGCGCAGTTCGTCGGCCAGCCAGGTGAGTTGCTCCGGCTCCAGCTTGCCGTCGTGCTGGCGCGGAGTGGTGCTGTCCAGCACGATGATTCGTACGCCCGCGACCTCGACACAGTGGTCGTGCGGGAGATTCGGGTCCACCGTGTCGCGGCCGAGCAGCTCGATGCCGAAGGCGGTGCGCTCGTCGTGATTGCCCATCGCGTAGACGATCTCGGCGCCGAGGTCGGCGGCGACGGGCTCGACCGCGGCCCGCAACCGTCGGTACGCCTCGGGGGAACCGTTGTCGCTGAGATCGCCGGAGAAGATCAGCACGTCGATGCGCTGCCCGAACTCGCGCAGGCGTTCGAGGACCGTGGTCAGGTTGGCGGCGGTGTCGACGCCGTGGAGCAATTCGCCCTCCGGCCGCAGGTGCGTGTCGGTGATCTGGACGATCGTCAGCTGGCTCATGACTTCGGCATGAGCTCGGTGCCCGCGGTGCGGGCGGCGGTGAGCGTCGACTGCGGGTCGGCGCCCTGGAACACCACGGCCTCGACCGCGTCCATCATGCCGTCGCGCATCTGCAGGTAGTTGTTGCCCGGCATGGACACCCACGGCTCCATGTTCGCCAGCTGCGCGACATTCGGGCGCAGCAGCGGGTTCTGGTCGGCCCAGTCCTTCAGCCCGCCCGCTTCCTCGAGCAGACCGGTGCGCAGCGGCAGGTAGCCGATGTTCTGCGCGATCTTCGTGTAGGAATCTTCGCTGGTGAGGTGCTTGATCAGCTCCCACGCGGCCCGCTGCTTCGCGGGATCGTCGGACAGGATATGCAGGCCCGCACCGGAATTCGTCGGGATCGCCGGTCCGGTGCCGAAGCTGGGCATCGGCGCCGAACGCAGGTCCCACTTGCCTCGGGAACCGGTGACGAACACGCTCTGCAGCGCGCTGGTTTCGAGCATCATGGCGATCTCGCCGCGGCCGAACGCCTCGTAGCCCTGTTTCTGGTTGAGCTTGGGCATGGCGCCGGTGTTCACGAGGTTGCGCGCCATCTCGGTCACCTCGACGGCGGGCGCGTCGGCGAAGGTCAGGCTCTTGCGGTCCTCGGAGATCACGCGGCCGCCGTTGGAGCGCACCAGTGACTGGAAGCACCAGTCCTTGGCGGTCTTGGTCAGGCAGTCGATGTAGACCCCGCCCTTGCCGGTGCGGTCGGCGATCGTCTTCGCGGCGGTGGTGACCTCGTCCCAGGTAGTGGGCGGTTTCGCGGGATCGAGCCCGGCCTCGGTGAACAGCGACGCGTTCAGGTAGAGGACGGGCGTGGAGAAGACGAACGGAACGCCGTAGGTGTGGCCGTCCCAGTCGTCGAGCGTGCGGGCGCGGGGTGCGTACGCGTGGCGGGCGCCGTCGAAATTCTGTGCCACCGCCTGCGCGCCGACCAACTGGTCCAGCGGCTTGGCCTTCAGCTGGTGGATGGTGAAATCCAGGTCGGAGAAGCCGAGCTGGGCGACGTCGGGCGGGGTGCCCGCCACCAGCTGGTTCTGGATGCTGGAGACGGTATCGGTGGCCGGGTTGGGGCTGTTGCCCTGTGGCTTCTGCGCGGTGACCTCGATATTGGGATGCTTGGCGCTGAAGTCGGCGATCAGCGCGTTGAAAGTCTCGGTCCAGGCGCCGGCCACGCCGTAGCTGTAGGACTCGAAGACGATCGAAACCTGTTGGTCGGCAGTCAGTTCGGGGATCGGTGCGGTGCTGGTGGCATCGGTGGAGCCGGTGGTGCCCAGGCCGCAGCCGGAGAGGGCGAGGGCGGCGGTGAACACCATGCCCAGTGCGGGCAGTGCGCGTTTCATCTGAAGGTTCTCCTCATCGGGGTGATGCCGAAATCAAGAAACGGGAATCGCGACCGCGTCGGCGGTCGGCTGCGCAGGAAAGTGCGCGGCCTGCCAGGTCAGGCGCAAGCCGGTGTCGGGATCGAACAGGTGGATGTCGGCGGGGTCTACCCGGCAGGCGATGTCCTCGCCCACCCGGACACCGGCGGGCCGCGCCGCGCGCACACAGAGACCGGACTCGAGGTGGACGAGTTCTTCACTGCCGAGGTTCTCGACCATTCGCACCCGGCCCCGGACGTCGGTCGAGGCGTCGTCGATACGCAGGCGTTCGGGGCGGATTCCGGCGACGACGGCGGTGGCGTCGCCGGAATCCTCGGTGATGCCCACAGCGGCGTCGATACCGTCGGCCGTCACCGTCAGGTGGCCGTCGCGCGAGGTGACGACGGCGGGAAACAGGTTCATCGGGGGCGAGCCGAGGAAACCGGCGACGAAGGTCGAGCGCGGGCGGTCGTAGAGCTCCTCCGGGGTGCCGCACTGTTCGATGCGACCGTCGTTGAGCAGCGCGATGCGTGTGGCCATCGTCATCGCCTCGACCTGATCGTGGGTGACGTAGAGGAACGTCGCGCCCAGGCGCTGATGCAGCGCGATCAGTTCGGCACGGGTCGCGCTGCGCAGCTTCGCGTCGAGATTGGACAGCGGTTCGTCCATCAGGAACGCGCCGGGATCACGAACCATGGCTCGCGCCAGCGCGACTCGCTGCCGTTGCCCGCCCGACAGCGCCACCGGGCGTCGTTGCAGTAGCGCCGAGATCTCCAGCGTCGCCGCTACCTGCGCGACGCGCTGGGCGATCTCCGCGCGCGGCCTGCGCCGGGCCCGCAACGGGAACCCGATGTTGCGCGCCACCGTCAGATGCGGATACAGCGCGTAGCTCTGGAACACCATCGCCAGATCCCGCCGCTGCGGCGCCGCCTCCGTCACGTCGACCTCGCCCACCAGGATCCGCCCCGCGCTCGGCTCCTCCAGCCCGGCGATCATCCGCAACAACGTGGACTTGCCGCAGCCACTCGGCCCCAGCAACACCATGAACTCACCGTCGGCGATGTCGAGACTCACCTCGCGCACCGCGTACTCGGCATCGAACTTCTTCGACACCGCTTCGATCTGCAGTCGTGCCATGCGCCCAGTGTCGAACCCGCTACGGTCTCCGCGCGAGGGCGATAGTGAACGTCGATCGGGCCAATCATCTCGGCCCTAACGCGTCACGTGCGGACCCATCGATGGTGACCGTGATCGATGCTCGGTGTCGGTGATACCGGGTGCAAGCCGTCGTGTTCTGGCAGCGTCAGCGCAGTCGGACCGGCAGTTCGAGTAGGCCTCGGATGAGGGTGGTTGGCCAGTGCAGGTCGGCGGTGGGGGACAGGGCGAGGTCGGGGAATCGGTGCAGCAGTGCCGTGAAGGCGATGTCGGCTTCGACGCTAGCCAAGGGGGGCCGATGCAGAAATGGATGCCGCGGACGAAGGCGGGGTGGCCCGCGATGGGGGCGCCGATCGCATCGGACCCGCCGGAGTCGAACGCTGGAACAGCCTGTGACACAGATGAATACGCGAGCCGGATCAGTGTGTTGCGCGCGGGTTCCACGTCCTGGCTCCCAGCCGGGCGGGCGCCACCGTGGCACACCGCCCGGTCGGCAGCTCAGCGAGATCCGGCGCGCAGGACCACTTTGCCGTTGCGGCCCGGGGTTTCGGACGCCACGGCGGCCTCGGCGGCCTGATCGAGGGGGAAATCGGCCTGGATATCGAGGCGCACGGTGCCGTTGGCCGCGAGGGTGACCAGTTCGGTGATCAGCCGCACGTAGTCGGCACGGTCGATCTCGGAGCTGCGCTGCTGACCCCAGAACCCCTTCACCACCGCCTGTTTGAAGATGACGGCGCCGGTATCGATGATCAGCGGTTTGCCCGACAGTGCGCCGAAGGAGATCAGTTCACCGCGTGGGGCGAGCAAGGCCATCAGATCGCCCGCGGCGGGGCCGCTGACCTGGTCGACGGCGCGCACGATCGGTTCACCGCCGGTGATGTCGGCGCCCTTGGCGAGCCAGCCCACCGATTCGGTGTCGAGCACGGGACCGTAGCCGAGCTCTTCGAGCGCCCGCACCGAGGACTCGCCGCGGACCAGGCTCAGCACCCGCACGCCGCGTTCCTTCGCGAACAGGTTGAGCAGGCGACCGACCGCGCCGTTGGCGGCATTCACCACGATCCATTGACCCGCGGATACACCCAGATCGTCGAGCAACATCAGCGCGCTCAGTGGCATGGCCAGCAGCTGGCAGGCGGTCTCGTCGGACACCGAATCCGGCATCGGCACCGCTTGTTCGGCGCGGGCCAGGAAGGTCTGCGCCCACGCCGCGCGCACGCCGGCGATCGCCACCCGCTGCCCGACCTGGAGCCCGTCGACGCCGGGGCCGATCGCATCGATGACGCCGGCGGCCTCGGTGCCGGGAATGGCGGGCAGCTGCGGTCGATAGCCGTACACGCCGCGGATGATCGCCAGATCGTGATTGTGGATCGGCGACAGCGAGGTCGCGATCCGCACCTCGCCTGCCCCCGGTTCGGGGGTGGGCACCTCTTGTGCGGCGAGCACGTCCTTCGGTTCGCCGAATTCGTCGATGACAACTGCCTGCATGTCCGCCTCCGTGGTGGTTGCGAGTGACTGCCGAGCATGACCGCGTCCCATTGTGGCACCGCGGGGATGCCGGGTTGATCAGGAGGCCGGTCGTGCCCGCCGGGGGCGGGTGCGATGACACGTCGTCCTGCGATGGGCCTGGCCCACCCGTCTGTCAATACGCCGCAAGGGTGATGGCGGGCTACCCGGGTGCGGCATCGAAAATAGCCCGCACGGTGGACGAAGGAGACCCCGAGCGAACGTAGGCTCGTTTGATGGCACAATCGCTCGGAACATCTTCGCCCGCAACGCAACCCGGGCCGCGGATCGGCGAGGTCGACATTCTGCGTGGGTTCGCCCTGTTCGGGATTCTGATCACCAACGTCATGGTCGCGACGTCGCTGTGGTCGGTGGTGGGCACACGCGATGACCCGGTGTTGCGCTTCGGCGGCACCGTCGACCTGCTGGTGCGCGCTACGGTCGACGCGCTGTTCACCGGGCGCTTCTACCTGCTGTTCGCCTTCCTGTTCGGGTACTCGTTCACCCTGCAGATCGCGGCGGCACGGCGGGCAGCGGTATCGCCGACAAGGCGACTGCTGCGACGATGCGGTGCGCTGATGGCGATCGGACTCGCGCACGTCTATCTGTTGTGGATCGGCGACATTCTCACGCTCTACGCGTTTGCCTGCCTGATTCTCATCGCCCTGCGCGGGCTGCGGCCGCGAACCGCGGTGATCATCGCGGTCGTGCTGTACACGACGTGGTCGGTGTGGAGTTTCCTGCCGGGCTACAGCGGCGTCCTCGTGTTCGGGGAGTTCGTCGACCTGCCCGCCGTGGCGGCCGACTACACCGGCGGCTTCGCCTCGACATTCGACGCTCAGACCGCCCTCGCACCGCTGTTTCTGCTGTTGATCTGGTTCGCCCACGGCATCCCGAGCCTGGCGATGTTCCTGATCGGCATGGCGGCAGGCAAACGAAATCTGTTCGCCGACCCGGCGCTGTTGCGCCGCTGGTCGTCTCGCGTACTGGTGGTCGGGATCGGCCTCGGGCTGCCGGTCTCGGCGATGACCTTCGCCGAGGCGATGACCTGGTGGCACGCGCCCGCCGTGGTCCATGGTCTCCAATTCCTGGTGAACCCGGCCATGACCTTCGCCTACGTCGCCGCCATTGTGCTGGCCGCGCAATCCACACGGCTGGGCCGTGTCACCGCGCTGCTCGCCCCCGCGGGCCGGATGGCCGCTACCAATTACATCGGCCAGTCGATCGTCTTGATGCTCGTCTACACCGGGTACGGCTTCGGCCTCGCCGACGACCTCCCACCCCTGGTCGTCATCGCGATCGCTCTGCTCACCTTCGCCGCCCAGATCGCGTGCAGCGCCTGGTGGTTGCAGCGGCACCGGTACGGGCCGGTGGAATGGCTCCTGCGTGCCGCGACCTATCTGCGGGTTCCGGCTCGCAGGTAGCGCGTCAGTCCGCTGCGCGGTGGAATTCGGCTCGCCAGCGGCGCAGGCCGGGGGCGTCGGGGCGGGGGAGGGTCTCCACGCGGACCAGGGTCAGTTCGGGGGTGCCGAAGGAATCGACGTCGGCGCGGGTGAGGGGCCAGGGCGGTCCGCTGGTGGCCGGGGTGTCGGCGATGTCGGCGATGACCAGCAGGGTGGCGCCGGGGGCCAGGAGGTTTCCGATGTTGGTGACGGCGGCGGTGCGGACGTCGAGGGGCAGCGATTGGACGGTGATCGACTCGACGACCACGTCGAAGGCGTGCCGCCAGGACGGTGGCGGGTTCAAGAGGTCGGCGACGGTGTAGGTGACCGGAGACTGCGGGAATCGGGCCCGCGCGCCACGGATCGCCGTCGGCGAGACATCGAATGCGGTAGTCCGAATGCCCTGTGCGGCAACGAATTCCGCGTCGGTGCCGTAGCCGCAGCCGATCACCAGACCCCGCGCGCCCTGGGGGAGCGACGCGGATCGGAGCCAGTCGACCAGTAGCGGATTGGGAACGTCTCGATCCCACGGAACCGCCGAGGTCCCCGCCGCGGCCTCGGCATAGAGTGGTTCGAACCACCCGGTCGGATCGTTCGACGCCAGTGCCTGCGCGGCAAGGCGACGATCGGCGGGCGGCTGCGCGTCGGTCATCTGTTCAGTCTTCACCATCGACCCCCACCCTGTCGCCGGGGTATTCGGCGTCTCGGCCTACCCGGACTCTGCGCGGGGCCGAGATCGACCGGCAGCGCGCGCCGCGAAACCGTCACACAGTGCCTCGAGGCCGAGAAGCAGGAGGTCCTCGGAGGTCAGGTCACTCACGCCCGCGCCTTCGAGGTCGGCCAGCGCCGGGGGTACGGGGAAGGACGGCTTGCCCTCGAGGAGATCACGCAGGCCGTTGGAGTCGTCGGTGGCCGTGCGCTTCTCGGCGAGCAGCGCGCCGCCGACCACCGGCAAGCTGGCGCCGGAGATGTAGTTCCAGATCGAGAATCCCATGGTGGTGGCTTCGCGGGTCGTCACGTCGAGTTCGCGCAGGCCCTCGACCAGCCAGGCAAGGCTCGCCAGACCCTGCGGGCCGAAGCTGTAGCGGGGGACCGCGAAGGTGAGCAGCACCCAGGGGTGTTGCTGGTAGAGCTGCCAGTCGATCTCGGCCGCGATGCGCACCCGGTCGCGCCAGTTCCAGCCCTGGCCGGCCGGATCGGGATAGGGATGGCGGGCGGCGATCTCGTCGGTCATGTCCGCGATGAGTTCGTCCTTGTTCGCCACGTGCCGGTACAGCGACATGGTGCCGACGCCGAGCCGGTCGGAGATGCGGCGCATCGACACCGCGTCGAGGCCGTCGGCGTCGGCGAGGGCGATCGCGGCGTCGACGATCCCGGCCCGAGTGAGCTTCGCCTCAGTCATCCCATGACTCGCTTTCGTAACACAACCTTCATGCGTACACTGTACCCACTGTCCGCGTACGGTGTACGCATCCTCGGAAGGAACTCGCCCAATGACGAAGCTGGACCCGGCGGTGCCCACCGCAGTCGCCGGTGGACGCCGCGCATGGCTCGGACTGAGCGTGCTGCTGCTGCCAGTGCTGCTGGTGTCGATGGACATCTCGGTCCTCTTCCTTGCCATGCCGACGCTGACCGCGGACCTCGATCCCACTGCCTCGCAACAACTCTGGATCCTCGACATCTACGGGTTCATGCTGGCGGGGCTGCTCATCACGATGGGCAACCTGGGCGACCGGATCGGGCGACGCAACATTCTGCTGGTCGGCGCCGCGATCTTCGGCGTCGCGTCGGTGCTGGCCGCGTTCGCACCCAGCGCGCCGATCCTCATCGCGGCCCGGGTGCTGATGGGCATCGGCGGTGCCACGCTGCTGCCGTCGAGCCTGGCGCTGATCTCCACCCTGTTCCCCAACGCGCGCGAGCGCGCGACCGCGATCGGCATCTGGACCGCGTTCTTCGCCGGCGGCTCGGCGGTCGGGCCGATCATCGGCGGCGTCCTGCTGCACCACTTCTGGTGGGGCTCGGTGTTCTTGATCAACATTCCGGTGCTGGCGATTCTGCTGATCTTCGGGCCGATCCTGCTGCCCGAACATCGCTCCGCCGCGCTGGGCCCGATCGATCTGCCCAGCGTCGCGCTCTCGATCGGTGGCATCCTGCCGTTGATCTACGGGATCAAACACATCGCCGCCGAAGGCTTGGACGCGGTGTCGCTGGTGATCGCCGTGATCGGCGTCGGGCTGCTCGTGCTGTTCGTGCGCAGGCAGCGTCATCTCGCGGAACCGCTGCTCGACCTGTCGTTGTTCACCCGGCCGCTGTTCCGGGTGGCGATCGGGGCCAGCATGGCGGGCATGATGTCGCTGGCCGCGATGAGCTACCTGACCAGCATCTACCTGCAGTCGGTCACCGGCCGTGACCCGCTGGCCGCCGCGCTGCTCGGCATTCCGATGGCGATCGCGGTGTTCGTGTGCTCGATGAGCGGTGCGCGTATCGGGCTGTGGCTGGGCGTACGGGCGACGTTCACGCTCGCGCTGATGCTCTCGGCGATCGGCAACCTGATGCTGCTCGGCGTCGGTGTCGACGGCGGGCTGGCCTGGTACATCGCCGGCTCGGTGATCGCCGGTATCGGTTACGGCTTCTCGTTCACGCTGGTCTCCGATGTCGCGGTGTCGGCGGTGCCCGCCGAGCGCGCCGGTTCGGCGGTCGGGATCTCGGAAACGAGCTTCGAGCTCGGCAACGCGCTCGGCCTGGCCCTGCTCGGCTCGGTGGCCGCGCTGGTGTTCCGCTCCGGCGGCGACTTCGGCGAGACGCTGGGCGACACCCTGCTGCAGTCCGCCGGTGACGACGGACTGATCCACGCGGCCCGCGAATCCTTCGTCAGCGGCATGCACATCGCGACCGCCGGCGGGGCGGTGCTGCTGATCGCGATGGCGGTACTGGCCTGGCGCTCGGCCCGCACCGAGACGGCAACCACCGAGGCGCACTGACGCCCGTCGACTGCTCGGCGAGCGCCGGGGCGTGATCGCCACCACGATGCGCGGTGCCTCACCGGGCGGTCGTCCAGGTTCGTTGCATAAGATCGTCGGATGCGAGACGAGGGTGCGGCGGGACTGGCGACCTTGCTCGCCCTGGCCGATTCGCGGCTGCCCATCGGCGGACACGTGCACTCCGGCGGCGTAGAGGAAGCCGTGTCGTCGGGGTTGCTGCGCGACAATGCGAGCGTGGAGCTGTATCTGCGACGCCGGATCTCCACCACAGGACTCGTCACGGCCTCGCTGGCCGCCGCGGTCTGCGGCGGGTCGCTCACGCCCGAGCGCGCCGAACTCGAAGCGGACGCCCGCACGCCGTCGCCCGCCGCGCGCACGGCCTCGCGCGCGCAAGGCCGTGGGCTGTTACGTCTGGCCAAACAGCTGTGGCCACACCATGATTGGGCCTCGTTAGCCTCGCGCCCACATCTGTCGACGGTGTTCGGCATGGTCGGTACCGCGAGCGGAGCGGGCACCCAACAGCTGGCGGGCGTTGTCGTCTACACGACGCTCACCGGCGCTGCCACCGCGGCGCAACGCCTGCTCGCGCTCGACCCCGCCGCGATCGCCGCGAGCACCGTGCGCCTGGCGCCGCTGTGCGACCGGATCGCCGCCGAGGCCGCGAGCGGCCTGGCCGCGGTGTCGGATCCGCTGCAGGACGCGCTCGCCGAACGTCACCTCCATCGCGACATGCCGTTGTTCGCGTCCTGACCCCTGATCCTTAGCGAAGGAGCCCCATGCCTCCCCATCTGATCGATGGCGAACCACACGATCACAGCCACGACCGGCCCAAGCGCGCCCGCGCCGCCGGTGAGGCCCTGCGCATCGGCATCGGCGGGCCCGTCGGCTCCGGCAAGACCGCACTGGTCGCCGCCCTGTGCAGGCAACTGCGCGACGAACTGTCCCTCGCGGTGCTGACCAACGACATCTACACCACCGAGGACGCGGACTTCCTGCGCCGCCACGCGGTCCTGCCCGACGAGCGGATCACCGCCGTGCAGACCGGCGGCTGCCCGCACACCGCCATCCGCGACGACATCACCGCCAACCTCGACGCCATCGACGACCTCGTCGCGGCCAACCCGCCCCTTGACCTGATCCTGGTGGAATCCGGCGGCGACAACCTCACGGCCACCTTCTCCTCCGGCCTGATCGACGTGCAGATCTTCGTCGTCGACGTGGCCGGTGGCGACAAGGTGCCGCGCAAGGGCGGCCCCGGCGTCACCTTCTCCGACCTGCTCGTGGTGAACAAGACCGACCTCGCCCCGCTGGTCGGCGCCGACCTCGGCGTGATGGAGCGCGACGCCGCCAAGGTCCGCGACGGCCGCCCCACCGCGCTGGTCTCGCTGACCGAAGACCCGGCCGCCACCCCGGTCCTGGCCTGGGTGCGCGAACAACTGCGGGTCGCCGCCGAACAGGACGCGGCCACCGGCGTTGCGCACTGAACTGAGCATCGTCGCCGCACCCGGGGGCCTGCCCCGCATCGACGCGGTCGGCGGCCTGGCCGGACGGCACACCGGCATCGACACCGTGCACCTGATCGGTACCGCGGCGACCCCGCTCGGCGGGGACGAACTCCACATCACCATCGTCGTGCGCCCCGGCGCGCGACTGGTGGTTCGTTCGGTAGCGGCGACGATCGCCCTGCCGGGCGCGGACACGATGGTGTCGAACGCGCACTGGCACTTCGAGATCGGCGAAGGAGCCGAGCTGGATTTCGATCCGGAACCCACGATCGTGGCGGGCGGCGCACACCATCACGTCGTGACCACGGTTCAGGTGGCGCCCGATGCGCGCCTGCGGCTGCGTGAGCGGGTGCAAGTGGGCCGCAGCGGCGAGCACGGCGGTGGCTGGCGCGGTGACCTGCTGGCCGATCTGGGCGAGATGCCGTTGCTGCGGCACCGGCTGGAGCTCGGGTCGGGTGCCTCGACCGATGATCGGCTCGGCGCGGCCCGTGCCCTCGACAGCGAACTGGTCTATCCCGACGACCGTCCTGCCTGGTCGGCCACCGTGGACGAGGTGCGACTACCGCTGGCCGCGGGCGGTTCGCTCACCACCCGCACGGGCAGCCGGCTGCGCCCACCGGCGCTCGCGAAGGGATAGCTGAGGAAAAGACGGTGGGAGCCGGGCGAAAGATCCCGACCCCCACCGCTGGGCATTCGATCAAGCGTTGACGAGCTCGGCCTCGCTGTCGGCGGCCTCGGGAACCATCCCACGAGGCGGTGCGAGGAACGCATCCGCAGCACCCACTGCCGCGCCGATGCCGGCGCCGACAACCGTGATGGGGATCGACACGGCCATGTACGCGGCCATGCCGCCCAGGATCGGGCCCGCGACCAAACCGATGGGCACGAACGGGATTCCGGCGACGAGGCCGGCCACCGCGCCGCCCGTGCTGGCCATCATCGCGAACGGGATCGCCACGGTGGAACCGACTGCCGCGCCTCTGGCCGCCGAACCGAGTGTCTCGGAGGCGATCCGGTCCGAGCGGCTGCGCTTGAGTCCGACCGAGTCCAGGAACGTTGCCAGATTGGCCTCGGTGGTGGCCGCGGCGTCGTTGATCTGGATCGAGGTGTCGACCGGCACGAAGTCCGGCACCGGAACCTGCTGGTCACCGAAGCGGAACTGGCCCGGCGGCGGCAGGATCGGCGGAACCGGCGCCACCGCGGTCGGCAGATGCAGCGGGCCGACCGGAGACAGGTAATCGGTCTCCGGCCCCGTGCGTGACCACTGCAGCGAGCTGCGCGTGTTCGCGGGTTTCGGCGCGGTCACGTAAGGGGCGGCATTGGGCGCGACCGCGTCGTACTCCGGTGCGGGCTGCTGTTCGGGCTGCGTCACCGCCGCCTGCGCGGGATCGGCATTCGCGGTGCCCGTGCCGATCAGGGCCATGACCAGGGGTACCGCTCCGGCTGCGACGACCGAACCTACCTTCTGTCGCTGCGGGCTCGGCGCCCTGTGTTTCCCCGTCGCCATAGATCACCTTTCATCGGGGGGATTGGTCACACATATGACCTCCGACATTCGGACCGGTGCTCGACTCGGATGGGTCCGAAACGTCGGCAACCCGCAATGCCGGTCCGCGGGCAGGAAACCGGGACGACGAAGGCCGGGTGGTTCACGGAACCACCCGGCCTTTCGAATATGCTGCGTCAGCCGATCTTGCGCGGCTCCGCGGTGCCCGCGGGTGCGCCCACGTCGGCCGCCAGTTCTCTGGCTTCGGCCTGATCGGCGTTCACCTCCTCGATCGCGAGCCGCGCGAAGATCCACTGCTCGGTGGCGGCCATCTGCCCGCGGTTGCGGCCGAGGAAGGACACGAACCAGCCGATCACCGTGACGATGCGGCTGCGGTAGCCGACCAGGTAGTACAGGTGCAGTGCCAGCCAGGCGAGCCAGGCCAGGAAACCGCTGAACTCGAGCTTGCCGATCTGGCAGACCGCGTCGAAGCGCGAGATCGTGGCCATCGAGCCCTTGTTGAAGTACTTGAACGGTGCGCGCTGCTCGGGTGTCTGGCCCTTGAGCCCGGCCTTGATCGCCTTGGCCGCGTAGGTCGAACCCTGGATGGCGCCCTGTGCCTGACCTGGCACACCGGGCACCGACATGAGGTCGCCGACCACGAACACGTTCGGATGACCCTTGACGGTGAGGTCGGGCTCCACGATCACGCGCCCGGCCCGGTCGACCTCGGTGCCCTCCGAGCGTTCGGCGATCATCTTGCCCAGCGGGCTGGCCTGCACGCCCGCCGACCACACCTTGCACACCGCCTCGATCCGGCGGGTGGTGCCGTCGGCGTCCTTGACGATCACACCGTGCGCGTCGACATCGGTGACCATGGCGTTGAGTTGGATCTCCACGCCCATCTTCTCGAGCCGCTTGGCCGCCTTGGCGCCCAGCTTGGGGCCCATCGGGCCGAGTACCGCGCCCGCGCCCTCCAGCAGGATGACGCGCGCGTCGCGGGGGTCGATGGTGCGGAAGGTGCCGTCCAGGGTGCGGTCGGCGAGTTCGGCGATCTGACCGGCCAGCTCCACGCCGGTCGGGCCCGCGCCGACGACGATGAACGTCATCAGGCGGTCGCGCTCTTCCTGGGTGGTCGCCAGCTCGGCCTGCTCGAACGAGCCGAGGATGCGCGCGCGCAACTCGAGGGCGTCGTCGATCGTCTTCATGCCGGGCGCGTACGTGGCGAAGTGGTCGTTGCCGAAGTACGACTGCTGGGCGCCGGTGGCGACGATCAGGCTGTCGTAGTGGGTTTCGGTGTCGCGGTTGAGTAGTCGCGAGGTGACCTTCTTGTTCGCCAGGTCCACATCGATCACATCGCCGAGCAGGACCTGCGCGTTCTTCTGCTTGCGCAGCACGAGGCGGGTGGCCGGGGCGATCTCACCGGTCGAGAGGATGCCGGTGGCCACCTGGTAGAGCAGCGGCTGGAACAGGTGGGTCGAGGTCTTGGAGATCAGCGTGACGTCGACATCGGCTCTGCGCAGATGCCGGGTACCGAACAAACCGCCGAACCCGGAACCGATCACCACGACGTGGTGCCGCTTCCCGACAGACTCAGTGCTCATCGTCGCGCTCCTCGACAGACTGGGGCGTGCCCCGCGGTGGTGATGACAGGCTCAACCGTAGTCGGCTCCGGTTGTGACGTCGCAACAAGAACCCGATCGCGGCGTGTGGCGCGTTGTCCCATCGAACGACAAGATCGACCATACGCCGCGGCGTCG
>JACIXH010000171.1 GCA_014360565.1 Nocardia sp.
CAGGAGGCTGGGTGTCAGGGTTGTCTGTCCCTCGGTCGGGCTCTCCGATAACGACCGTCAGGAGCGGCCAGGGGCCCGGGACACGACACAGGTAGCCCGTCGTCAGGGCAGAACTCACCCATGAAACGACGAAAGCCCGGCGCAGGGTGCGCCGAGCCGTTGCATGTAGGATTTCATCCCACGGTGCGAACAGCTGTTGTCTGTTTCGTACCCAGGCCGTTCGGTGAGTTGGTAGCTCACCGGGCGGCCGTTCTTGTTCGTGTGACGCTACACACTCCCGTGCGCACTAGCAACTGACGAGTTGCCGCTCTGGCCAGGGACTTCCGTGCGAAAGGGTGCCCAAGCGATCGTTTGGGCACCCTTTCGGAAGCAGGCGCGCGGTCGAAAGACCGTCGGACGCGGGTCAGCGAGTGGGGGAGCCGACGATGATGCTGCCGACGTTGCACTCTTCGAGTTCGTCCAAGCCGGTGGCAGCGGCGAAAGCGCTTGTGTCGCTGTAACCCTGGGCGACGACGCCGAGATTCATCGCGGTGGCGGTGAGGTAGACGGTCTGCATGAGGACGCCGACGTGTTTGAGGATATTGGCGTAGGCGACCTGTTCGTAGCTCCACATGACCCGGCCCGCGCGGGCCGAGACCAGTAGCATGACTTGGGGTTGCGCGCCGCCTGCCAAGGTTGCGGAAGTCGCTTTGAGGAGTTTCTGAACGGCGGGGGACTCGGTGGGGGCTACGAGGCGCAGGGCGTGGTCGGCCGAATCGTAGTGGTACATGCCGTTTTCCAGGCCTGCCACATTGCGCACCACGGGGTAGATCTCTAGCTCGTAGGCGCCGCCGCCGGAGGGGTAGGGGCGGGAGCCGTCCTCGCGGGTGCGGGCGGTGCGGAACAGCAATTCGCCCAGCTGAACCGAGGTGATGGGGGCGGCGTCGTCGAAGGCGCGGGTGGAGACGCGGTCTTCGATGGTGGCGGCGAGGCTCGGGTCGGAGACGCGCAGCGACACGAGGTCGGGCTTCGCCAGGGCGACCGGTTCGCCGTCGAACGACGCACGGCGCAACGGCAATTCGGGGAACTGGCCGTCGGCCCAGCGGGTGGGGCCGAAGTCGTCCCAGGTCACCGTGCGGGCGCCGAGGGTGCTGCGGCGGTGGAACCACAGGTCGGGGGTGTTCCAGGAGCGGGTGGTGAACTCGCGCTCCTCCTCGTCGCCGTCGACCAGGAAACCGCACCACTGTAGGTCGGCCATGAACTGGGTCTTCACGGCGGCGGGCACCGGTGAATCGGCGGCGAGGGGGCCGTCGAGCAGGGCGAGCAGGCGCGGGTCGTGGATGCGCAGATCGCACCACGCGCGAGGGTGTTCGAGCACGAAACCCTGGTTGTCACGATGCAGGACAGCGAATTTCGACAGTGTCGCCGACCAGGTGGGCAAGGCCGCTTCGGGGCGGGGGACGGGGTCGGCGAAGGGGCGGATGCTGTAGAGGTCACGGCCGCCGTCGCGGACGGTCACCGAGAGCCAGCCGCCGTCGGTGAGCTTGCGCATCAGGGCGGTGATGTCGTCGCCCGCTGCCGCGGTCGCCATTTCCGCCGCGGTCGCCGGGCCCTGGTTCAGGGTTTTCAGCGCTTGCAGCGCGCCCGCGCCCAGGCCGGTCAGCTTCTCGTTGCGCGGCGGATTGAGCAGCACCGCGCCGGCGGGCGTCGTCAGGCAGGTGACGCCCGCACGCAGGGCGAATCGGGTCTGGGCGGGGTAAGCGGAGGCGAGCACGATGAAATCCTCGGGGTAGAACCGGTGGGGCAGAGCCTATTTCGCGGCGGCGGCGAACGCGGGCTCGAGCTTGTCCAGCATGTACGGCACCGACAGCGCGGTGGGCTGGTTGATCGCGCTGATCTCCTGCGTGGTCAGGAACACCACCGAGCCCTTGCGCACCGACGGCAGCTCGCCGTACCCCGGCAGCTGCCGGTACTTCTCGTCGAGGCCGGGGGAGTAGCCGGCCAGCAGCAGGTCGGCGGTGAGCTCGTCGACCTTCTCCGGCGACAGCGCCAGGCGGCCCTGGTTGGCGGGCAGCGCGGTGAGGTTGGCCGGGATGCCCATGCCGAGTGCGGTGAAGACCTTGGCCGAGCCGTCGTTGGGGTCGGTCAGCACCATGAGCTGCGCGGGACTCGCGAGCCAGGTGCTGGCAAAGGTCTTGCCCTTCAGGCCGGGGTTGGCGGTGGAGATGGCGGCGATCTTGTCGTCGACCTTCTTGATCACCGCGGTCGCGTCGGACTCCTTGTGCAGCACCTTGCCGAGCGCGGCGACCTGGTCCTGCCACGGGGTGACGGCATCCTTGGTCAGCGCGGGCAGGGTCGGGGCGACCTTGGACAGATCGTCATAGGTCTTCTGGTCGGCGATGAAGGGGTCGGCCAGGATCAGGTCCGGCTCCAGCGCGGCGACCTGCTCGGCGATGCTGCCGGTGGTGTTGAGCGCAGTGGCCGACTTCAGGGACTCCGGCGTCCACGGCGGGGTGCTCTTGGAGACGGCGGAGACGTTGTCGATGTAGCCGACGGGCACCACGCCGAGGGCGAGGGAGCTGTCGAGCCACTGGTTGCCGAGGGCGACGATCTTCTTCGGGGTGCCGGGGACGGTGGTCTCACCGCGGGCGTGGGTGATGGTCACCGCTTCGCCCTCGGCGGACTCCTGATCGGTGGAACCGCAGGCGACGACACCGAAGGCGAGGGCACCGGCGAGCGCGGTCAGCGCCGCGCGTCGCCAGCCGCGCGAAGTCCGAACAGTCGTCATGGGGTGCACCCTCCGTAGAGCAAGTTCCAGCATAAGTCAGCCTAGGCTAACCTACGTCACTTATCGGTGGTAACCCGATGGTCGAAGGCGTGGGTCGCATGTCGGGCGCGGGTGCGGGCTCCGGGTTAGACTGCGCGAATTTCGGCGCGTCGGCAGGGGATTGGGAGCTCGGTGAAAACATCTAGGGACTGGGGCAACGAACTATTCGAGACGATCAAATGGACCGCAATCGCGTTTCCGGTGACCGTGCTCGTGTTCGTCCTCGTTGTCGGTTTGCTCCTGCGGTTCACCAAATGGGGTCGGCAGTTCTGGCGAGTGAGCGGGGACTACTTCCGCGGCCGCCGAGCTTGGACGACGAACCTGTTCGTGCTCGCGCTGATCCTGTTGACGGTGCTCCAAGTGCGGCTGTCGGTGCTGTTCACCTATTGGGGCAACGACATGTTCACGGCGTTGCAACGAGGTGCGGGCGCGCTCGCACAGGGCGACACTCCCGCCCTCGAAGACGCGAAGGCCGCCTTCTGGACCTCGATGGTGCTGTTCGCGATTCTGGCGATCATCCACGTCGTGCGATCGCTCATCGACTACTTCGCCGGGCAATGGTTCGATATCCGCTGGCGTGTGTGGCTCACCGAGCGCGTGACCACCGACTGGCTGAAGGATCGTTCCTATTATCGGAGCCGGTTCATCGATGACTCGATCGACAACCCCGATCAGCGTATCGAGCAGGACATCCCGACTTTTACCTTGCAGTCGCAGTCGCTGTCGATGGGCGCGGTGAAAGCGGTCCTGTCGGTGGTCTCGTTCACGCAGGTCTTGTGGGAGTTGTCGGGCCCGATGACCGTCGCCGGGTTCGAGATCCCGCGCGCGATGCTCGTGCTCGTGATCGTGTACGTGCTGCTCACGACATTGGTCGCGTTCTGGATCGGCCACCCGTTGATCAAGCTCAACTTCCTGTACGAGCGTGTGAAGGCCAACTTCCGTTACTCGTTGGTCCGGGTTCGCGACGGCGCGGAGAATGTCGCCTTCTACCGGGGCGAGCGGGTGGAGCGCACCGGTCTGCTGACCCGGTTCGCCTCGGTGATCAGGACCGCGTGGTCGATCGTGTTCCGAAAGCTGAAGTTCGACAGCTGGAACCTCACGGTGAATCAGTCCGCCGTCATCTTCCCCTACCTGCTGCAGGCGCCCCGCTTCTTCGAGGGCAAGGTAACCCTCGGCGATCTGGACCAGACCGCCCGTGCTTTCGGTGAGGTCCACGACTCGCTGTCGTTCTTCCGTGAGTCCTACGACGAGTTCGCCGGCTACCGCGCCGCGGTCATCCGTCTCGAGGGTCTTGTACAGGCCGACGAGCAGTCTCGCGAACTGGACAAGCTGACGGTCGCCGACCTCGATGACGCTGTGTCCCTCGACAAGATCGATGTGAACCGTCCGACCGGCGAACCCATGATCGACGGGCTTTCCCTGCGTATGACACCCGGCGACGCACTGGTCGTCAAGGGATCCTCGGGTGCGGGCAAGACGACGCTGCTGCGCGCGCTCGCCGAGATGTGGCCGTACTCCGACGGTGAATTCCGGCGGCCCGCAGGCACCGCGACGCTGTTCCTGTCCCAGGTGCCCTACATCCCGCTCGGTGATCTCCGTACCGCGGTCTGCTACCCGGCGCTACCCGCGGGCGCGCCGGCGGATTCGCCCGTTGCTCTCGACAAGACTCTCGATCATCCGACCGTGGATGACACGACGCTGCGCGAGGTCCTCGGCAAGGTGCACCTCGGCCATCTCGTCGACCGTCTCGACGAGGAAGCGGACTGGGCCAAGATCCTCTCGCCCGGTGAGCAGCAGCGGCTCGCGTTCGCGCGTATTCTCCTGATCCGCCCGAAGGCGGTCTTCCTCGACGAGGCGACCTCTTCGGTCGACGAGGGGCTCGAACACTCGCTGTACTCCCTGGTCCGTACCGAGGCGCCGGACACCATCCTGTTCAGCGTCGCGCACCGAAGCACCGTCGACCGGCATCACACTCAGGTGCTCACCCTCGACGGCACCGGTCCGTGGCAGTTGGCACCGCTGGGCAACTGAATCGACCCCGATGCTTGTCGGGAATCCAGTTCACCCGGCCTGAGGTCGTCTTCGGCGGGGTCGCGGTCACACGGCCGCTACCCCGCCGAATTCTCCAGCCGCTGTACAGCCGATCCAAGCCGAAGAATTCGACGTAGTAGCCGAGCGAAGCCCTGATCGGGCCTTGCTCGGCCGCTGTCGTCAGGAGGCCTGCCGGAGAAGGTGATGGCGGCTTCGGATCGACACTCAGGCCTTCGGACTGCTCGGTCTGTATGGGGCCGGTAGGATCTTGGAACAGTGACGAGGGGGATGTCGTGGCGAAAACGTGGATTGTAGCGAGTGTCGTGCACTACGACGAGAAGGTACTGCGGGAGATGCCCGATCGGCCGGGTGGGCGAACGCTCGCGCAATGGCGAGAGCAGTTCGGCGGATTCCAGGGGTCAGTCCCGCTTCCGAGCGGCGGTACTGCCGAAGTCTCTCTCGCCGCCTTCGACGGCCTGTCCGACCACGCGTATATCGATTTTGCCTGGATTACCAGCACCGATGGCAAGGCGCCGGCCGAACCGGAGTTCGCGTCGGGGCGCTATATCGTGGCCGAGATCGAGGATGAGTCCGGCGACAGCTGACCGCGGTTCAGAACTCGCTACCTCCAGTTCACCCGCGCGTTGAGCGAGGCGGCCGTGAACCGGCTGGCCTAGGCACCCGAGTTGGGGTAACCCTAGAGCCTCACCTACACTAGAACGGTTGCCTGCGGGAGCTATGCCCTCGCAATCCGGCAGCGAACCCCCAGTGGTGGAGGAAAACCGCTGGCAGGCGCGCGTCCGGAGGGTGACTGACCATGTGCGTCGGGTCGGCAATCCGGCGTACGTATACATCCAGGTCCAGGAGGTGCTGAAGTGATTCAGCAGGAGTCGCGACTGCGCGTCGCCGACAACACCGGAGCGAAGGAAATCCTTTGCATCCGCGTGCTCGGTGGCTCGTCGCGTCGCTATGCCGGTATCGGTGACATCATCGTCGCCACCGTGAAGGACGCCATCCCCGGCGCCAACGTGAAGAAGGGCGACGTCGTCAAGGCTGTCGTCGTTCGCACCGTCAAGGAGCGTCGTCGTCCGGACGGCTCCTACATCAAGTTCGACGAGAACGCTGCCGTGCTGATCAAGCCGGACAACGATCCTCGTGGCACCCGCATCTTCGGCCCGGTCGGCCGTGAGCTGCGTGACAAGCGCTTCATGAAGATCGTTTCGCTGGCCCCGGAGGTGCTCTGACTATGAAGGTGCACAAGGGTGACACCGTGCTCGTCATTTCGGGCAAGGACAAGGGCGCCAAGGGCAAGGTCATTCAGGCCTTCCCGGCGACCGGCAAGGTTCTCGTCGAAGGCGTGAACCGCATCAAGAAGCACGTCGCTGATTCCGCGAACCAGCGTGGCGCTTCCTCGGGTGGCATCGTCACTCAGGAAGCCCCCATCCAGGTTTCGAACGTGATGATCGTCGACTCCGACGGTAACCCGACTCGCGTCGGCTACCGCACCGACGAAGAGTCCGGCAAGCGCGTCCGGATCTCCCGTAAAAACGGGAAGGACATCTGAACATGACTACTTCTGAGCAGACTCAGCCCCGGCTGAAGGCGCGCTACCGCGCCGAGATCAAGGACGCGCTGAACGGCGAGTTCGAGTACGCCAACGTGATGCAGATCCCCGGCGTCGTCAAGGTCGTCGTGAACATGGGTGTCGGCGACGCCGCCCGTGACGCGAAGCTGATCAACGGTGCCGTCAAGGACCTCGAGCTGATCACCGGCCAGAAGCCCGAGATCCGCAAGGCC
Source organism: Nocardia sp. (assembly GCA_014360565.1). Taxonomy (GTDB): domain Bacteria; phylum Actinomycetota; class Actinomycetes; order Mycobacteriales; family Mycobacteriaceae; genus Nocardia. The sequence goes on from JACIXH010000171.1 coordinate 6,635, forward strand.
ACCAAGTCCATCGCGCAGTTCAAGCTGCGTGAGGGCATGCCGATCGGCGCGAAGGTCACCCTTCGTGGCGACCGTATGTGGGAGTTCCTGGACCGTCTCGTTTCCATCGCGCTGCCCCGTATCCGCGACTTCCGCGGCCTGTCGCCGAAGCAGTTCGACGGCAACGGCAACTACACGTTCGGCCTCAGCGAGCAGTCGATGTTCCATGAGATCGACGTGGATTCCATCGACCGCCCGCGCGGTATGGACATCACGGTTGTCACCACCGCGACCAACAACGAAGAAGGCCGCGCGCTGCTGAAGCACCTCGGCTTCCCGTTCAAGGAGAACTGAGCACATGGCTAAGAAAGCACTGCGCATCAAGGCCGAGGCCAAGCCGAAGTTCGCGGTCCGCGCCTACACCCGCTGCCAGCGTTGCGGTCGCCCGCACGCGGTCTACCGCAAGTTCGGCCTGTGCCGCATCTGCGTCCGCGAGATGGCCCACCGTGGCGAGCTGCCGGGCGTGCACAAGAGCTCCTGGTGAGCCTGCGCTCCCTGTGAGCGCATCTGCCGCCTAGGCGAATATCGAACAGAGACACGGACTTCCGAGCGAAGTCCGTGTCTCTGTGCGTTTCGGAGCCTCGTCCGAACGGTTCGCCGAGCTCAGGTGAGGTCGGTGGGTTTTCGTCGCGTGAGATTGTGTGCTGTCACGAGTATCGATGAAATGTTGGCATTTCACTCCACGTCTTCGAGCTGTGGTGTTCGCTGAGCGCATGAAGAAGTTCGTCACAGTCGCAGCTATGTCCTGCGTGATCATCGGGGCGCCGGCCGTCGCCTCCGCTACTCCCGTGCAGTCCGCGCCGATCGCGGAGTCGGGCTCCTCGCAAGGCGGCTCGGGTTCTTCGCAGTCCGACTCGGGTTCTTCGAATGCCGCACTGGTCTGTTCGCCGATCGCGCAACTGCTGTTCGCTACCGGGAGCGTCGAGAAGCCTCCGCTCTACGACCTGCTCTGCCTTTTGACCTAGTCTTCGACGGAGCGGCTGGGTATCGCTCGGGAGGCGGTCGGGCTGCGGACAAGAAGTGAAATGCTATTGTTTCAATCCGTGGCCTACCGCCGTTCCATCGCGCCCAGATCCACCGTCGTGCCTGCCGCCGAGGCGATCGCGCTGGTCATGGTGGTGCTGTGCGCGGTGATGGGCGTTCAAGCGGGTCGGGTTTCGGCGCAGCAGCCGAGCCGATGCGCTCCGTTCACGGCCTTGATGGCACCGGGCACATGGGAAACGACGGCCTCGGCCGACCCCGGCGTGGCGATCGGCATGCTCGCGCCGGTGGGCAACGGTCTCGAAGCCGCTCTCGGCGACGACATCGACGTACGGTATGTGCCCTATGCCGCTTCGGCTTTCGATCAGGGACTGACCTACAGCCAATCCAAGGACACCCTGCTCGCTGCGCTGCGCGAGATGCTGAGCGGGCTGTGTGCCTCGACAAAGGTCATGATCGCCGGTTACAGCCAGGGTGCTGACGGAGCGGGCGACATCGCGGCCGACATCGGCAACGGCCGTGGCCCGATCTCGGCGGATCGGGTCATCGGGGTAGGCCTGCTGGCCGATCCGAAACGCGATCCGAGCAGCACCACAGCGCTGGGCCCACACGCGCCGGGGCGCGGCCTCGCGGGCATCCGGCCCGGCGGCTTCGGCCTGCTGTCTTCGGTGGTGCGCACGATCTGCTTGGACGGCGACCTGTACTGCTCGATTCGTGAAGGGGCACAACCGTTCCTGGCCGCAATCGGCCAGGTCTTCTCCGGCAACGCCGATCTGCCCGCGTTTGCCGGAGAGCTTTCGCGGTCGCTGGTCTCGGAGCTGTCCAGCGGTGCGCTCGCCGGGATGAATCCGACGATCTCCGCGCTCACCGACAGTACCGAGTCGTTGGCCGTCGACTCCGCGTCCAGCGCTGCCGGCGCCACCGCCGAGGTCGCCGAGATCGGGAACGAGGCGAACTCGCTCGCCGCAGTCCTGGGCCCGCTGCGGGAACTGCTCGCGTTCGTGCAGAAATTCCCGGCCGCACGCGACCAACTGCGGGCGGCCGCGGCCGGTTCGCCGGAGTCGGCGGCGCTGGCCATCCTCGACGTGCTCGACCAGATGGACATCGATGCCGCTCTCGCCGCGACCACCGAATTGGCCGGCGCCGCACAGCGTTTCCTCGACGGTGGCATCGACGGTGCGGTGGGCGCCGCGGTCGTCGGCCTTCGCGACGCATTGGCGCCGCTCGTCCATCAGCTCGCCTCGGAACTCGCGCCGCTGCTCGGGCTCGACGAGACGACACTGTCGGCCGGAACGCAGATCCTGAAACTGCTCCAGCCGAACGTGATCATCGACCAGATCACCAATATCGGCACCGGCGTGATGCAGCTGGCCGCGGCCGTGCCCCGCATCATGGACTGTTTCGCGCAGCTGCCCGACGCGATCGCGGCGGGCGATGTCCGCTCGGCCCATCAGCTCAGTGGTGAGCTCAACAACTTGTTCGCCCCGGCGATCGCGATGGTCGCCCGTGTCGACTTCGGACTGATCTCCGACATTCTCGGCGCGGCAGCGATCCTCGATCCCACCGGGCTGACCATGGCCGTAGCGCTGGTCGCCGAGGTGCTGTCACGGCTGGACATGATCCGGATCGCCAACGACATCGGGTTGATCCAGGAAGTAGGTTGGCGCGCTGCCGAATTGCTGAACGACGGCGACTCCGCCGGGGCCAGTGCCGAGCTGACGGGTCTGGTCCCGATCGGTCTCGATCTCGCCGAGGCGGCGGCCGGGTTCTTCACCGACGTGCCGAAAACCGATCCCGCGCTGCTCGGAGTGCCGAACCAGGTCGACGCTCGGCGTAGCGCGCTGGTCGAGGCCATCAAGGCCGGTGATGTTCGCGAGGTTGTCGATGCCGTGATCGCGCTGGTGGATTCCACGCGACTCGAGGAGCTCGTCGACCTCGTCGGGCAGGGCGTGGACGTGGCGACCTTCTACGCCTCGGGGGTGCACATGCACTATGGCCCAGGTGCGGAGCAACTGCGCGATTTCCTGAACGAGCGCACCTCACAGTGAGGCGGGGCAGTCCCACGGGCGACCGGTCATGCGAACGGTGAACGGTCGATTCCGCAGCTGACGCCTGCGGGCGGAAGTTGCGCGGTGAACAAGTAGTCGCGTTTGAGGTGTTCGGCGCATGTGCTCTGGACATACATCGAGCTGTGGCCCGCGCCTTCGATGACGACTACTTGGGCCTGCTTCAGTTGGGCTGCACCGGCTTTGGCGCCTGCCAGGGGAGTGGCTGGGTCGTATCGGCTGTTGAGGACGAGGATCGGGGCCGCGGTTTCGCGGTTCCACGGGCCGGTGTAGCGGTCATGGTCCTCGGCCTGCCAGAAGGCGCAGGGGGTGGCGTTGAAGACGGCGATCCGGCCGAAGTAGCGCGAGTGTAGGTCTTCGGCGGCGGCAGCTCGGCTGTAGACGTCGGGGTCGGTGGGGACGGCGCTGTCCGAGCATTGGATCGTGTAGAAGGCCTCGACGCGATTGGCCGGGTGCTCGCTCGAGAAAACCCTGTCCGGGGTCCGGTGAGGCAGGACCGTGGCCGAGTCGAACAGGTTTTGAAGAAGAATCGCCAGGTCGGGGTAGGTCTCGGGGCGGGAGAGGCTGCCTGCGGCGCTGACGATCTGGGAGAAGGTCCACGGGGTGTCGCCGACGGTGATCGGCGCGATGCGGGCTCGTTCGGCGAGTGCGATCCATTTGAGTTTCGGGTCGCCCGCGGCGAACGCGCAGCCTGGTCCGGCGGCGGAGCACTCGCGCAGAAACGTGTCGAAGGTTTCGGCGATGCCGGCCGCTACCCCTTGGCGGGTGTCGAGTGGGAGGTTCACGCCGTCGGAGCCGTGGCCGTTGACATTGCCCTCGAAGTCGAGGGAACCATCGAACGCCATCGCGCGGACCCGGCCGGGGAACATGTTCGCGTAGATCGCGCCGACCTGGGTGCCGTAGGAAATGCCGTGGTAGGTCAGGGCCTGATCGCCGACCGCGCGACGCAACAGGTCGAGGTCGCGGGCGGTGTTCGCGGTGGAGGCATGGTGCAGGATCGGGCCCGCGTGCTGTGCGCAGCGTGCGGCGATATCGGCGGCGGCAGCGAAGAACGCGGGCTCGTCACGCGGGTCGGTGGGGGTGCCGGGGAACGTGCCGAGGTAGGCGGACTGCTCGTCGGCGCCGGCGAAACACTGCGTGCCCGCGCTGCGCGAGACCGCGCGCGGGTCCCAGGACACCAGGTCGAACCGTGCGCGCAGCTCGTCGGAGAACAGCCACGGCCATCGGCCGCGTTCACGGAGGCGGTCGACGCCGGACGGGCCGGGCCCGCCGAAGTTGACGAACAACGTTCCGATGCGCCGCCCCGGATCGGACGCGGGCAACTTGATGACCGCCAGCTCGATCTGCGCGGCCTGCGGGTGGTTGTAGTCCAGCGGCACCTGAGCCGTTGCGCACTCGAATCCCTCGCCGCAACCTGTCCATCCGAGCGTCGGCGTGGCCGCCGCGTCGGCGAGCTGGTCGACATAGGGATCGGCCGCAGCGCGCGCGGGCGCGGCGAGCGCGCCGATCCCGAGCAGTACGGCGAGCAGATAGGCCGAGCCCCGGCGGCATGCACGGTGGGAAGACAACGGCCGAGCCTCCTGCGCAGATCCGACGAACCTCGCGAAGCTACCACACTCGTGAGCAGCGCTCACGAACGCAAAATAGTTGGTATCCAACGCGATTCGATCCGCGGGCGCGCGTGTCGGCGGCATCGCCGCAGGTGACCCGAGGTCTTCGTGCCGCTGCATTCTGAATTGATTTCGAATTGTTCGGTTACCGCAGCATTACCGGCTCCTGATTTTCCTGTGTCTTTCCCGAGAATGTGATCTTCACGCTGGTCGGCCATTTCTTTCGCCGCTACTGTCGGGAGCACCGCGAGACAATGCGGGATGTAAATGGGCGTCAGTGTCGATCCCTTGCCGACGAATGCAGAGGATGTGAATTCGTGACCCTGACCACAGTGAACAAGGCGCGTGACGTGGCCCACCGGGCGCCGCTACGTGGGATTCCCGCAGGCGCGATGCCGATGGTCGCATTTCTTTCGATATTGGCGGGATTTATCGGCGCGGCCGCGTACACGCATTCTGCCGGGTATTTCGTGACATTTATGACCGGTAATACTGAGCGAGCCGTTCTCGGCTGGTTCGACAACGATAAATTGCTGGCCATCGGGGCCATCACGCTCCTTTTCTCGTTCGGGCTCGGCGTGTTCGTGGCCTCGATGCTCCGACGGCGGTGGTGGCGCAGCGGTCACTACGGCGCGTCGGTCGTGACCACCGTCGCGCTCGCGGTGGCCGCGGTCGTCGACTACGCCATCGACCGCAGCGGCGGGCAGGAGGTGGGGTTCGTCCCGATCGCGTTCGTCGCCTTCGCGGTGGGCGCGCTCAACACCGCCTTCGTCAAGAACGGCGAGGTCAGTGTGCCGCTGAGTTATGCCACCGGAACGGTCGTGAAACTGAGCCAGGGCATCGAAAGTCATGTCAGCGGTGGTAGTTCGCGCGATTGGCTCGGCTACGGCCTGCAGTACGCGGCCTTCGCGGCCGGCGCCCTGCTCGGCGGCTCGATGAGCATCGTGGTGGGTGGTGAGATGATGTTGATCGTTGCCGCCGGCGTCTCGGCCTCGGCGATCCTGATCACGTACAAGACGGGCGCGACGGCGGATCACACCGCTGCGTGACCGATATCGCCCTGGTTCGCCGCCCCCCGGGTTTGGTCCTGACCACGGCATTGCCTACACTAGACCGGTTGCCTGGGCAGATCTGTGTCCGCTGCGCGCCTCGGCGCGGGTGGGACCGTGCCAGGCGCCGAGAGCTCGCAAGAGAACTCATCCGGTCGGTAAGTGCCGACCGGACCAGCCGAATTGTTGTAGGCCCACGGTCACCTGCGCGCGAGCGCGCGGGAGATGTTGTATGGGAACCGCAGCGAGAAAGGTGTCGAGGTCTAACCATGACCATGACTGATCCGATCGCAGACTTCTTGACGCGTCTGCGCAACGCCAACTCGGCGTACCACGATCAGGTGAAGGCGCCCCACTCGAAGATCAAGGTGAACATCGCCGAGATCCTCAAGCGTGAGGGCTACATCGCCGATTACCGCACCGAAGACGCGACCGTTGGCAAGGCCATCGTCGTCGATCTGAAGTACGGCCCCAGCCGTGAGCGCAGCCTGCAGGGCCTGCGTCGCGTCTCGAAGCCGGGTCTGCGTGTGTACGCGAAGTCCACCAACCTGCCCAAGGTCCTCGGCGGCCTCGGCGTGGCGATCATTTCCACGTCGACCGGTCTGCTGACCGACCGGCAAGCGGCCAAACAGGGCGTCGGGGGCGAAGTCCTCGCCTACGTCTGGTAAGGGAGGTCTGGACTAATGTCGCGTATTGGTAAGAAGCCCATCGAGATTCCGGCCGGCGTCGACGTCAACATCGACGGCCAGGTTGTCACGGTCAAGGGGCCCAAGGGCACCCTTTCCCACACCGTGGCCGAGCCCATCGTCGTCACCAAGGGTGAAGGCAATGAGCTCGAGGTTGCTCGTCCCAACGACGAGCGCGCGAACCGTTCGCTGCACGGCCTTTCCCGCACCCTGATCGCCAACATGATCGAGGGTGTCACCAAGGGCTACGAGAAGAAGATGGAAATCTTCGGCGTCGGTTACCGCGTTCAGGCCAAGGGTTCGAACCTCGAGTTCGCCCTCGGCTACAGCCACCCGGTGCCGATCACGGCCCCGGCAGGCATCACCTTCGCGGTGGAATCGCCCACCAAGTTCTCGGTGTCCGGAATCGACAAGCAGGCGGTCGGTCAGATCTCCGCTGTGATCCACGGACTGCGTAAGCCCGACCCGTACAAGGGCAAGGGCATCCGCTACGCCGGCGAGGTCGTTCGCCGCAAGGTCGGAAAGACGGGTAAGTGATCATGGCGCAAACTGCTAACCAGAAGGCCAAGCGGATTCCGCTGGGCAAGGATGCTTCGACGAAGCGTCGTCTGTCGAAGACCCGCCGTCACTTCCGTCTTCGTAAGAAGGTCGAAGGCACCACCGAGCGTCCGCGCCTGGTGGTCAACCGCTCCGCGCGCCACCTGCACGCTCAGCTGATCGACGATTCGGTGGGCAAGACCATTGCCGCCGCCTCCTCGATCGAGGCCGACGTGCGCGCGCTCGAAGGTGACAAGTCCGCCAAGGGCGCGAAGATCGA
>JACIXH010000172.1 GCA_014360565.1 Nocardia sp.
CGAAGCCGACCGCGGCGTGTTTGGTGACCGAGTAAGGCGCGGAACCGATTTGGGTGAGCAGGCCTGCCGCAGACGCGGTGGAGACGAAGTAGCCGCTGCCGCGCTCCAACCAGCCGGGGACCAGCAGTTTGGCGGCCCGCACATGGGCCATCAGGTTCACATCGATGGTGGCTGCCCACTGTGCCTCGGTGCTGTCGAGGCCGGGCCCTCCGCCGATGCCCGCATTCGCGAAATACATGTCCACCGGGCCGAATTCGCGTTCGGCGGCGGCTATCGATTCCGCGACCACCCGCTCGTCGGCCACGTCGCCACCGACCGCGATCGCCTTGTCGCCGAGCTCTGCCGCCACTTTCGCCGCGTTGTCGGCATCGAGGTCGGCGACGACGACCCGCGCGTCACCGGCGACGAGCCGATAGGCGAGTGCGGCGCCGATACCCCCACCCGCACCGGTGACGATCGCGACTTTTCCTGCTGTCTCCATCCCCGCACCCTAGCGGCGATACCCGCCCCTGCGCATCGGACTGTGTGGGTGCCCGCTCAGATGCGGCTGAGCAGTGTCAACGGGTCCTCGAGGAAGCCTGCGGTGGTGGCCAGGAAGCGGGCGCCGAGTTCGCCGTCGACCATACGGTGGTCGAAGCTCAGTCCCAGGGTGGTGACCCAGCGGACGGCCAGCTCATCGCGGAACACCCACGCGCGTTGGCGAATCGAGCCGAGGCACAGGATCGCGGCCTCGCCCGGGTTCACCAGGGGGACACCGGAATCGACGCCGAAAACCCCGACGTTGGTGATCGTGAAAGTGCCGCCGCGCAGGTCGTTGGGAGTCGCATTGCCCGAGCGCGCCGTCTCGGCCGCCCAGCTGATCTCGCGGCACAACTCGCGCAGGCTCAGCGACTGGGCCTCCTTGAGATTGGGCACCATCAGCCCTCGATCCGAGGCGACCGCGATGCCCAGATTCACATAGTGCTTGGTGACGATCTCCTGATTCTGCTCGTCCCAGGAAGTATTGATCCCCGGGTACTCCGAGATCGCCGCCAGTGCCGCTTTCGCGACCAGCGCCAGCGGGGTGAGGGTGAGGCCTTCGAAGGACGCGGTGGTGCGCAGGTGATCGAGCAGTTCCATCGAGGCGGTGCAGTCGACGGTGACGAAGGTGCTCGCCTGCGGAATCGTGCGCGAACTGGCCTGCATCGCGGCGGCCGTGCGCTTGCGGATGCCGGTGACGGGGGTGCGTTGCTCGCGGGCGGTCGGCTCGATCAGGCCGTCGGCGTCGGTGACATGGCCGTGCGACGGCGTCGGCGCGGCAGCACCCGTTGTGGCCGGAGTGCGCGGTTGGGTGACCGGCACGGCCGAGCGCACGTCGTCGACGGTGACAGCGCCCTCCGGGCCCGAACCGGCGACGAACCACAGATCGATCCCGAGTTCCTTCGCGAGTTTGCGGGCCGCCGGGGTCGCGGCGGCGCGGTGGGTGCTCGGCGTACTCGACGCCATCGACGGCGCGGATTTGCCTCGCCGCGAGCTGGGTTCGGCCTCGGGGCCGTAGCCGACCAGCACATCGGTGCGCGGCTGCGCCGTCGGCGGTGCGCTCACCTCGAGGTCGTTGCGCACCCGGATCAGCGGTGCGCCGACCGGCACGGTGTCGCCGGGCTGTGCCAGCAGTTCCACCACGACCCCGGAGAACGGCGACGGCAGCGCGACCACCGCCTTCGCGGTCTCCACCTCGGCGATGGTCTGGTTGAGTTCCACCGTGTCGCCGACCGCGACGGCCCAGGACACCAGGTCGCCGTCGGCCAGGCCTTCGCCCAGATCGGGGAGGCGGAATTCGAGAACATGACCGTCGTCGGCGGCGGCTGGTTCCGGCACGAGGGCACCTTTCATCACGCTCTGTTGGTTGCCTGCTCCGTGGCCCTTCGCGGTCCGAGCTGCTACCGCCGGACCCGGCCGGATCAGGCGGAAAGACAGCGGTCGACCGCCGCCAGAATGCGGTCGGGGTCGGGCAGGTGGTGCTTTTCGAGCTTAGCCGGGGGGTAGGGGATGTCGTAGCCACCGACGCGCAGCACCGGAGCTTCGAGGTGGTAGAAGCAGCGCTCGGTGACCCGAGCGGCGATCTCGGCGCCGAGCCCGGCGAACACGGGCGCCTCGTGCACCACGATCAGCCTGCCGGTCTTGTCCACCGATTCGGCGATCGTGTCGACGTCGAGCGGCGAGAGACTGCGCAGGTCGATCACTTCCAGCGAATGTCCTTCCTCGGCAGCGATCTTCGCTGCGGTGAGCGCGGTGGCGACGGTGCCCCCGTAGGCGACGACGGTGGCGTCGGTGCCGCGGGTGCAGACCCTGGCCTTGTGCAGTGGCAGATCCGGTTCGCTCTCGAAATCTACGTCGGCTTTGTCCCAATAGCGACGTTTCGGTTCGAAGAAGATGACCGGATCGTCCAGCGCGATGGCCTGGCGGATCATCGAGTACGCGTCAGCGGGCGTGCTCGGTGAGACGACGCGAAGGCCCGCGGTATGCGCGAAGTACACCTCGGGCGACTCCGAATGATGTTCGACCGCGCCGATGCCGCCGCCGAACGGAATGCGGATCGTCAACGGGACCTTCACCATGCCGCCCGTGCGATTGTGGATCTTGGCGACCTGGGAAACGATCTGATCGAAGGCCGGATAGACGAACCCGTCGAACTGGATCTCCACGACCGGCCGATATCCACGCAGCGCCATCCCGAAAGCCGTTCCGACGATGCCGGATTCGGCCAGCGGTGTGTCGATGACGCGGTTGTCGCCGAAGTCCTTCTGCAGCGTGTCGGTCACCCGGAACACGCCACCGAGCCGGCCGATGTCCTCGCCGAGCAGGACGACCTTGTTGTCGTCTTCCATCGCGCTGCGCAGACCGGTGTTGAGGGCGGCGGCAAAGGTGGTGATCATGACTGCGCTCCTTCGGCGAGGTAGGCCGAGAACTGCCGGCGTTCTTCGGTCATCAGCGGGTGCTCGGTCGCGTAGACGTGGTCGAACATCCGCTCCGGATCGGGATCGGGCATCTCGATCGTCGCGGTGCGCAGGCGGGCGGCGGCCGCGTCGGCTTCGTCGGTGACCTGCTGGACGAACTCGGCACCGAGGTCGCCTTCGCGATCGAGCAGCAGACGTACGCGTTCGATGGGGTCGCGCCGGCTCCAGTACTCGGTGTCGGCGGCGGTGCGGTAGCGGGTGGGATCGTCGGCGGTGGTGTGTGGGCCCATCCGGTAGGTCATCGCTTCGATGAAGGAGGGGCCGCCGCCGGTGCGCGCGCGTTCGACGGCCTGGCGGGTGACGGCGAGGACAGCGAGCACATCGTTGCCGTCGACCTGCACGCCCGGAATCCCGTAGCCATCGGCGCGGCGCACCAGCGGGGTGTGGCTCTGCACCGAGACCGGTTCGCTGATCGCCCACTGGTTGTTCTGGCAGAAGAACACGACCGGCGCGCTCCACGCCGCCGCGAAACCGAGCGCCTCGGCGATATCGCCCTGGCTCGTCGCACCGTCGCCGAAGTAGGCGATCGTGGCGATATCGGCGCCGTCCAGATGTGCGGCGTAGGCGTATCCGGTGGCGTGCAGGCCCTGCGAGCCGACGACGATGTTGGCATTGGTCATATTGACCTCGTCCGGGTCCCAGCAGTGGTGGGCGACACCGCGCCACAGGGCGGTGAGATGCTCGGGCGGGACCCCGCGACAGTAGGCGACGGCGGTTTCGCGGTAGGAGCAGAAGACGTAGTCGTCGGGGTGCAGCGCACGCGCCGAGCCGACCTGAGCGGCTTCCTGCCCCAGCAGCGGCGGCCACAATCCGAGTTGGCCCTGGCGCTGCAATGCGGTGGCTTCGACGTCGATCCGGCGGGTGATCACCATGTCGCGATACAGCTGCCGCAACCGCTCGGCATCGATATCGGCGACCAGCGCGCCGTGTTCCTTGTCGAACACCCGGCGGCCGTCGGGTTGAACCAGCTGGACCGGGTAGGTCTGCTTCTGCGACATCGTGATCGCCTCCTCGCTACCGTGCCTTGTGGGCCGATGCAGGTACGCCACTCCGCTGAGTGCGATGTGTATCACTCAGCATCCACGATAACGCGGTGTGCGCAAGCGATGCACGCGCACCTGAGCAGAATGCCTGTTCCCAAGGGGTGCAGCGCTGTCATACTGCGTTCTATGACCAGTCGCGAACCCGACGCCGTGACACTCGATGCCACCGACGCGCGGCTCCTGCGCGAGTTGATCGCCAACCCGCGTGCCACGGGTGTGGAGCTTGCGGCTCGCCTCGGCCTGTCGCGCAACACGGTGCAGGCGCGCCTGGCTCGCTGGGACAGCGCAGGGGTACTGGGCAGCTTCGAACGCCGAGTGGAACCGCGCGCCCTCGGCTACCCGCTGGCAGCCTTCGTCGCGGTCGTGGTCGACCAGCACCGACTCGACGCTGTCGTCGACGAACTGGCCGACGTCGCCGAGGTCACCGAGGTCTGCGGCATGACCGGCGCCACCGACCTCACCGTCCGCATCGTCGCCCGCGATGCCGACGACCTCTATCGCATCGCAGGTCGCATCCTGAAGATCCCCGGTGTGGAACGCACCAACATGGCCCTGGTCATGCGCGAACTCGTCGGTCCACGTACCGGCCCACTGCTCGACCGACTCGCGGGTCCGAGCTGAGTCGCTGCGGCACCGGCCGGGGTTCACTGCGCCGCCGGCTGCCGACAGATGCGCCATGGAGCGGCTGACACCGAGCGCCCGGCCTATCTCGGCTTCCGCCGCGTCGAACAGGTCCGCGCGCACCCGGCGGCCGAGCGGATTGCGGCCGAGCGTCTGCAGCGGGATCAGCTCGGCCATAGTCATGTCGCCGCCCTGCGAAGAATGATCGACTGCAGTGATTCCTGGCTACGACGCCCCGGTGCCGGAAGCACCCATGTCGATTCGCGGCGTCGGCCTGCGTGACCCGGCGAACACGGCCCCGGACGGTCAGACGCCGGTGGGAAGGAAGCGGCGCACGACCAGGCCGGCGACCAGCGCCCAGAAGGCACCGCCGATGCCGAACAGGGTGGTGCCCGAGGCCGCGACGAGGAAGGTGACCAGGGCTGCCATGCGATGCGTGGGGTCGCTGAGGGCGCCGGTCAGGGCGGCGGCCAGGGTGGCCAGCAGCGCCAGACCCGCGACGGTCTCGATGGTGCCTGCCGGGGCGGCGGCGATAAGGGTGACCAGGGCGGCCGAGGCCAGGCCGAGGACGAGATAGCTCGCGCCCGCGGTGGCGGCGGCGATCCAGCGGCGTTTGGGGTCGGGGCTCGCGGAGGGGGCGGCAGCGAGGGCGGCGCTGATGGCGGCGAGGTTGATCGCGTGGCCGCCTGCCGCCGCGCCGAGGACGGTGCCGATACCGGTGACCAGCATGGCGGGGCGCCAGGGCACCTGGAAGTTGAACGAGCGCATCACCGCGACGCCGGGGATGTTCTGGGAGGCCATGGTGACGATGTAGAGCGGAATCGCGATGCCGACGACGGCTTGCCAATGCCACTGGGGGGCAGTCAATTCGACCGTGGGAAGCATGGCGGGCAGGTCGAGGTGGCGGTGGTCGACGGCGATGTCGATGCCGGTGCCGACAGCCGCGGTGGCGAAGGCGACCAGTACCGCCCACTTGGGGGCGAACCGCTGCAACACGAGCCAGACCACGATGACCGGAACGACCACCGCGGGCGAGGTGCCCAGCGCCTGCACAGGGGCCAGACAGAGCGGGAGCAGCACACCGGCCAGCATCGCCTGCGCGATCGGCACGGGGATCGCGGCGACCAGCGAACCGAGGCGTTGCCACAGGCCGGTGATCACGATCAGCACGCCGGTCACCGCGAAGGCCGCGACCGCACCGGGCCAGCCCCCCGCGACCAGCCCGGTACTCGCGAGCAGCGCGGCGCCGGGCGTGGACCAGGCCAGGGTGATCGGGATCCGATACCGAAAGCTCAGCAGCAGAATGCCGATGCCCTGCGTGAAACACAGCACCAGCAAACCCGACGCGGCCTGCGCCGGACTCGCCCCCACCGCGCGCAAACCACTCAGCACCACCGCGAACGAACTAGTGAACCCGACCAGTGCGGTGATCGCGCCCGCGCCGAGCGGTTGTGCGATGCCGGCCGGTTTGTCGGCGACATCGGGGACAGTGGTGTGGACCTGCGACATTGTGGAGATATTGCCCGACGAAACGGTGGCCGTCGCCTGCCAGTCCCGGGAAACTGGACTGATTCGCACGTGCGGATGGCCGGTCCAGTTCGGCGACCGGCCTGCCTGGACCGAATCACGCGTGCTGGTCGGCGCCGTCTGGTGCCGGGTTACGCGGCGGGTGCGTAGGGTGTCGGCATCGGTTGGGGGCGGCTGGGAGGAGTGGTAGTGGGCGCGGTGTTGATCTCTGTGGCGCGGCTTCGGGAAGAGCTGGCGGACAAGACGATTCATCTGCTCGATGTGCGGTGGGCGCTGGGCGATCCGAACGGCCCGCAGCACTATCTCGACGGCCACATCCCGGGTGCGGTGTTCGTCGATCTGGAGACCGAGCTGGCCGCCGCGCCCTCGCCCGCCCGGGGCAGGCATCCGTTGCCCGACCCGGTCACCTTCGAGAAGTGCGCGCGCAGTTGGGGATTGAGCGACGGGGAGCCGGTGGTGGTCTACGACGCGACCGGCGCGACGGCGGCCGCGAGGGCGTGGTGGCTGCTGCGGTGGGCAGGGGTGGACGACGTGCGCATCCTCGACGGCGGCTTGCCTGCCTGGATCGCTGCCGGTGCAGACCTCGCCACCGGTGCCGAACCGGACCCGGCAGGCGGCGATCTGGTGGTGCGTCCCGGCGGGCTCCCGGTGATCGACGCCGACGCCGCCGCGAAATGGCCGGGCGTGCTGCTCGATGCCAGGGCAGGGGAGCGCTACCGAGGCGAGATCGAACCGATCGACCCGCGTCCGGGCCACATCCCCGGCGCGGTGAGCGCACCCACGGCCGAAAATCTCGATGCCACAGGGCATTTCCGCAGTACCGCCGAACTCCGGGCCCGATTCGCGGGTTTCGCCGAAGGCCCGGTCGCGGTCTACTGCGGCTCCGGCGTCACCGCCGCCCACCAGATCGCAGCCCTCGCCGTCGCGGGCGTCGACGCCGCCCTCTACCCGGGCTCGTACTCGCAGTGGTCCAACGACCCGAAGCGGTCCGTGGCGACAGGCGAATAGCCGCTGTTCTCACGGGCAGGTGCGGGCGATGTCGTGCAGGGTCGCGTTGTCGGCGGCGGTGATGGGCAGGTCGTAGCCGACTGCCACGGTGAGGTATTCGGCCGCGTAGAAGCAGTGGTTGGGCCGGGCCGGTGGCAGCCATTCGCCGGGGGTGTCGTCGCCCTTGGACTGGTTGGTGGCGGCACCGGTCGCCAGGAGATTCACCGACAGGTCGTTGGCGAAGCGCCTGCGCTTGTCCGGACTCCAGGCAGCGGCGCCCATGTCCCAGGCCGCGGCCAGGGGATAGACGTGGTCGATCTGGATACGGCCGCCGTCGGACTTGCGGAAGACGATGTCGGTGGCGGTGTAGGGGTCGGTGAGGATTCCCTCCACGACCACGCAGCGGCCGCGATGCACCACCTCGCGCAGCTGCATCGCGAGGACGTTGTTGCGGGTGTCGCAGCCGTCGTGACCGCCGGGAGCATCGGAATCGTCGGTCCAGGCCGGGCCGAAGACACAGGCCTGGCCGACCTTGCAGCCACGTTCGTAGCCGCCCGGTCGGGGGCGCGCGGCGATGACGCGCACCGCGTCGAGCAGGGTGGTGACCTCGGCGCGCGTCGGACTGCCAGGTGCGGGATCGACCGGCTCACCCGGCCCGATCCCCGCGCACCCGGCAACCGCGAGCACGATGACAAGCGACCACGCCGGTTTCCTCATACCTGCATGTTGTAGCCGCCGGCACCGACAGGTTCTACAACCAGGCCCTGGCCAGAATGTCGTCGGCGTCGAGCCCCGCGGCGATCGGCGGGAAGCGGGTGGCGGCTATCGAGGACACGTGGACCCCGTCGTGGCCGACCAGCCAGGAGCCGCCGCGGTCCTCGCATTCGGCGATCTTGGCGAAGACGGTGAGCAGGAACGTGATGGATTCCCGGGGGTCGATGGTGTGGGCCAGGCGCTGGGACTCACCGGGCCGCGACAGGTCGAGCCACACGCCGGCCTCGCCGTCCAGGCGCATGCCGAGGATCTTCGTGGTGTCGACGAAGGTGAATTTGCGCCGTTCCCATGGAGTGTTGGGGGTGTAGCTCTGCTCGAGTACCTGGAGCAGAATCGTCATCGTTTCCCTCCGCACGAGTTACAGGGGATCATCGGCCGAACCGGATCAGGCCGGTCCGCCTGGGCGTTATGGAGTTGTCGCCGGTGGTGTTCCGGCCCGTGACCAGGGCTTACTCAAGTATGTTCTCGTCGCGTCGAGAAATCCAGAGGTATGGCGGCCGTGATCGGTGTCGGTGCCGCCTGCTTGGATGGGACCCATGTTGCACGGTCTGTGGTCCCCCGAATCGGGCCTGCTGCTGTGGCACGACGCGGAGCCGGTAGCCGTGGGATCGGTGCTCGGCGACATCTTGGACCGCGCCAGATTCCGCCACCGTGCCCAGGTGCTTGTCGTCGATGCCGCAGGGCAGTCCGCGACCGCCGAGGTGCGCGCGCACGCGCTCGCGCCCCCGACGGCGGCCGTTGTGCTGCGCAGCCGGCTGCCGCGGGCGAACATCTCCGGCGATCTGCGGTTTCTCGCCCACGTCGCGCGCGGCATCGAGCGGTGGGTGCGGGCAGGCCGGGTCGTGCCGCAGCTCGAACGGGCCGACGGTCAGTGGTGGGTGCGCTGGCGGCTGGTCGGCGGGCAACGTCAACGGGCGTGGCTGGCGGAGCTGGCCGCCGCGATGCCACCGGCGCTGCGGGTCGCCGGTGCGCCCGCGGCCGTGCTCGAGGATCTCTGCACCCATCTCACCGACCCGATCGCGCGCGAATATCTCGCGCACCGCACGATGACGCACCCGCTGCTGGCCGCCCTGGTCGCCGACACCGCGTTGGACGCCGGCTCCTACCGCCTGTCCGAGACGCTGACCCAGTGGCGGGAAGGCTACGCCGCCGACGAACCGGAACTCGTGCTGCGCCTGTGCGAGCCCGACGGCGAATTCGGCACGGCCGACGAAGCGGTGGCGCTGTGGCGGCTACAGGTCTGCCTGCGCCCGGTCGACGACGCACCCAAACCGGTTGTCTTCGACGATGATCCGGTGCTCGTCCGGACCGCGGCGGAGAAACTGGGCCAGGCGCGCAAGGCCTACCCGCGCCTGCGCGACCTACCCACCGATCCGCGCGGTCTCGATCTGCTCCTGCCCACCGAGGTGGTCGCCGACCTCGTCGCGCACGGTGCGCACGCCTTGCAGGAAGCCGGAATTCGGTTGCTCCTGCCCCGCGCCTGGAACATCGCCGAACCGAGCATGCGGTTGCGGGTGAGCAGCCCGGCCGCCGCCGAGTCCACGGTCGGCCTGAGTGGATTGCTGTCCTACCGCTGGGAATTGGCGCTCGGCGATCTGGTACTCACCCCGGCCGAGATGGAACGGCTGGTCAGCAGCAAATCGGACCTGGTCCAATTGCGGGGCGAATGGGTGCAGGCCGACCACCGCGCACTGGCCGCCGCCGCCCGCTACGTCGCCCAGCACGTCGACGACAGCCCGATCACCTTGGCCGACATGATCGGCGAACTCGCCGCCGAACGCGTCGACAATGTGCCGGTCACCGAGGTCACCGCCGACGGGTGGGCGGCCGAATTGTTCGCCAGGGAGAGCGAACCCGTGCCCGTGCCGGTCCCGGTGGGCCTCAAAGCCCAGCTTCGCCCGTACCAGGAGCGTGGTCTGAGTTGGCTGGCCACGATGAGCCGGTTGAACTGTGGCGCGATCCTGGCCGACGACATGGGCCTCGGCAAGACGATCCAGGTGCTGGCGCTGCTCGTCTACGAGCGTGAGGCCGCCCAGGCCGCGACGTCGGCAGCGCTGCATGGCGCGGGTACGGGTGTGGGCCCCACATTGCTGGTGTGCCCGATGTCGGTGGTCGGCAACTGGCAGCGCGAGACACAGCGGTTCGCGCCGGATCTGCGCGTGCTGGTGCACCACGGGCCCGGCCGGCTCACAGGTTCGGAATTCGCTGCGGCGGTGGCCGATTCGGACATGGTGGTCACCACATACGCACTGCTGGCCCGCGATGTCACCTTGCTGAGCGAACAGCAGTGGGAGCGGATCGTGCTCGACGAGGCCCAGCACATCAAAAACGCGGTGACCAGGCAGGCGCGTGCGGCCAGGGCTCTGACAGCTCGACATCGACTGGCGCTCACCGGAACTCCGGTGGAGAACCGCCTGGAAGAACTGCGCGCCCTGTTCGATTTCGCCATGCCGAAACTGCTCGGCAGTCCACAGTCCTTCCGCGCGAAGTTCGCGGTGCCCATCGAACGCGAACGCGACCAGCAAGCCATCGACCGGCTGCGCTTGATCACCGATCCGTTCGTGCTGCGCAGGCTCAAAACCGACCCGACAGTGATCAGCGACCTGCCGGAGAAGCTCGAGATGACGGTCAGGGCCAACCTCACCGTCGAACAGGCCGCCCTCTATCAAGCGGTGGTCGACGACATGCTGGAAAAGCTCAAAGACGCGAAAGGCATGGCGCGCAAGGGCGCGGTGCTCGGCGCGCTGACCCGGCTGAAGCAGGTCTGCAACCACCCCGCGCACTACCTGGGCGACGGCTCGCCGATCCTGCGCCGCGGCGGCCACCGCTCCGGCAAACTGGCCCTGGTCGAGGACGTGCTCGACGCGGTGCTCGCCGACGGTGAGAAAGCCCTGCTCTTCACCCAGTTCCGCGAATTCGGCGACCTGATCCTGCCCTACCTCACCGAACGCTTCGGTACCCCGATCCCGTTCCTGCACGGCGGGGTGCCCAAGCAACGCCGTGACGACATGGTGACCGGCTTCCAAGGCGACAACGGTCCGCCGCTGATGCTGCTCTCGCTCAAGGCGGGCGGCACCGGCCTCAACCTCACCGCCGCCAATCACGTGATCCACCTCGATCGCTGGTGGAATCCGGCGGTGGAGAACCAGGCCACCGATCGTGCGTTCCGGATCGGGCAGCAGCGCGCCGTACAGGTCCGCAAGCTGGTGTGCGTCGACACCATCGAGGAGCGGATCGACGAAATGATCAACGGGAAAAAGCAATTGGCCGATCTGGCGGTCGGCGCGGGGGAGAACTGGATCACCGAGATGAGCACCGACGAACTGCGCGAGCTGTTCACCCTCGGCGCCGAGGCGGTGGGCGACTGATGGCCGACTTCAGCCAGTTCGGGCCCCGCAAACCGGTCCGGGGCGGTGCTCAGGCGCGCGGTGGTTTCGGCCGGACCTGGTGGGGCAAGTCGCTGCTCGACGCGGTGGAAAAGGTGGCCGACGCGGGCAGACTTTCCCGCGGACGCACCTACGCCAGGGTCGGGCAGGTGGTGAACTACCGGATCGAGCGCGGCGCGGTAACCGCGGAGGTGCAGGGCAGCCAGCCGAGCCCGTTCATCTCGGTGCTGTCGATCCGGCCGCTGCGCGAGGACGAGATCGAGCTGTTGCTCGCCGAGATCAGGCAGGCGCCCGGGATGCTCGCCGAGATCGCCTCGGGCGCGCTGCCACCGGCGCTGGGTCCCCACCTGTTGCCGACGACCGCCTCGGAACTGGATTTCACCTGTAGTTGCCCGGACATGGGCCGGCCTTGCAAGCACGTCGCGGCGGTCTGCTACTTGCTCGCCGAGCGCCTCGACGAACAGCCGAGCGAAATCCTCACCCTGCGCGGCCTGGACCTCGACACGCTCATCGGCGGGGTCGAGAGGACCGCGCGCACCGTCGATTCCGATGATCCCTACGGCGACGATCTGGTGCTGCCCGAGCTGCCCCGTATCGAATTCCATGCCGTCATCGACGATCTCGATGCGACTGCGCTGCGCCGCGCCTTGCGGATGTCGGCCGAGGACGAGCCGACCGCCGCGACCGGACTACGCGAATTACGCTCGCTCTACTCGGAATTCGACAGCTGAGCGGCGCTCGGCGGACTGCTGCTCACCATCACCGCACGGATGGACGGACAGCTCACGTCAGTCGCGGGATGCACCGGTGCCCAGCTCGTACTCGAACCAGATGTGATGTCCCCCTTCGGCATCCACGTACAGCGCGCCGGTGCCGGTGATCCCGGCCAATTCCCCGATGCCGCTGGCGGGGACGATGTGGAAGAACTCGTCGGTGCGGTCGGTTCCGCCGGTGGTGGCCGAGTGGACGAAGTTGAACGCTCCCGACTTGCCGTGGAGCGCTCCCTCGAACGACTCCATCGCGAGGTAGGTGCCCGCGCCGGTGCTCATGTCGAAGGCAGCGGTGAACAGCGTGGCGGACAGCCCTTCGATCTCGCCCGCGTAGACCTTGGTCATGGTCGAGATGCCGACCGGCATGCCGGTGACGACCGGGGGCTGGGGCGTCAGCTCGGTGGGCTCGAACGCGGTGACCTCGAAGGTGCCGATAGCTTTCATGCGCCGATGCTAAACCCGTCCACCGACAGCAGCGGGCGAGTACGCGTCGCGATTCATTCGCTCGGCTCGATCCGGTAGAAGCGGACGGCGTTGCCGCCGAACACCTTCCGCAGGTCGTCGGTGCTCGCGCCCGCCTCGCTCAGGCCGGTCGCCACCGTCTCCACCGCCCCGCGGATGCTGGTGACCGGCTTGTCGACCGGGAAGTTCGACCCCCAGATCAGCCGGTCGGCGCCGAACACCGCCAGCGCGTGCGCGAGCAACGGACTCACCCGTCCGAGTAGCGCGGGTACGGGCGTCGGGGTGCCGCGAGACGGTATCGGGTGCCCGAGCACGGGCATCATCAGCCCGCTCACCTTGGCCATCACGTTCGGTTGTGCGGCCAGATCGGTGAGATCCTCGCGCCACCGATCCAACAGTGCCGCCCGCTGCCTGGCGGTATGCCCGGTGTCGCGGCCGACCGGCCCGAAGATGCCGGCCGGAGTACCCAGATGGTCGAGCACGATCGGCACCTCGGGAAACCGTTCGGCCAGCGCCGTCACCTCGGGTAGCTGCCCTGAGTACACCCACGCGTCGAGGGAGAGCCCGCGCTCGGCCAGCTGTGCGAAGCCGTCGACGAAGGCAGGCGCGGTGAGTGCGCCGTCGTGGGCGGCGAAGGATTTCACGCCACGGTCGGGATGGTGGGCGACCATCGTCCGGATGCCGTGGAACAGCGGCGACGCGGATTGATGCGCGTCGAGCACCGCGCCGAAATCCTGGGCGGCAGGGTCGGCCGCACCCACGATCGTGGCCAAGCCGGGGGTATCCACCCCGAAGGGCAGGCTCGCCACCCATCGCGTCTCATCGGGTTTCCAGCCTGTCCATTGCACCTCGATGCTCACCACCGAGGCCACTCGGGCAGACCCGAGGTCGGCGCGATAATCGGCGGGCAGATAAGGCTGGAGGTAGGCGCCGGGAGCGCCGACGAATTCGCGGTCTCGTCGCGGAGCCACCTTTGCCGCGAGATCGATCGGCAAGGGCAGATACCGCATCAGTTTCGCCACCCTGCTGAACTCGCGTGGCGTGGTATGCGGATCCCACTGGTGAATATGGGCATCGATGATGTCGAAATCGGTCAGATCCATGCTGTGCGTCCCGTCGCCGCCGCTGGCAGAGCTCACCGGCGATTGTCACATGCCTGTTGCCGCGAGCGGCGGATTACCTGGCTCACACAGTGCGCCGATACTGCCCACCCACCGCGAAGAAGGCATCGGTGACCTGCTGCAATGTGCACACC
>JACIXH010000173.1 GCA_014360565.1 Nocardia sp.
CGCCACCGAGTAACCGTCGCAATTGATGTGATGCACCGACAGCGCCAGGGCGTGCGAGGTCTCGGTGCGACGCAACAATGCCACCCGCAGTGGGGCTCCGGCGGTGACATCGAACCCGATGCCGAAGAATTGGGCCAGCTCGGGGATCACGTCGTCCGCGGACACCGGGTGCACCGTGAGGTCGCACTGCGCGATGACCTCCTCGACGCTCAGCACGACCTGGACGGGCGTGCCGTCGTGCGCCGGATAGGTGGTGCGCAGAATCTCGTGCCGTTCGACGACATCGCGCAGCGCCGCGCCGAGCGCCTCGACATCGAGCGCGCCGTCGAGGCTGATCGACAGTGGCACAACATAACTCGCCGACTCGGGGTCGAGCTGATTGAGCAGCCACATCCGGCTCTGCGCGGGCGAGAGCGGAATGCGGTCGGGCCGCGGCATCGCCACCGGACCCGCGACATCGCCGCCTGCACGCCCGCGCTCGACCCACCGAGCCAGCTCGGCCACCGTGGGCGCCTCGAATATCGCGCGCACGGGGATCGTGACACCGAGGATCTCACCGATGCGGCTGAGTGCGCGAGTGCCCAGCAATGAATTCCCGCCGAGGGTGAAGAAGTTGTCGTCGGCGCCGACCCAGCGCGTGTGGACCAGTTCGCCGATCACACCGGCGATGGTTTCCTCGGTGATACCGCTGGGCGCCCGATAGCGGTTCGCGCCCGCTCGCGCGCCGGGGGCGGGAAGTGCGCGGTAGTCGATCTTGCCGTTGGGGGTGAGCGGAATCGAGTCGATCCGCATCACTTGCGCGGGAACCATATACGCGGGCAGGCGACCGAGCAGGAAGGTCCGCAGCGCGTCGGCGTCGATCACCTCGTCGCTGACGGCGTAGGCCACCATGACCTGCTCGTCGGCGACGGTGTGCACTCTGGCAACCGCGGCGCCGATCCGATCGTGGGCGAGCAGAGCAGCTTCGACATCGCCGAGTTCGACGCGCAGGCCCCGGATCTTCACCTGGGAATCACGGCGGCCGACGTATCGCAGGATGCCCGCCGAGTCCCGGCGGACCACATCACCGGTGCGATACAAACGCCGACCCGGTGCCGTGCCGAACGGGTCGGCCACGAACGCCGCCGCGGTGAGATCAGGGCGGGCATGGTAGCCGCGGGCGAGTTGGATTCCGCCGAGGTAGAGCTCACCGGCGACTCCGGCCGGGACCGGAAGCAGCCGTGAGTCCAGAACGTGGGCAACGACATTCGACGCAGGGATACCGATGGGCACGGTTGTGCCGTCGAGTTCACCGATCTCCCAGGCGGTGGCGCTGACCGCCGCTTCCGTCGGGCCGTACAGGTTGTCGATCCGCGCCCGGCTGACGGCGCGCAACCGCCGGACCGTCGCCGAGTCCAGAACCTCACCGATGCAGAGCACTTGACGCACCGTGGTCAGATCCCGCGAGCTCGCGATGTCGAGGAACGCCGACAGCAGCGAGGGCACGAAGTCGACCACAGTCACCCTGTGCCGAGCGATCAGGCGGGCCACGGCAGCGGGGTCGGTGTGGTCCTGCGCGCCGGCGACGACGAGCGCGGCGCCCGAGGTGAGGGCAGTGAACAGCTCCCACACCGACAGATCGAAGGTGAACGGGGTACGCAGGAGCAGTACATCCGCGGTGCTGACACCGTAATGACCGGTGAGCCAACACAGTTGGTTGACAACGGCCTCATGAGTGAGCGCGACGCCCTTGGGCACACCGGTCGATCCGGACGTGAACAGGACGTAGGCCAGGTCGTCCGGGCGCAACGGACGGATGCGATCAGCATCGGTGATCGGCGAGCCGTCCATCGCGGCAGTGCCGCTCGCGCGCACGGCACCGGTCGCAGACCCAGCTCCTTCCGTCGACGGAGGTTCGGTACCCAGCACTCGCGCGCGCGAGGCAGCAGTTGCGGGGTCGGTGAGCTCGGACAGGCGCCACACCGACGCCTCGGTGGGCAGGGCGATGTCGTCGCCGATCAGCACGGCATCCGGACGCGCGGCGGTGAGCACGGCACGCAGCCGGTCGGCGGGATGGTCGGGATCGAGCGGCAGGTAGGCCCCGCCCGCCGCGTGGACGGCGTAGATCGTGGCGAGCAGGTCGACTGATCGGCGCATCGCCACGGCGACAACGCTTCCCGGGCCGATCCCGCGGCCGATCAGCTCCCGGGCGAGCATGTTCACCTCGGCGCCGAAGGTGCCGTAGGTGAACTCGGTACCGCTGTCGGCGTCGACCACTGCGGTGAGTGCCGGTGTCGCCGCCACCTGCGCCGCGAACAGCTCCGCGATCGTCGCCGCACCCGCAGGGGCAACGGGACCGCTCGCACGCTGGGCCAGTTCGTCGAGTTCGCGTGGGCTGAGCAACGGCAGCTCGCCCACCGGCATGTCGGGGTCGGCGACGATGCCACGCAGCACCGCGACGAATCGATCGAAGATCGGTGCGATGGTGGTCTCGTCGAAAAGATCTGTCGCGTAGCTCAATTCGGCCCGCATGTCACCGGGGGCGCCGGTTGGGTCGATCGTATCGACCAGGGTGAGATGCAGGTCGTACTTCGCGACGCCCGGCTCGACCAGGTCGGCCTGCACCACCGACCCGCCGAGGTCGAGGGTCGGGATATCGATGTTCTGGAACGAGAAGCCGACCTGGGTGAGCGGCTCGTGCGCGGTACTGCGCGGCGGATTGAGGGCCTGCACCAATTGCTCGAACGGGATGGCGGCATTGTCGAACGCAGCGAGATCGCACTCGCGGGCGCGGGCGAGGATCTCGGTGAACGGGGCCGCGGGATCGACCTGCACCCGCAGCACCAGCGTGTTGACGAACATGCCGATCAGCGGGTCGAGCGCCGGTTCGCCACGACCCGCGACCGGGGTACCCACCGCGATGTCACCGGTGCCCGACAGCCTCGCCAGCAGGACCGAGAACGCGGCGTGGGTCACCATGAACAACGTGGAGTCGTGGTGGCGCGCGAGGCCGATGACGGCGCGATGCAGATCGGCGGGAATCGTCGCGGACAGCGTCGCGCCACGGAAGGACCGCCTGGGGGGTCGCGGACGGTCGGTGGGCAGATCGAGCATCTGCGGCACATCGGCGAGCGCGGCGAGCCAGTACCTGATCTGACCGGCGGTCACACTGCCGGGATCATCCTGCTCGCCGAGGATCTGCCGTTGCCACAGCGTGTAATCGGCGTACTGGACCGCCAGCGGCGCCCACCCCGGCGCGTGCCCGGCGACGCGGGCCCGATAGGCCACGGCCAGGTCCGTCGCCAGCGGCGCGAGCGAGGAGCCGTCGATGGCGATGTGGTGCACCGTCAGGACCACCGTCCACGCCTCGGGCCCGGTACACAGCACCGTGGTCCGGAACGGGACCTCAGCGCTCACATCGAAGCCGGCGGCGCTCTCGCGCGCGATCCGGTCCTCGAGCTCGTCCGCGCCGATCGAGACCGAGGTGAACCGCGGCCCGGCTGCCTCGGCGGGCAGGATCTGCTGCCAGGGCCCACGGTCGCTGTCCGGGTAGCGGGTGCGCAGTGTTTCGTGCCTCTCGACGACATCGGCGAGCGCCGACCGCAGAGCGCCGGCGTCGAGCGCTCCCGCTATCCGCACCACGACGGGCACGTTGAAGACCGCCGCGATGGTGTCGAACTGGTTGAGGAACCACATCCGAGCCTGCGCGGGTGAGAGCGGAATCCGATCCGGGCGCTCGCACGGCACCAGCCGGGGGCGATCGGCGTCCGAATCGTTGTGCCTACCCGTCGAATCCAGCTTCCGGGCGAGCGCGTCGACAGTCGGCGTCTCGAACAGTGCGCGCACGGCGATGCCGGTGCCCAGCACTTGCGACAGCCGCGCCGCGACCTTCGTCGCGGTGAGCGAATTGCCGCCCAGATCGAAGAAATTGTCGAGGGCGCTGATCTGCGGCGCGCCGAGAACATCGCGGTACACCTCGGCGACGAGCGCTTCGGTGGGTGTGCGTGGCGCGATATCCTCGCCGGCGCTCGGGAACACCGGTTCGGGCAGTACGGCCCGATCGAGCTTGCCGCTGGCGGTCAGCGGAAAACGGTCGAGTACTACGCACACATCGGGCACCATGTGCGCCGGGAGCCGGTCGCGGGCCCCGGCACGGACCTGCTCCGCGTCGACGCCTGCACCGACCAGATAGCCGACGAGACGATCGGCCCCCTCGCTGCCGCGGATCACGACGACGGCGTGGGTCACGGCGGGGTCCTGCGCCAGGACCGCCTCGATCTCGGCGAGTTCGGTGCGCTGTCCGCGAATCTTCACCTGATGATCGGCGCGGCCCAGGTACTGGAGGGTGTGCGCCGGTGTCCACGCGACCCGGTCGCCGGTGCGGTACATGCGAGTGCCGTCGCCGCAAGGGTCGGCGACGAAACTCGACGCGGTCTCGACGGGCCGTCCGAGATAGCCGCGCGCCAATTGCACACCGCCGACGTAGAGCTCGCCCGCGGCGCCGACCGGCACCGACCGCATCCGGGCGTCGAGCACCTGCGCCGTCACCCCTCGAATGGGGCCGCCGATGGTGATCGGCCCGTGCGCGGGTATCGGGTCGCTGATCGCGACCATGATCGTCGTCTCGGTGGGTCCGTAGCCGTTGAACAGCCGGCGCCCGGGCGCCCAGGTCGCGCTGAGCTCTGGCGTCAAGGCTTCACCACCGGACACCAGCACCCGCAGGCATCCCAGATTCTCCGCCGACATCGAGGCGAGGACGCTCGGCGTCAGGAAGGCATGGGTAACCCCTTGCGCCCGAACGAGTTCCGCCAGCTCGGCACCCGCGTAGACCTCGGGCGGCGACACGACCAGCGCCGCGCCGCCGGGGTGGGCCAGCAGGATCTCCAGCATCACCGCGTCGAACCCGGGACCGGCGGCTTGGAGGACCCGCGCCGCGGGGTCCACGTCGTAGCGATCCTGCTGTTCGGCAACGAAATTCGCCAGACCCTGATTGGTGACCTCGACGCCCTTGGGCACGCCGGTAGTTCCGGATGTGTAGATCACATACGCCGCCTCGCCTGGGTGCACGGGCCTGCCACGGTCGGCATCGGTGACCGCCGCAGGCGAGTAGCCTGCGGTGATGCTGCGCGAGACAGGGTCGGCGACCACCAGCAGCGACCACGGCCCCTCGGGGGCCGTGCCCGCGACCTCGGCACTGGTCAAGACCACCCTGGGCGCACTGTCGGCCAGCATCGAACGAACCCGGTCCCGCGGGTTACGCGGGTCGATCAGCACCAGGGCGGCGCCCGTTTTTGCGACCGCCCACACCGCCACCACGAAATCGACCGAGCGCGGCAGGACCATCGCCACCACTTCGCCGGGGCGGGCTCCTTCGCCGAGCAGTCGCCGGGCGAATCGGTTGGACGTGCCGTCCAACTGCGCGAAGTCCAGACACTCGGCCCCGGAGACGACGGCGCACCCGTCCGGCGAGATCGCCACACCACGGGCGAGCAGATCCGCCAGCGCGGTGCCCGGCACCGCAGCCGCACCTCGCACCGGTCGCAGCGTGGCCTGTTCGGCGGCGGACAGCAGTTCCACATCGCCGACCGGCGTGGCGGGATCCGCCACGACGGCATCGAGGATCCGGCGCAACCGGACGGCCAGGCTCTCGATGGTGGCGGCTTCGAACAGGTCGGTCGCGTAGTTCATGCGCAGCGCGACGTCGCCACTGTCGGCAGCGTTCGCGCCGACCGTGACGACCAGGTCCACCTTCGCGGGTTCGGCGCCGGGATCGAGAACCTCCACCGCGAGGCCCGGCAGGGTCACCCGCGGCAGTTCGGTGTTGTCGAAGGCCAGATACACCTGGCACACCGGTGCGTAGGCAGCCGATCGCCGCGGGTCGAGCTCTTCCACGACCCGGTCGTAGGGCAGATCACCGTGAGCGAAGGCGTCGATGTCGATGTCCTTGACGCGTTCGAGGAACGCGGTGAACGATTCGTCGCCGCGCACCGTGGTGCGCAGCGCCACGGTGTTGACCAACATTCCCACCAGCGGCGCCAGGTCCGGCTCGCCGCGACCGGCCAGTGGAGCGCCGATCACGATGTCGTCGGTGCCCGACAGCCGAGCCAGCAGCACGGCGAGGGCGGCGTGCACGACCATGAACGGGGTGACGTCGGCGGCGCGGGCGAGTCGCTCGATGGCTGTGTAGGTTCGCGCGGGCAGCAGCGTCTCGACGACCTCGCCGCGCATCGAACGGCGAGCGGGCCGTCGGCGGTCGGCGGGGAGGTCGAGCACCGCGGGCGCATCGGCCAACTGGGTTGTCCAGTACAGCAATTGGCCGGCTGCCAGGGAGTCCGGATCGGCTTCGTCGCCGAGCAGGCGATGGTGCCAGTCGGCGTAGTCGGCGTACTGCACCGCCGGCGGCTGCCGATCCGGCACGGTCTGCTGTGATCGTGCCGCGTAGGCGGCGGCGAAGTCGATCGCCAGCGGCGCCAGCGACGCACCGTCACAGCAGATGTGGTGCAGCACCAGAACCAGTACGTGATTGTCGGGGCCGGTCGTGAGCAGCACCGCGCGCAGCGGCGGTCGGGCGCAGACGTCGAAGCCCTCGGTGGTCAGTTCGCGAATCCGGTCCCCGAGGCGGTCCGCGCCCACGTGCTCGGGGGTGTCGACACATTCGGCCATCGTCGGCTCGGTCGACCAGATCTCCTGCATGCCCTGACCGTCACGGGCGGGGTAGCGGGTCCGCAGCGACTCGTGGCGCTCGATGACGTCGCCGAGTGCGCTGCGCAGCGCGGCGGCGTCGAGGTGGCCGGTCAACCGCAGGATCAAAGGGATGTTGTAGGCGGCCGATTCCGGTTCGGCACGGTTGATCAACCACATCCGCTGCTGCGCGGGAGCCAACGCCACCAGCCCGTCCCGCCGGACCGGAGCCAGGGCGGGCCGCGCCCGGCGCCGCGCCCGTCCGACACACTCGGCGAACCCGGCCACCGTCGGGTTGCCGAACAGATCGCGCACCGACAGCTCACACCCGCTGGCATCGGCGACCCGCACCACGGCGCCCGCCGCGGTGAGCGAGTTGCCGCCCACCTCGAAGAAGCTGTCGAACGCGCCGACCCGGTCCACACCGAGCACCTCGGCGAAGACCTGCGCGACAAGCTCTTCGGCCTCGGTCCGCGGCGCGACCCAGCTGGCCGCCCGTGCCGCCGGCTCCGGGAGCGCGCGCAGATCGAGCTTGCCGTTCACCGTCAGCGGCAGTTCGTCCACGACCATCACAGCGGTGGGCACCATGTACTCGGGCAGCATCGAAGCTGCCTGTGCGACAACGGCATCGACGTCGCAGTCGGTGTCCGCCGGAACCACGTAACCCACCAGACGCGCCGCGTCGGTGCCTGCGCGATGTACCACCACCGCGGCCGAGGCCACCGCCGGATGCGCCAACAGCGCGGCGCGGACCTCGTCGAGCTCGATGCGGAATCCGCGGAGCTGTACCTGCTGATCCGCCCGGCCACGGTATTCGAGGTCGCCGTCGTGATCGCGGCGGACCACATCCCCGCTTCGGTACATCCGCTCCCCCGGCGCACCCCACGGATCGGCAACGAACCGGCCCGCGCTCAGCGCGGGCCGACCCAGATAGCCACGAGCCAATTGCGTTCCCGCGACATAGATCTCACCCCAGGCGCCCACCGGAACCGGCCGCAAGCGCCGATCCAGGACGTAGGCGCGCAGACCGGGAAGCGCCGTTCCGATCACGCTGGGCGCGCCGGGCACGGCCAGACCGGCGCTCAGCTCGGCGCGGGTGACGAACACGGTGGTCTCGGTGATGCCGTAGCTGTTCACGACGACCGGCCCGGCCGGATTGTCCTCGAACCAGGGCGCCAACGCCGCCGGATCCAAGCCCTCGCCGGACAACACCACGACGCGCAGCGCCAGGTGCCCTTCGGGCATCCCCGCCACGCGATACCGCCGGTTCGCCGCGGCGAACTGATAGAACGCCGTGGGGGTCCGGCTGAACACGGTGACGCCTTCGCGGGCAGTCAGGCGCACCAGCGCATCGGGGGCGCGCGAGGTCGAGGCGTCGACGACCACGATGCGGCCGCCGGTGACCAGTGGCCCGAAGACCTCCCAGATCGAGTAGTCGAATGCCACCGAATGCAGCCACGTCCACACGTCGTCGGCCCGAACATCCAGGGCGAGCGTCGCATTCATCAGATGGGCGACCACCGCGCGATGGCTGATCACCACGCCCTTCGGTCGCCCTGTGGAGCCGGAGGTGAAGATGACGTAGGCGGCGTCATCGGGACGCAGTGGCGCGATGCGCTCGTCGTCACCGATCGGGTGCGCCGGGCCGTCGAGATCGTCACCGGGCTCGAGCACCAGCGTCGCAGCCTCCACCGATAGTCCGCCGTCCTCGACGACGACCACCGCCGGATCCGCCTGACCGATCACGTACTCCAGCCGCTCCGGCGGGTGCGTCAGGTCCAACGGCAGGTATGCCGCCCCGGATTTCAGGACGGCGAGCATGGCCACGATCAACCGGGTACCGCGCGGGAGCGCGAGAGCGACGACCGCGCCGGGACCCGCGCCGCGCTCGATCAGCCGCCGGGCGAGCCGCGTGGATCGCTCGTCGAGATCGCGGTAGGTGATCGTGGCGTCGCCGGCCGTGACAGCGTGCGCCAGCGGCGACGAATCAGCTTGCCGGGCCAGCAGATCCACCAGCGTCGCCACCGGCGCGACGCCTTCGTCACCGGCCGAATCGGCGATGATTCCGCGCTCGTGGGCGGAGGAGACGAGCGGTATCTCGACTACCCGATCGTCGGCGCCTGCCTCGATGAAACGGTGCAGAAAGTCGATGAAGCGGTCGGCATGGGCGTCGATATCGCGTCGGCTGTAGAGATTGTCGTTGCCGTGCAGCTCGATCAGCAGCGGCGCGTCGGGGCCGGTCCGGTAGAGGTTGATCTGGAGATCCTCCAGCGCGCCCGAGGTCAGCGCGTGGTAGCGGCCGACGGCGTCGCCGAGGCGGATCTCGGAGTCGAAGAACAAGATATTGAGCACGGGCCCGAAAGTGTTGGCGGAGTTGTCGATCGCGGCCGATTCGCGGCGCAGATCCTCGAAGCGGTAGCGCTGGTGACGCAACGCCGAGACCAGCTCGCTGATCGACGCACTGACCAGCTGCGCCACCGTGGTCGCATCGTCGACGGCGAAGCGGATGGGCACCATGTTCGCGAGCATGGCCGCGGCATTGCGTAGCTTCACCGTGACCCGCGCGGTCATCGGGACCGACAGCACCACCTCGTCGGCACCTGTCATCCGCGTGAAGAACGCCGCGAACGCCGCGACGACGACCTGCGCCGCGGACGCGCCGAGCTCGGCCGAGCGGCGATCGAGCCGCGTGCACAGATCGGCCGCAAGCTCGCGCGCCGCAACCTCGTCCACATTTCCGGCGCGCGCCGAGCGTCCGGACAGTCCGGCGGGCGCGGGCAGGTCGGCGACCTTGTCGAGCCAGTAGCGGCGGTCGGTCTCGAAGCGCGAGCTCGCGCGATAGGTCCGCTCCTCCGCGGCGATATCGCGCAGCCGCGCGGCTACCAGCCGGACCGGGGGTCGATTCTGCGACAAGGCGTTGTAGTGCTCGGCGACCCGGCTCATCACGGTGAACGCGCCGTACCCGTCGATGATGAGATGGTGGGCGCGCGCATACCACAGGTGCAGGTCGTCGGAGATCCTGATCAGACGCGAGACCGCGAGTTGGTGCTGGGTGATATCGACGCGCCGCGTGTAGTCGGCGCGCATCCAGTCCAGGGCCGCCGCCATCGGATCGCGGTGCGTGCCGAAATCGAGAACCAATTCGTTGAACGTGATGCTGCGGTCGACGACCTGATAGGGGCGCCCGTCCACCTCGACCACCCGCACCATCAGCGACTCGGTCTCCTCGACCGCTTCGTGCAGCGCCTTGTTGAACAGGGCCACATCGATCGGCCCCTCGATCTCGACGTACTGCGCGATATTGGTCGACGACCCGCTGTGCGCGCTGTCCGCGAACCACATCCCGTATTGCGCGGAGGAAAGCGGAATCAGATCCCGGTCACCGGCACAGCTTTCGACAGACTCCATGATTACCCGACCCCTCGCATGGCTATCGACCCAGCACGGACTTCCGGTCTGGAGGTCCGTGCGCTTTCCAACCCGCTTCCCCGCCTGCACACGTGTATCACATGCGCTGAACGCGGGTCCATTACTGCCGAACAGCCATATATTCCCCTTGCCTTCTTTCCGTGACCGACAGCGGCCTCGACAGACACCGATCCGAACTACCGCGAGGTGCGGTACCCAGCCGGTTCCGACCCGAAACCTCCCCCCGACATTAGCCTGACAGCAAACAGCTGGCATACGATTTTCCGGGAGAGCCCTAGTAACAATTAGACTCGGGTCCACCGTGAATTCAGACATTCCGCGCGAATCCATTATTCTGCACACGGTGCAGGTTGAGGCATCAAGCGAGCGAATATGTCGCAGAATCAAGAATCATTCAGGACTTCGACCACCCTCGGCCGATCGATGATCCGAGCACAGACTCCCTGCATAGCCA
Organism: Nocardia sp.; assembly: GCA_014360565.1. GTDB lineage: Bacteria > Actinomycetota > Actinomycetes > Mycobacteriales > Mycobacteriaceae > Nocardia. Next base: position 10,544 of record JACIXH010000173.1, read on the forward strand.
GGCATTTCAGCAACTGACCGGCGGTAATCGCTCAATTGACCGAGTGGGCGAATCAACCGCGGTCTCGACAATCGTGAAGCGGTGAGATTATCGAAACTCGCACGGCAACAGGAACCACACGAAACAACGCGATGTCACGAGTGTCCGGCGGGCAGATATCAGAATCATTCCCACCATTTTTTGGGGCTTGACCATCAACCCGAACTGACATTTCGGATCATACAATACTGGACATTCATCAATGAGCCTCGAACAAGACGCACAGTATGTGACACGCCAGTAATTCGGGCATCGAGAATTCACTGTCGGCAACCGGGTCGCGACCGCGCCGTCACCTGACGTCACAGACGGCTACCGACAACAACGGGCCCTGCCGATCAATTCGGTAGGGCCCGTTATCGAATACGGTGCTCGATCAGTCTTCGTAGGCATCCAGCGGCGGGCACGAGCACACCAGGTTCCGGTCACCGAACGCACCGTCGATGCGCCGCACCGACGGCCAGACCTTGGGGCGGGCATGACCGATTCCGCGGGGGTACACCGCGGTCTCACGGCTGTAGGGGTGATCCCATTCGGCGACCAGGCTGGCCGCGGTGTGCGGCGCGCCGCGCAACGGGTTGTCGGTCACCGGCCACACCCCGGCCGCGACCTGGTCGATCTCGCCGCGGATGGCGATCATGGCGGCGATGAACTCGTCGATCTCTTCGAGGTTCTCGCTCTCGGTGGGCTCCACCATCAGGGTGCCCGCCACCGGGAAGCTCATGGTCGGCGCGTGGAAACCGTAGTCGGCCAGGCGCTTTGCCACATCGTCGACGGTGACGCCGGTCTGCTTGGTGATCTGGCGCAGATCCAGGATGCACTCGTGGGCGACCATGCCGTTCTCGCCGGTGTAGAGCACCGGGAAGTAGGCGTCGAGGCGGCGGGCGATGTAGTTGGCCGATGCGATCGCGGTCAGCGTCGCCGCACGCAGGCCCTCGGCCCCCATCATGCGGATGTAGGCCCAGGTGATCGGCAGGATCGACGCGGAACCGTAATTGGCCGCCGAGACCGCGTGCGAACCGGCCTCGAGCGGGTCGCCGGGCAGGTACTGCGCCAGGTGCGCGCCGACCGCGACCGGGCCGACGCCGGGACCGCCGCCGCCGTGCGGGATACAGAAGGTCTTGTGCAGGTTCAGGTGGCTCACGTCGCCTCCGAACCGGCCCGGACGGGCAAGGCCGACAAGGGCGTTGAGGTTCGCGCCGTCGACGTACACCTGACCGCCGGCATCGTGCACGAGCGCGCACAACTCGGCGACCTCGTGCTCGTAGACGCCGTGGGTGGACGGGTAGGTGATCATGATGCAGGCCAGCCGGTCGGCGTGGTCGGCGATCTTGGCGCGCAGGTCGTCGAGGTCGACGTCGCCGTTCGCGCGGCACTTCACCACCTCCACGCGCATACCGACCATCGCCGCCGAGGCCGCGTTGGTGCCGTGCGCGCTGGACGGGATGAGGCAGGTGTCGCGGTGGTCGTCGCCGCGATCGAGATGGTAGCGGCGGATCGCGAGGAGGCCCGCGTACTCGCCCTGGCTCCCGGCGTTGGGCTGCAAGCTCACCGCGTCGTAGCCGGTGATCTCGGCCAGCCACTGCTCGAGGTCGGCGATCAGCTTGCGGATGCCCGGTGTGTCCTCGGTGGGCGCGAAGGGGTGCAGGCGGGCGAATCCGGGCCAGGTGATCGGCTCCATCTCCGCGGTCGCGTTGAGTTTCATGGTGCACGAACCGAGCGGGATCATGCTGCGGTCGAGGGCGATGTCCTTGTCCGAGAGTGCGCGCAGGTAGCGGAGCATGGCGGTCTCGGTGTGGTGACGGGTGAACGCCGGGTGGGTCAGGTAGTCCGAGGTGCGGGTCTCGATCGATGCGGGCTCGGCGCCCGCGCCCGCGTCGGGAGTCAGTGCGGTACCGAAGGATTCGACGACGGCGGCGACGTGGACGTCGGTGGTGGCCTCGTCGCAGGCGATGGCGACGTGGTCGGCGTCGACCAGACGCAGATTGATGCCCTTCGACTTCGCCTTGGCGACAACGGCTTCGGCGCCGCCGGGCACGTGGGCGAGCACGGTGTCGAAGAAAGCGCCGTGCACGACGGCCCCGCCGAGACCGGACGCGACAGCGCCGGCGTGGGCGTGCACCCGGCGCGCGATGGCACGCAGACCGTTGGCACCGTGGTAGCTGGCGTACATCGCGGCGACGATGGCCAGCAGCACCTGGGCGGTACAGATATTGGAGGTGGCCTTCTCCCGGCGGATGTGCTGCTCACGGGTCTGCAACGCCAGCCGGTACGCACGTGCGCCATCGGCATCGACGGACAACCCGACCAGGCGGCCGGGCAGCTGACGGGCGAACGCGGTGCGCACGGCGAGGTAGCCGGCGTGCGGGCCACCGAAGCCCATCGGCACACCGAAACGCTGAGTGGTGCCGAAGCAGACATCGGCGCCCTGCTCGCCGGGCGGAGTGGCCAGCGTGAGCGCGAGCAGATCCGCACCTGCGGCGACCAGCGCGCCACGCTCGTGGGCGGCGGCGAACAGCGAGGTCCAGTCGCCGATGCGCCCCGATGCGCCCGGGGTCTGCACGATCACGCCGAAGAACTCCCCATCGGGCAGCTGCGCTGTCGACAGATCGGCTTCGACGACCTCGATGCCGAGGGGCTCGGCCCTGGTGCCGATGATGGTCTTGGTCTGCGGAAACAGATCGGCATCGATCAGCAGCCGGTGGGACTTGGACTTGCCCGCGCGGCGCAGCAGCGTCATCGCCTCGGCCGCGGCGGTGGCCTCGTCGAGCATGGAGGCATTGGCGACGTCCATGCCGGTCAGATCCGACACCATGGTCTGGAAGTTGAGCAGCGCCTCGAGCCTGCCCTGGCTGATCTCGGGCTGGTACGGGGTGTAGGCGGTGTACCAGGCGGGGTTCTCGAGCAGATTGCGCACCAGCACCGGCGGGGTGAGGGTGTCGTAGTAGCCGAGGCCGATCATCGAGGTGGCGACCGTGTTCGCGTGTGCCAGCGCGGCCAGCTCCTCGAGCACCTCGTGCTCGGAGGCGGGCGCGGGCAGGGCGCCGAGGCCGGATTCGTCGAGGATCGTGGCGGGCAGCGCCGTGGTCGCGAGTGCGTCGACGGAATCGACGCCGATGGTCGCGAGGATCCGATCGAGTTCGTCGGAATCGGGTCCGATGTGGCGGTCGGCGAACGAACGGGTCACGGCAGCTCCAGGTCGGGCGGGTCGACCTCGTGGTCGACGGGTACCAG
>JACIXH010000174.1 GCA_014360565.1 Nocardia sp.
GCGCGGGCGATCGCCTCCTGGGTCTTGGGTGCGGTGTGGCCGATGAACTGACCGACCAGGTCGTCGCGGGTGACGGTGTGCACCCGCGGCGCCCTGATGTAGTCGAGCGCGTGCAGGATCGCCGCCATCCGCAGCGCGACCGTGGTCTTGCCGGTGCCGGGGCCGCCGGTGAAACTCATGTGCAACGTGGGGCGCGTGGTGGTGAGCCCGAACCGGCGCCGCGCCCGGTCGACCTGGAGCAGCGAGGCGATCTCGCGGACCCGTCGCTTCACCGCCGCCAGACCGACCAACTCGGCGTCGAGTGCGGCCAGGGTGTCGCCCACCCTGGCCGCGGCCTCGTCGGCCGAGAGATCGAGCACCTCGTCGTCGCCGAGAATCGCGGGTTCGCGCGGCTCCTCGACGGCGGTGGGTGCCGGGCCTGCGCCGCCCGGCCGGGGGAACCCGAATCCCTTTGGTGTATCCATCAGTTCACTCGCCCGTGTACCGATCACCGCTCGGGCGAACAGTGGCATAGGACTTCACCGAGTACCGCTGGGTGCGGTCGGGGCCTTCCACGCGTTCCAGCAGGAATCCCGGCTCCCGGGCTGGGCGCTGGACGAGAAACGACATCGCCGTGGACTGTCTGCCCAGGGCCGCGTCATAGGCCAGCAGCCGGATGTAGTGCTGGGGGAACGTGGCACGGCAGTCGGCGAGCTGGGCGAGCACGCCGTCCGGTTCGACCAGGTCGAACATCGGCAGACCCCACATCTCCCAGTAGACATTGCGCGGGTGCGGGTCGTCGGTGTACTCCAGCGAGACCGGCCAGCCGTGCTCGAGGGCGTACTTCACCTGCGCGGCGATCTCGTCGTCGGTGAGGTCGGGCAGGTAGGAGAAGGTGCCGTAGCGAAGTTTCATCAGGGGCTCCTGGTCAGATCGAGGGCACCGGCGTCGCCACCACATCGGGTGCGTCGGTGCTGGTGTAGTCGAAGGTGATCTCGCCCCAGGTGTCCAGGGCCGCCTGCAGTGGCGTGCAGTGCTTGGCGGCCCTGCGCAGCACATCGGGTCCTTCGATGAGCAGGTCGCGACCTTCGTTGCGCGCCTTGACAACTGCCTCGAGCGCGACCCGGTTGGCTTCGGCGCCGGCGGCGATGCCGTACGGGTGACCGATGGTCCCACCGCCGAACTGCAGGATCACATCGTCGCCGAACAGGTCGAGCAGCTGGTGCATCTGACCCGCGTGGATGCCGCCGGAGGCCACCGGCATGACGCCGGGCATCGAGATCCAGTCCTGGTCGAAGAAGATGCCGTTGCCGAGGTTGCGCGCAACATTGTTCTCGCGCAACGTGTCATAGAAACCGCGGGTGGTGGCAGGGTCGCCCTCCAGCTTGCCCACGACGGTCCCCGCGTGGACGTGGTCGACGCCCATCAGCCGCGACCATTTCGCGATCACCCGGAAGCTCACACCGTGAGTCTTCTGCCGCGTGTAGGTGGAGTGCCCGGCCCGGTGCAGATGCAGCAGGACACCGTTCTCGCGGGCCCAGTGCGACATCGACTGGATCGCCGTGTAGCCGATGGTGAGGTCGATCATCACCACCACGCTGCCGAGTTCCTTGGCGAAGTTCGCCCGCCGGTACATCTCCTCCATGGTCCCGGCCGTGACGTTGAGGTAGTGGCCCTTGATCTCGCCGGTTTCGGCCATCGCCCGGTTCACCCCCTCCATCGCGTAGAGGAAGCGGTCACGCCAGCGCATGAACGGCTGGGAGTTGATGTTCTCGTCGTCCTTGGTGAAGTCCAGACCACCGCGACAGGCCTCGTAGACCACCCGCCCGTAGTTGCGGGCCGACAGGCCGAGCTTGGGTTTGATGGTGGCCCCGAGCAGCGGGCGACCGTACTTGTTGAGCATCTCCCGTTCCATGACGATGCCGTGGGCGGGGCCCTGGAAAGTCTTGGTGTAGGCCACGGGAATGCGCATGTCTTCCAGGCGCAGCGCCTTGAGCGGCTTGAAGCCGAAGACGTTGCCGATGATCGAGGAGGTCAGGTTCGCGATGGAACCTTCCTCGAACAGGTCGATGTCGTAGGCGATGTAGGCGAAGTACTCGCCGGGTCGGCCGGGAACCTCGTCGACCCGGTACGCCTTGGCCTGGTAGTGACTGTTGGCGGTGAGCCGATCGGTCCACACGACAGTCCAGGTGGCGGTGGACGACTCGCCCGCCACCGCCGCGGCGGCCTCGATGGGGTCGACGCCGTCCTGGGGGGTGACCCGGAAGACGGCGAGTACATCGGTGTCCTTGGGAAGGTAATCAGGGTTCCAGTAACCCATTCCCGCGTAGCTCTGTACGCCCGGATCCCAACGCTCTTTGATCGCCGCGCCGTCGTTGTCGATCGTCGTCATCGCCGTTCCTTTCGGGTCACACCTGGAGGAGCACTACCAGTGTGTGGGCCGGGACCGTTCAACAACAATGGAATCTTTACTGAGCACTGTTAAGACATAATTGAACGATGATCGCCGCCCCCGACCTCCCCGCCGCCGCGACCTGGGGCCGTCTGCGCACATTTCTCGCCGTGTACGAGGCGGGCAGCGTGCGGGCCGCCGCCCAGGCACTGCACGTGACGCCGCCTGCCGTCTCGGCGGCGATCTCGGCGCTGGAAGACGCGTTGGGCACCAGGCTGTTCGGCAAGTCCGGGCGCGGCATCGTGGCCACGGATTCCGGTGAGATCTTCGCCGGATATGTGCGCAAACTGCTCGGGCTGCTGGCCGAAGCGGCGGGGGCGGTGCACGACGCGGACCGTGGGCGGGTGCGTATCGGCGCGGTCGCGACGGCGAGTGAGTACGTGCTGCCGGTGCTGATGGCCACGTTCGCGCGAGAGCATCCGCATGTCGAGCTGTCGCTGTCGGTCCTCACGCGCGGCGAGCTGTTCGCCCGCGCCGCCGACCACGTCTTCGATACAGTGCTGGCCGGTCGACCGCCGCGCGGGTCCGGGCTGGTCACCGCCGCCCGGCGCTCGAACCGGCTGCTGCTGGTCGGACGGCCGGGGCTGGTCGGGGACCCACTCACCACGCCGTGGCTGCTCACCGGCATCGGCTCGGGCACCCGCGATACCGCGCTCTCGCTGCTGAGCCGGTTGCAGGCCGCGCCGCCGCTGCTCACCCTCGGTACCTCGGGCGCGGCGGTGGCGGCCGCCCGCGAAGGGCTCGGCGTCACGCTGGTGCACGAGGAAGCGGCGCGCGAGCAGCTCGCCTCGGGGGAACTGGTCTCCTACGGCGTGCCGGGAACGCCGCTGGACCGGCCGTGGCATGTCTGTACCACCGCTGAACCGACCTCGGCGACCCGGTTGTTCGTGGCCCATCTGTGCGATCCCGAACAGGTGGGCGCGGCCGCATTTCACACCCGGTCTCGCCCGAAGGGGTGAGGACAGCGGGGGTCGGTGCTCGCATGCTCGTCGTCATGACGACACCCACCGCCACCGCCCTCGCTCACCTCGCCCAGCAGCTGACCAGCGGCGGCCGCGGCATTCTCGCCGCCGACGAGTCGATCAAGACCATGTCATCGCGCCTGGAACAGGAAGGGATCACCGCGAGCGCGACCACCCGCCGCGACTACCGCGAACTGCTGCTCACCGCCGACGGTCTGTCGCGTTGGATCAGCGGAATCATCCTGTGCGACGAGACATTCGGCCAGGATCTCGCCGACGGCCGCCCGTTCCCGATCGCGGCGCGCGCACTCGGCCTGCTGCCCGGCATCAAAGTCGACACCGGCACCACCGCACTCCCCGGTCACGGCGGTGCGCTGATCACCGAGGGTCTCGACGGACTCGGCACGCGGCTGGCCTCCTATGCCGAACGTGGCGCCGCGTTCGCCAAGTGGCGGGCCGTGTTCGACGTGCACACGATCACGCCCTATGCGGCCGGCGCCAACGGGCACGCGCTGGCCCGCTACGCGGCGCTGTGCCAGCAGCACGCCATCGTGCCGATCGTGGAGCCCGAGGTGCTGTGCACCGGCGGCCACAGCCTGGCGGCCTCGGCGAAGGCGACCGGACTCGCGCTGAGCGCGTTGTTCACCGAACTCGTCGATGCCGGAGTGGATCTGACCGGCATCGTGCTCAAGCCGAACTTCGTCACTCCGGGCCTGGACGCCCCCGCCGTCTCGCCCGCCGAGGTCGCGGCAGCCACCTTCGAGGCGCTGCGGGACCGGGTGCCCGCCGAGGTGGCGGGGATCGCGTTCCTCTCCGGTGGGCATCCCACCGCGAACGTCTGCGAGTTCCTGCGTGAGCTGGCCGCCCTCGACGAGCGTCCGTGGCCGGTGACATCTTCCTTCGGGCGTGCTCTGGTGAGCTCGGCCCTGCATACTTGGGGCGGGGCGACCACCGAAGTAACTGCTGCACAACAGGTCCTGATCGACAATTGCCAGACTGCCTCCCATTCCACCGATCAGGCGCAGTAGCCGGGCTCCGGCAGGGTTTGCTGACGCGGTGGCGACGCGCAGCAGCGGTGCTACCTCTCGGGCACCGCTGCTGCGTTCGTTGCCGCCGTGGCTACTCGAGGGGTAGTTCGACCAGCAACGTGGTTCCACGCCCCCGCATCGACTCCACCCGCAGCGAGGCTTCGATGATGGCACAGCGTTCGGCGATCGAGCTCAGACCGAAGTGCTGTTCACCGTCGGTGTCGCCTGCTCGATTCGCGCGCCGCACGGCGGGATCGAAACCCTCGCCGTCGTCGGAACATCCGAGCACCACCGAATTACCGACCCGGCGCAGCGACACAACAATGCGCTGTGCCCCAGCGTGTTTGACGGCGTTGGCGAGCGCCTCCTGCGCGATCCGGTACAGGGTGGCCGCGGCGTGTTCGGGGATGTCGTCGATGGCGGCCGCCGGGTCGACGAGGAACTCGATCTCGGGCGGGCCCACGCCGCTCACCGTGCGTACCAGCGACTCGATCGCGGCGACGAGACCGAGATCGTCGAGGACGAGGCTGTGCAGTCCCGAGATGGCCGCCCTGGTCTCGTTGTAGGCGAAATCGGCGAGCTCGCGGGCGCTGACCAATTCGGCACGGGCGCGGGCGAGGTCGCGCAGGCTGTCCTCGTCGGTGACATCGACGTGAGCGGCGAGTTCGGACACGGTCAGATCGGCCGCGGACAGGTGGAACGACATCGAGGCCAGCGCGGTGGTGACACCGTCGTGCAGGTCGAAGGCGATGCGGCGGCGTTCGGCCTCCTGAGCGGTGATCGCCTGCGCGACAAGGCGATCACGCTCGGTCCGCTGCCGGTCGACCGTGTGGAACAGGCGCCGCGCGTGCAACCACAGCCCGAGCACGGCGGCATACTGCTGGGCACCGTCGAGGTCGTGTTGCCCGAACGGTGCACTGTGGTCGCGGTGCACGGCCAACACCCCCACCACGTCGCCCTCCAAGCCCGGCAGCGGCAGACACATCCGGGCCACGGTCTGCTGCGGCGCCAGGCGTAAGAGCTGACGGTGCAGCGCATTACGCGGCGAATCGCTGTCGAGCAACACCGGCTTGCGGTTGCGGGCCACCAGACCGGTCACTCCGAAGCCGACCTGTAGCCGCAGCGAACTCGCCGAGGGATGCGCGGGCCACATGTCGACGATGCCGAGATCCTGGCCGTCGACGGCGTAGAGCAGCACACCGTCGGCGCCGAGCCGTGCGGCCAGCTCCGCCGCCGTGGGAACCGCGCCACCGAGGTTGCTCAACGAAACAGGCCCTCCCGCAATGCGACCGCGATCGCCCCGCTCCGATCGGAGACTCCCAGTTTGCGATACAGGCCACGGATATGGGTCTTCACCGTGTCCTCGCTCACCACCAGCTTGCTCGCCACAGCCCGGTTGGAATGCCCGGACACCATGAGTCCCAGCACTTCTGACTCCCGCTGGGTCAGTCCGAGGTGCGCGCCGGACCAGAACTGGCCCGCGTTGAGCCGGGCCGCGGCCAGTGCTACCCGACCGGCCAGCGACGCGTCGACCACCGTCTCGCCGTCCTGGACGCGGCGCAACTGGGCGACGAGTTCGCGCCCGTCGATGCGCTTGAGAATGTAGCCCGACGCTCCCACGCGTAATGCCTGATAGAGGTAGTGCTCGTCGTCGTAGACGGTCAGCAGCACGACTTTGGAAGCGGGATATTGCACAGTGATCTGGCGGCACAGATCCAGGCCGCTGGCCTTGCCGATACGCACGTCGCACAGCACGATATCGGGCCGATGCTCGGCGACCATCCGCAATGCGGCGGTGTCGGTGGTGGATTGGCCGACGATCACGACCTCGTCGGGAAAGTGGCCGAGCATGGCGTCGAGCCCGTGCAGCACCATCTCGTGATCGTCGACGAGCACAAGCTTCAACGGGGTCGGAGGTAACTCCGGCATCCCCTCACCCTACGGCGGGCGCCACCCTGGATACAGGCATTGACGAGATCTCACCCGGGCGCCCACCCTCCCGGGTGAGGGCGGCGGGTGCGGCGATGCGGTCGGATGAACACACCCGATCAGAAAGGCCGCGCCATGTCGGAGTCCTCAGTTCATCGGCCGCTCATAGTGCCGTCGGTGTTGCCCGCCGACTTCGCTCGACTGGGTGAGCAGGTGCGCGATCTGTGCGCGGCCGGCGTCGACCGGATCCAGTGGGACGTGATGGACGGCGTGTTCGTCCCGAACCTCACCTTCGGTCCCGGGGTGATCGCGGCGGCGCGTCCGTACAGCACGGTCGGCTTCGAAGCGCACCTCATGGTGGTGAATCCCGATCAGCTGATCAGCGAGTACATCGATGCCGGTTGCGAGCTGATCATCGTGCACGCCGAAGCCTGTACCCACCTGCATCGCACCCTCGCGCGGATCCGGGAGCTGGGTGCGCGCAGCGGCGTGGCGCTCAACCCGCACACCCCCGCCGAGACTGTCGCGCATGTGTTGGCCGAGACCGATCTGGTGCTGGCGATGACCGTGAATCCGGGCTTCGGCGGGCAGCCCTACATCCCGGCCGTGGAGCCGAAGATCGCGCAGCTGCGCCGGATGATCGACGAGTCGGGGCGCGCGATCGAACTCGAAGTGGACGGCGGGATCACCGCCGACACGATCGGCGGGGCGGGCGCGGCGGGCGCCGACGTCTTCATCTCGGGGTCGTGAATGTACGGCTACCCGGAAGGAAAAGCGGCCGCGGTCAAGCGTTTACGCGAAGCCGCCACGAGTTCACGAGAGGCAGCCCGATGACCGACATCGCGCCACCGGCGTTCGCGCCGTCGGTGACAACCGACCAGCTCGCCGTCGACGCCCTGCGTTTCCTCGCGGCCGACATGGTGCAGACCGCGCAGTCGGGCCATCCCGGCATGCCGATGGGGGCGGCGCCCATGGCGTGGACGCTGTGGAGCCGGCATCTGCGCCATGATCCCGCCGATCCCGACTGGGCTGATCGGGACCGGTTCGTGCTCTCCGCCGGGCACGGCTCGGCGCTGCTGTACGGGCTGTTGCACATGTTCGGCTACGACCTGCCGGTCGCGCAGTTGCGCAGGTTCCGGCAGCTGGGGTCGCGGACGCCGGGTCATCCCGAGTTCGGGGAAACACCCGGCGTGGAGTGCACCACCGGGCCGCTGGGTCAGGGACTGGCGATGGCGGTCGGGATGGCCCTCGCGGAACGGATGACCGCCGCCAGGTATCCCGAGATCACCGACCATCGCACGTACGCGATCGTGGGCGACGGGTGTCTGATGGAGGGCGTCAGTCACGAGGTGGCCTCGTTCGCAGGGCACTTGGGCCTGGGCCGATTGATCGTGCTCTGGGACGACAACGAGATCACCATCGACGGTGCGGTCGGGCGTTCGTGTAGCGACGACCAGGTGGCACGGTTCGCCGCCTACGGGTGGCATACCGAGGTGGTGGCCGACGGGACCGATATCGAGGCGATCGACGCCGCGCTGACCAGGGCGAAGGCCGATCCTCGCCCGAGTTTCCTCGCCGTGCGCACGGTGATCGGTCACGGCGCGCCCGATGTCGCGGGCACCTCGGCAGCGCACGGTTCACCGCTGGGCGTCGACCGGCTCGCACAGGCCAAAGACATCGCGGGCTGGACTCTGGCACCGTTCACCGTGCCCGAACAGGTGGCGGCGACCTGTGCGGTGCTGGCGGAGATCGGTGGTGAAGAGCACGCGAGCTGGCTCGCGGAGTTCGCGGAGTTCGACGCCGTCGCGCCCGAGCGTTGCGCCGAGTTCCGTCGCGCCCGGGCACGATTGCTGCCCGTGGGCCTGCTGCCCGCGCTGGAAGCCGTAGCGACTCGCGCGCCGCGGGCCACCCGCCAGTCTTCGCAGGCGTGCCTGAATGCGGCCTTGTCGGCGATGCCGGAATTGGTGGGCGGGTCGGCCGATCTCGCCGGCTCGACCGGCACGGTGTGCGGTGAGGTCGTGACTCGCGACGACTTCACCCGCAGCGCCATCGCTTTCGGCATCCGCGAGTTCGGGATGGCGGCGATTCTGAACGGTATGAGCCTGCACGGCGGCTTCCGGGTCTTCGGCAGTACGTTCCTGGTGTTCGCCGACTATCTGCGGCCCGCACTGCGGCTGTCGGCGTTGATGAGGCAACCGGTGATCTATGTGCTGACGCACGATTCGATCGCGGTCGGTGAGGACGGGCCCACGCATCAGCCGGTCGAGCATGTCGAGTCACTGCGGATCATTCCCGGCGTCCAGGTGTTGCGGCCGGCCGACGATGTCGAGACCGCTGCCGCGTGGGAACTCGCGCTCAGCCGTGTCGACGGACCGACGGCACTGATCCTGTCGCGCCAGTCGCTGCCCCAGCAGTTCACTGCTACCAGCGATTTCGCCACCGGGCCCGGCGAACTCGGCGCGCAGCAGCACGACTCGCCCGCCCCAGCCCCGAGCACAGCAGCCGCCGCGACGGCCCAAGCGCCCGTCGCGGTGCACCGATCACCGTCCGCGCGGCGGATCGACATCATCGCTACCGGTTCGGAAGTCGCGCTCGCCGCCGGAGCGGCCGAGCAGCTACTGGTCGAGGGATACCGCGTGCGACTGGTCTCGGTGATGGACCGCTCGCGCTTCACCACCGACCCCTCGGCGCACACCATCAGCATCGAGGCGGGCTGCACCGCAGGCTGGGCCGGGCACGTCGATCTGGCGATCGGTATCGACGAGTTCGGGCACAGCGGCCCCGGCGACGAAGTCATGGCGCAGCACGGGTTCACGGTGGCGCACGTACTGGACCGGATCCGCGAATACCTCGACGGTGCATCGTGAATCCACTGCGCGCGGTGATCTTCGATGTCGACGGCACCCTCGTCGACAGTGAACGCGACGGTCACCGGGTGGCCTTCAACGAGGCCTTCGCCGAGGCCGGGCTCCCCGACCGCTGGGACGTGCAGGAGTACGGGAAGTTGCTGAAGGTCGCCGGTGGTGCCCAACGGCTGACGTTCTGGTTCGAACAGCACGGCACGGCCCCGGCCGAGGCACGCGAGCTCGCACAGCAGTTGCACCGCGACAAGACCCGCATCATGCGCCAGATGGCCTCGGACGGGCACATCCGCGCCCGACCGGGAGCGCGGGAACTGATCGAGCGACTCCGGTCGCGTGGCGTGCGATTGCATGTGGCGACCACCGGCACCCGCGCATGGGTCGAGCCCGTGCTGAAGCACGCCTTCGGTGCGCCGTTCGACACCGTGACCACGGGAACCGAAGTGCCCGTACTCAAACCCAGCCCCGCGGTGTATCTGGACGTCCTGATCCAGATCGGGCTGTCCGCCGAGCACGCGGTAGCCGTGGAGGATTCGGCGAACGGCGTGCGGTCCGCCGTGGCCGCCGGGCTGCGGTGCGTGGCCGCGCAGAACGCCTATACCCGCACCGACGACCTCTCCGCGGCGGTGCTCGTCGCCGACGGGCTCGACGACCCGGAGCTGGTGGAGTGGTTCGACGACCACCTCGCGTGAGGTGGTCGCCGAGCTCGTTCAGCGGGTACGGCCGCGACGTTCCATGAGCCGCAACAACATCGGCGTGAAGATCAGCTGCATCGCCAGGTCCATCTTCCCGCCCGGGCACACGATCGTGTTCGGACGGGACATGAACGAGTCGTGCAGCATCGACAGCAGATACGGGAAGTCGATGCCGTGCGGGTCGGCGAACCGGATCACCAGCATCGATTCATCCGGCGTCGGAATCGTGCGGGCGACAAACGGATTCGATGTATCGACCACCGGCACCCGCTGGAAGTTCACGTGGGTGCGGGAGAACTGCGGGCACATGAAGTTCACGTAGTCGTGCATGCGGCGCAGGATGGTTTCGGTCACCGCCTCGGTGGAGTACCCGCGCTTGTCCTTGTCGCGGTGCAACTTCTGCGTCCACTCGAGGTTGATCACCGGTACCACCCCGATCAGCAGATCCGCGTACTGCGCCACATCGACCCGCTCGTCGGCCACCGCGCCGTGCAGGCCCTCGTAGAACAGCAGGTCGGTGCCGGGGCGGATGTCCTCCCACGGCGTGAACGTGCCGGGATCCTGGTCGTAGGGCGCGGCTTCTTCCTTGTCGTGCAGGTACTTTCGCACCCGGCCGGTACCCGTCTCACCGTAGCCGCGAAACAGCTTCTCCAGCTCTTCGAACAGGTTCGCCTCGGCTCCGAAATGGCTGAAGGTGTGGTCGCCGTCGGACAGTGCCCGCGCCAGTTCCTCCTTCATCCCGGCGCGGTCGAACTTGTGGAAGCTGTCGCCCTCGACATACGCGGCATCGATGCCTTCCCTGCGAAAGATCGAGTCGAAGGTGCGCATCACCGAAGTGGTTCCGGCGCCGGATGACCCGGTAATGGCGACCACGGGGTGCTTGGCGGACATGAATCTCCTCCTCAGGTGGTGGAACGGTAGAGGCCGCGTAGACCGAACAGCGGACTCCACTGGCCGTCGGGCTCCTCGGCCGCCTCGACGTGGTAACTCACGATGCGGGCCACCTCGTCGCGGGAGCCGAAGATGAACGCGATCCGCTGGTGCAGCTCGGTCGGGGCGACCTCGAGGATCCGGTGGCGACCGGTCGAGGCGAGACCACCGGCCTGCTCGATCAGGAAGGCGATGGGATTGGCCTCGTAGAGCAGGCGCAACCTGCCCTCTTTGGCGGGATCCTTCGAGTCGCGCGGATACAGGAACACGCCGCCACGGGTCAGGATGCGGTGGGTTTCCACGACCAGCGATGCCACCCAGCGCATGTTGAAGTCCTTCTCGCGCGGACCGGTGGCGCCCGCCAGGCATTCGTCGATGTAGCGGCGAACGGCCGGTTCCCAGAAGCGGCGATTGGAACTGTTGACCGCGTACTCCGACGTGGACGCCGACAGCCGCAGGTTCTGTCCCGTCAGGAAGAACTCGCCGAGTTCGGGGTCGAGCGTGAACGCGTGTACGCCGGTGCCGACGGTGAGCACGAGTTGTGTGGCGGGACCGTAGATCGCATAGCCCGCGGCGACCTGCTCGGTGCCGGGTTGCAGGAAGTCCTGCCTGGTCGCGTGCACGCCGGGGACCGGAGCGCGCAGAATCGAGAAGATGCTGCCCACTGCGACATTCACGTCGATATTGGACGAGCCGTCGAGCGGGTCGAAGGCCAGCAGATACTTGCCACGCGGGTAGTCGGGCGGTATCGGGTAGGGATCGTCGAGCTCCTCCGAGACCATGCCCGCCAACTGGCCGCCCCATTCGTTGGCTCGCAGGAAGAGGTCGTTGGCGACCACGTCGAGCTTCTGCTGCTGCTCGCCCTGTACGTTCACCACCCCGGCGCCGCCGAGAACGCCGGTGAGCGCGCCCGAGGCGATGCGCTTGGAGATCGCCTTGCAGGCCAGCGCGACGTCGAGGATCAGGGAATTGAGCTCGCCGCTGGAACCGGGATGGCGGCGGCGCTCTTCGATGAGAAATTGGGTCAACGTCGTGCGATCGGTCAGCATCCTTCGACAACACCACCGAACCCCCCGGGCGAACATCCACCCGGGGGGTGAATCGCAGGGGTGGATCCCGGCGATTCGTCGTCTCAGAAGGCTGGGACGGCCTGCGCGAGAGGTGCGTCCTCGGAGCTGCGCCGCGTGCGCAACACAGTCGCGCTGATGACCAGTGCAGCCGCGAGCAATCCGGCCGCGACGGTGAACGCGAGCCGATAACCACTGGTCAGTGCCGCCGCATCGGATGCATCGGCCACCAGTTCGGAGCCCGTACGCGCGGCAGCCAGGGTCGACAGCACCGCCACGCCGATCGCCATGCCGACCTGCTGGGTGGTGTTGAACAGCCCCGAGGCCAGCCCCGCGTCGTCAGCATCGGCGCCCGACATGCCCAGTGCGGTGAGCGCGGGCAGCACCAGCCCGCCGCCGGAGACGGCCACCATCACAGGCAACACGTCGACGATGTAACCGGCGTCCACCGGGAGCCGCATCAGCCACGACATCCCCGCCAACAGCAGGGCCAGACCGGCGATGAGCACGGTCCGCTCACCGAAACGGGTGATCAGGCGGGCAGAGGCGAACAACGACACCGCGCCGATGGCGACGGCGGCGGGCAACATGGCCAGGCCGGTCTGCAAGGCGTTGTAGCCCAGCACCTTCTGCAGGTAGAGCGCGACGATGATCTGGAAGGCGAACATGGCCGCGAGCGCGAGCATCTGGACGACATTGGCGCCGGAGACCTGGCGGGAGCGCAGGATTCGCAGCGGCAGCAACGGATTCGCGGCGGTGGCCTGACGGACGACGAACGCGGCCAGCAGCGCGGCCGCGGCCGCACCGAGTCCCAGGGTGTGCACCGAAACCCAGCCGTAGCGTTCGA
The DNA here is from genome assembly GCA_014360565.1 of Nocardia sp. Lineage (GTDB taxonomy): Bacteria > Actinomycetota > Actinomycetes > Mycobacteriales > Mycobacteriaceae > Nocardia. The sequence continues at coordinate 12,751 of JACIXH010000174.1, forward strand.
CTTCGACGACGGTGTAGATGCCGAGCATGAGGCCGGCGGTGACCAGGGCGGCGCCCAGCACGTCGGCACCGGCAGACCAGCCGAGGCCACGGTCGGTGGGCAGCGCCTGCACCGCTACCAGCACGGTCAGCACGCCGATCGGCACGTTGATCAGGAAGATCCAGTGCCAATTGAGCGCGTCGGTGAGCACGCCGCCGAGCACCTGCCCGATCGAGGCGCCCGCAGCGCCGGTGAAGCTGAAAACACCGATGGCCGTTGCCCGTTGGCGCGGTTCGGTGAAGATCGTCACCAGGATGCCGAGGATCACCGAGGCAGCGATCGCGCTGCCGACGCCCTGGAGGAAACGGGCCGCGACCAACACGGCGGGGGTGGCGGCGACGCCTGCCAGTACCGAGGCGGCGGTGAAGACGATGTTGCCGGTGACGAACATCGTCTTGCGGCCGATCAGGTCACCGAGGCGCCCGGCCAGCAGGAGCAGACCGCCGAAGGCGATCAGATAGGCGTTCACGGTCCAGCTCAGGCCGGCGGACGAGAAGCCGAGGTCTTGCTGAATCGCCGGCATGGCGACGGTCACGATACTGCCGTCGAGGATGGTCATCAGCATCGCTGCCGACAGCACCGCGAGGGCGGTGCGCTGGGATTTCGTCATGGGTCATCTCCTGCGTCGAGCGAACAAGAGTGACCGTACTAGATAGTTTTGTTCTAGACAATCTATTACGGACTATTGCCGCGCACGGCGTGCGGGAGCAGCCTCCACCACCGTCGACAATTGCCCTTCCACCAGGTGATTCAGGGCGCGCAGCAAGCATTCGCGGTCAGCGCTCGGCAGCGACCCGAGTGCCCGCCGATGGACGCCGTCGACAATCTCGGCACTGCGCGCCGCCAGTTCCGCACCGGCGGGAGTCACCGCGATGATGCGCGCGCGACGGTCGGTGCTCGACGGTTTACGTTCGGCCAAGCCCGC
>JACIXH010000175.1 GCA_014360565.1 Nocardia sp.
TGGCGACAGGCCGACGCGTGCCGGGATCGGTCAGCCGAGATCCCGGTGGTTGAACCAGTAGGTACCCGCGGCGACCAGGGCAGCGGAGGCGGCAGCGAGGACCGCGAGGCCGCCGAGGCCCGCCGGATCGATGCCGTTGCGCAGTGGTTCGCTGTCGATGTAGTAGTGGAACGGCGACAGGTAGGCGGCCCAGCCGATGCCGATCTCGTCGGCGAAGGTGTGCGCGGCCCAGGCGGCGACGCCGACCACCGCGGTAGTCGCGAACACGGTGCCGCGGCGGCCGCTGACCGCACCGATCGCGGTGGCCAGCGCCCCGAAGCACACGATGAGCAGGATCAGGTGCACGCATTGGGCCGCGAATCGGCCCGCGCTGATCGTGGTCAGTTCGGCGCTGCCGCGGATGGCGAGCATGGCCAGCCAGAGCAGAACTCCGACACCGGTCGCGGCGGCGACCAGGGCCGCGAAGCGTTGCGCGATGAGTGCGGTACGGGTGATCGGATGGGCCATCAACAGGTCGAGGGTGCCGGATTCCTCGTCTGCGGCGGAGACCCTGGCGCCGACGGCGGCGCCGAAGAACATGGCCAGCAGCGGCACGATCATTCCGAACACCGTGGAGCCGAGATAGCCCGCGGCGGAGCCGATGTCGTCCATGTTCAAGGCATTGCGCAGCGATTCGGGCAGGTTTTCGGCCTGGGCGGCCCCGTTGGCCGCCATCTGCGGGTAGAAGCCGGCATAGACGAGGGCGGCGACGGTGATGCCGGCGGTCCAGCCGAGCAGGCTACGGCGGGAATCGCGCAGGCTCTTGGTGAAGATGACGGTGCGGGCGGTGGCGACGGCGGGCTCGATCATCGGGCCGATCGCGGCGGTAGCGGTCATGTCTGTATTCCTTTGTAAGCGAGGGCTATTCGGGGGCGGTGCGCTATGCGGCGGATCGCGGGGCTGCGTCGGCGTCGGCGTAGTGGCGGTGGAAGATCTCGTCGAGGTGCGGTTCGGTCGTGATCAGCGTGTGCACCGTGTGGCGGGCGGCGGCTTTGACCACGGCATCGGGTGAGCCCGAGAGTCCGGCGCGCAACACGGTGCCGGTGTCGTCGAGTCGCGGGTCGATGAGGCCGGGCAGTGCGCGGAACTCGGCGATCGTGACCGGTTCCGAGAAGCCGATCTCGATGCGCCGGATCGCCGCGGCCCGCAGGTCGGCCACGGTGTCGAGCGCGACGAGGGCCCCGTCGCGCAGGATCCCCACTCGGTCGGCGACCGCCTCGACCTCGTCCATGATGTGGCTGGACATGAAGACCGTCTGGCCGTTGTCGGCGGCCTCGGCGACCAGTTCCAGGAAGGTCTGCTGCACGAGCGGGTCGAGGCCGGAGGTCGGTTCGTCGAGAATCAGCAGTTCGGGGGAGTGCATGAAGGCCTGCACCAGCCCGACCTTCTGCCGGTTGCCCTTGGACAGGCTCTTGATCGTGGCGGTGGGATCGAGGCCGAGCCGCTCGGCGAGCTCGTCGATCCGCTGCTGCGGCACGCCACCGCGCAGATCGGCGAGAAACCGTAGGCACTCGCGTACACGCTGACGGCCGTCGACGACGAAATCGCCTGCCAGATAGCCGATGCGGCGACGCATGGCCACACCGTCGGTCCGTGGATCGAGGCCGAGCACCGATGCTGCGCCCGAGGTGGGGCGGATCAGGTCGAGCAGCAGCCGGATGGTGGTCGATTTGCCGGCGCCGTTGGGGCCGAGATAGCCGAACACTTCCCCGGCCCGGACGTCGAGCGTCAGCCCTGTGAGTCCTCGACGGGTGCCGTAGGTCTTGGTGAGATCGCGGATCTCGATGGCGTTGTTCATGTCTCGAACAATATCAAGCTTTCAGAGATTTGTGAAGATTCAAAACATTGGGAGTTGTCGGTACTATGGGCGCATGGATTCCGACCAGCTACTTCGCGACGCCGCCGAGCGCTTGGCCCTGTCTTTCGCGCAGGGTGGCATGCAGAAAACGACGGCGCGGGTGATGACCGCACTGCTCTACACCGAGCAGGAGACGATGACCGCGTCGGATCTGTGCGAGCGGTTGTCGATCAGCACCGGCGCGGTCTCGACCGCGATCAAACAGCTGACCCAGTCGGCCATGGTGGAACGTGTGCCCGCTCCAGGTAGCCGCCGCGAGCACTATCGCTTCCCGAAAGGCGTATGGGCACAGTTGTTCTCGCAGCAGAACATGATGCTGAAGATCATGAAGGACGCCGCGCAGGAGGGTCTGGACGCGCTCCACGGCGACGACGAGCTCCCGACCGCGGCGCGTCTGCACGAAATGCAGGACTTCTACGGCTACATGGAACACGAGATGCCTGCCCTCATCGAGCGCTGGCGCGAGCGAAGCGCCGGCCAGGGGTGAGTGGGCCGGATCGCTACACTCGGCGGTGACCGCCTGCGCCACCACGCTGTGACGCCGCGGCGCGAGCGAAAGAGGCTTGATGCCTTCGGTATACAAGAATTCCGACTGTCAGCGGCGGGTGCGCGAACAGTGCATCGATCGGATCGATGCGTGGGATTGTGCCCATGAGCGCTGGGAGATATCGACTGCCGCCGGGTCTACCAGCGTCGTCGCGGCGGGCCCGGCGCCGGTGCGGGCAGAGCCGACCATTGTGCTGGTGCCAGGGACCAATATGAACGCCGCGGTCTCGCTGAATGTGGCTGGTGCGCTGGCGCAACGCCGGCGCACGGTCGTGCTCGACGTCCCGGGACAACCGGGCCTCAGCGCCGACCGGCGGCCGCGCCGCGGACGTACCTCCTGGTACGGGCAATGGTTGACCGAGGCGCTGGAGAAGACGGTGCCCGGCCCCGCCGTGGTGGTCGGCCACTCGCTCGGTGGAGCGATCGCCTTGGCCTGTCCTTCACCACAGATCACCGGCCGCGTCCTTCTCTCGCCAGCCGGCCTCGTACGCCTGTCCGTCACACCACCGGTGCTGGCCGCCACCCTCGCCTGGCTCGGTCGTCCGACCACGACACACACCCATACGCTGCTGCGTCGGATGGTGGCTCCCGGCAATCGAGTACCCGAGGAACTGATCGACTGGATGACGCTGGTTGCTCGCTGCTGTCACAGCAGCCTCGCGCCCATGCCGTTACCGTCGACGCTGCTGGCGGCCCGACGCGCGGCAACGACGGTGGTGGTGACCGGCCGCCACGACGTGTTCCTGCCGCCGCACCGTATCGGCCCCGCGGTCCGTCGCCGGCTCGGGATCGAATCGCGGCTGCTGGACGGCGCGGGCCATCTGGTCCTCGACGAACAGCCCGGCGCGGTCGTCGACGCGGTCGACGACATCGTCGTCGGCGCCAGCTGATCGGTTCGCCCGAGCCTCACCACCATCCCAGCACAGGCCGCAGCGCCCGCCCGAGTGGTCCGGCCAGAGATCGGGAGTAGCTGATGGTGAGGTGGTGTTCGTCGTGATAGATCAGGATGTTGCCTTCCGCCACCGCGCACAGGGTGGGTTCGCACACCGCGTCCGTCAGGTCGATCGGGAAGACGCTGGGGAACGCCGAGGCCGGTTGCAGGGCGGGGTTCACCGGGGCGAGCGCGTCTTCGCGGCGCATGCCGCAGCTGGCGCGGTTCCCGCCACCGGCCAAGCAGTCGGTGGCCTTGTATCGGATGGTGCCGCGTCGCAGCCACGGAGTGTCGCGGATGGCGATCACATTGAGACCGCGATCCGACAGCGCCGCCCAGACGTCGAGATATTCGGCGGGAGTCTCGTCGCCGCCCTCGTCGCGGGGACGGGTACCGGTGGTGAACACCCAGTCGGGGCGGTCGTCACCGAGGCGGTCGATCACTTCGGCCGACCAGTTCCGGCAGTCCGGGATGGGCTCGCCCTTGTACATGGCGTTTTCGGCGAGAGTGAGCGGACACCCCATCTTCAAGTACACCTGGATGCGGAACGGATATTCGGCGGCGAGCACCTGGAGCGCGGGCAGCCAGTGCTCGGCGTGGGAGCTACCGACCAGCGCCAGTGTCCGATCGGCGTCGGGGTCACCATAGGTGCAGGTGACGACGGCACGAGTGTCCCAGTCCGCGATACATCCGTCGGCCGTGGGCGGCGGAACCTCGGTGGGCGCTTCGAAGACGGCGGGTCGCATCGGCTCGTCGGGCGTCGCGGCGCCGGAAGCCAGCGCCTCCGCGCCGGGGTACTTCGACCGGTCGAGCTCGCCGGCCGCGACCGGTGGATTGACGCCGAGGACAGCCTGCCAACCCGCGGTGACGGTGATCGTCGCCGCCAGGACCACCGCGACCGTGGCGGTGACCAGGTGCCGCGACGGCGCGTGCCCGGCATCGTCGCCGCCGGCGCGCGACGTGCGCAGGCGCAGTGGCTCTTCGACCCATCGGTGGGTCATCCAGGCCAGCACCACCGACAGCCCGATCACCGCGGTGCCGCCCACCAGCCCGGCGTTGGTGTTTCCGCGTTCTGCCAGGAAGAAGATCAGGATCGGCCAATGCCACAGATACAGGGGATAGGCGATGTCACCGAGCCTGCACATGGCCGGATGTGCCAGCAGCCGGTTCGGTAGCGGCCAGTCGGCGAACCGCAGACGCGATGCCGAAACGATCACCGCCGCCGCCGCGCAGACGGGGAGCAGGGCGGCGGGCCCGGGGAAGCGGTTGGCGCCGTCGACGATGAGCCACCCGCACAGCACGACACCGGCAACGCCGAACACCGACAGCGCGACGCGCAGCCACCGCCACCGCGCCAACGCCGGTGCCGTGACCGCGAGCCCCGCGCCGACCAGCAACTCCCACCCGCGCGCGAAGCTGTCGTAGTAGTTCCACCCCTGATGCGTGGCGGCGCCGTAGGCGGCGTAGACGAACGAGACCACCGACATCGCGATCACGAGCGCACCGATAACCGTGCGGATCCGCCCCGGCCGGGCGAGCCGGGCACACAGCCAGGCAGTAGCCGAGACCACCAGCAGCGCAACCAGGTAGAACTGCCCCTGCACCGCCATCGACCACAAATGTTGCAGCGGGCTGACCGAGGGGTCGGCGGCCAGGTAGTCCGACCAGGTCAATGCCAGCTGCCAGTTCTGGACGTAGAACAGCGACGCCAGAACCTGCGCCGCCGTGGTCGACCATTGCGTGTAGGGCAGTAACACGACAGTCGCGACGACCACTGCCGCCAGCACGACCGTCATGGCCGGGACGAGGCGCCGCAGCGTGCGGCGCACGACCGACCACACCGAGAACGGTTCCGAGGATTCGGCCCGACGCAGCAGCAAGCCCGTGAAGAAGAACCCCGACAGCACCAGAAAGACGTCTACACCACCGGAAACACGACCGAACCACACATGGAAGACGACGACCAACGCGATCGCGAGCCCCCGCAAACCGTCCAGATCGAAGCGATACTGCGAGCCGCCACCGACTGCGGTAGTGCCCCGCGCATACCCGATCGAGTGCATCGAACCGGTCTCCACACTGCTGCTCACAGCCCCGAACACCGACCCGGCGCGCTCACATCGGGCATAGGCGAGCCGGTATCCCGGAGAACAGACGATGACCACGACATGACGACTTCCCTATCACGCCCGAATCCATCGGGTCCATTCGCCGACACTGTGCGACAACGAATTACGCCATCACGGGGTCGATGCTCGCCGCGATTGTGGTCGTGGGCAAGGGTGTATTCCGTGGCTGGTTGCCGCGTGTCATCGCAGGCTGGGGGTGTAGTTCGGACACAGGAGCTGGAGCTTTTCGGTTCCGGTGTTGTGACGCCAATTCCCCGACAGTTCGGTTTGCCACTCGCCGGTCTCGCGGTGCCGCCGCCAGGACGACAGAACGCAGTGTCTGACCACCCCGTCGCGCTCGACGATGACGGGCTCGTTCTGGAACGGTCGTCCGGAGTCCAGTAGGTGACGCCCGGCGCGGAACGTGTACCCGGATCGATCCGTGATGGCCGATGCCTGGAGCTCTTGGCGTGGCCCATCGATCTCGGTCACGCTCGTGGCGATCAGCAAGACCAACGCGGTCGCGGTGGTCGCGCCGAGGACATAGACGGCGCGTTCACCCCACCCGAGTGCGTCGCGGACGCTCGCCATGCAGCCCCCGGCGACAATGAGGAGCACGATTCCCGCGGCGATGCGCCAGCGGTTGTCGTCGGCGTACGAGCGGCCACCGAGCTCGACGATCACCTCGTAGATCTCCGGTGATCGGGTCACTGCTGCCCCAGGTTTCGGTGGGCGGCGTGGTGGCCGGTGGGTTGGCTGTCGGCGACACCGCGGATGGCGGTTTCGACGGCGCTGAGGCGGTCGGCGAGCAGGCCGAGGCCGCCGATCGCGCGGATCAGGGGGTCGTCTTCGCTGCCGCCGAGAGCCAAGTCGCGGACGTAGCTGGATTTGATGTCGCTCCAGCGTGCGGCTTGCTCGGGAGTGAGCGTGTCGCGCAGTTCGGCCAGTTTGAGAAGGTTGGATTCGGCGTTGGCGGCGAGGGTTTGGGCTTCGCCTCGGTAGTGGTCGTCGATCAGGGTTTCGAGCTCGGTGTCGTTCATGACCGGCACTATGCGACCGGTGAGGCTGTTCATGTCGCGGTAGGAGCCTTGGAGCTGGAACGGGGGTTCGGTGCGGGCGGTGTCGGTCGTCGCGGCCGAGGCGATGTAGGCCCGGTTGACCGACAGGACGACGTTTCGTACGTGCAGCAGCTTGCGCAGGACCGACGTGATGTCGGACAGCTCGGCGGGGGAGTAGGGGTGGGTGAGCTGGTCGGTCCGCGCGGTGTCGTCGCCGGCTGCCAGGCGCAGGAGCAGTTCGAGGTCGGTGCGTTCGCGTGAAGACAGCGGGGCCAGAACGGGATTGGTGGTCAGGGCGTTTTCGATGTAGCTGAGGGCGAACAGGTCGTCGCGGCCGGACAGGACGTCGCCGAGGTTCCACACGTCGGCACGGTTGGCGAGCATGTCGGGAACGCGGAAGCGTTTGCCCTGCTCGGTGTAGGGGTTGCCCGCCATGCACACCGCGAATCGTTTCCCGCGCAGGTCATAGGTGCGGGCCGAGTCCTCCCACACGCCTTCGATCCGGCGCTGCGCGTCGCAGAGCGAGATGAACTTCTGCAGGAGTTCAGGGGAGGTGTGCTGGATGTCGTCGAGGTAGAGCAGTGCGTTGTTGCCCAGTTCCAGTGCGAAGTTGATCTTTTCGACCTCGCGGCGCGCGGTGGCGTTCGGTGCGGCGGCGGGGTCGAGGGAGTGCACGGCGTTGCCGAGCGCGGGTCCGTCGACCTTGACGAAGATCAGGCCGAGCCTGGCGGCCACGTACTCCATCAGCGTGGTTTTGCCGTAGCCCGGTGGCGAGATCAGCAGCAGCAGACCCGACTGGACGGCTCCGCTCGCCTCGCCCGGGGTGCCGAGTTGGCGGGCCAGGTTGTCGCCGATCAACGGCAGGTAGACCTCGTCGAGCAGACGATTGCGGACGAATCCGCTCATGACGGCCGGTGTGTAGTCATCGAGGCGTAGCCGCTGCCGCTGCGCGGCGAGCAATTCGTTGCGCCGCTGGAGATGAGCGCGGAACGCCGGCACGCCGTTGGCGCGGAACCTATCCGCGCGCGTGGTCAATTCGGCCAGTCGCACGGGCAGCGCCTGGCCGTTGATACGCGGGTGTTCGCCGAGCAATCCGTCGACGCTCGTGACGAGTTCGGCTTCGCAGTCGTAGCGGACGGTCTGTTCACCGTCGAATTCGATCACCACGGCTTCGGCGAGATGCTCGAAATAGTCTGCCTCGCCGCAACTGTCGGCGAAGGCCCGCAACCACGTGGTGACGAGGTCGTGTCGGCGTGGCAAGTCGGCGCCCAAAGACTGCACGTCGCGTCGGAAGTCGGCGTAGGCGCCTTGGTGTGCGGCGTCGAGGTGGCGGCGAAAGCCTGTTCCGAGTCTGCGGGCGGGGGCAGCGGTGACGAAGCCTTCTGTAGCGGTGGCGATTTCGTGGAAGAGGTAGGACCCCGCGAACCGGGCGTCGGCCTCGTCCATCCCGAGTCGATCGATGAATTCGGTGATCGCATCGGTGATTTCATCGATGATGTCGGCCCGTGCGCCGGGATCGCCGAAGAGTTCGGCTGCGCGCGCGGTCGAGGTGACGCGGGTGATCCAGCGTGCGCGCGTCGCAGGGTCGTGTGGCTGCCAGTCGGCCGCACCGAACTGCCACCACAGCTGCGCCGCCGCCCTGTCGACCGCCCGGTAGTGCAGAAGACCGGCAGTGGAACGCAATTCGAGCAGCGCCCGCAGAATCAGCGTGGCATCGTGATCGTGCACGCCGAGCTGGTATCCCTCGTCGTAACGCTGCCGCGCCACCTCGCGCACCACGGCGTCGAGGGTGCCCGCCGCCGCGGCCTCGTGCAGACTCGCGATCCTGGCCGGCGCTCCCTCCACGTCGGCCAGGATCGAAGTCGCCAGGAACTCGGCCCGATACATCTGCGCGGTCTCCGAGACCAGCAACTGCGACCACAGCGCCGCGGTGCCGGGGCCGAACTCGTTTGCGGGCAACGGCGCCCGGAAGTCGGTGCCGTTGATCGCGAAGACCAGCGAATTGTCGTGCGGGACCAGCGCGAGTTCGGGTTTCGCGGTGGTGACGGCGAAGCGATGCCTGCCCAGGCGGATCGTTTCGCCGCCGTCGGAGTAGAGGTCGCGACGGTCACGCAGCACCCGGCCGGCTTCGGAGCGCACCGTCTTGATCCGGCCGTCGAGCTCTTCGGCGCTGACCACCTCACCCGCGGTGCGCAGATCGGTGATGGTCGTGCGCAGCCGCACCACCATCGGGTCGGCGGCGAAGTAGGCGTTCACCTCGTCGAGTGACGACAGTGCGCCGCTGCGCCGTTCGATGCTCGTCAGCATGCGCTGCGCGGAATCGAGCAACCGTCGCGCGCGCTGGGCCCGTTCGTCGAGCAGATTCTGTTTGCGGGCGGCGAACGCTTCGTAGATATCGTCGCGACTGTTCGCGATCCGCTCGGCGAAATCATCGAAGGCGCCGAAACGGGCTTCGAGCCCTTCGATGCTCAGCAGCAGCTTCGCGACCTGGTTGTCGCAGGATTGCGGGCTGTCGGCCATGGCGAGCGCGCTGGTCACAGCCTGCCCCAGCAGGGCGTATTCGGCGGCGAACTCGGCCCGGCCCTCGGCCGCCGCCAGCTCGGCGCACCGTGCTTGCACCGTTGCCCTGGCCCGGTTGGCCGCGGCCGAGACCGTGGCGACGCGTTCGAGAATGCCGGTGCGCAGGGTCGCGTCCCCGATGTCGAGACCGGTCACGACCTCGACGACGGTGTGCAGGCCCTCGGTCTGCTCGGTCAGCCAGGTCTGCGTCGGGGCGGCCTCGGCAACGGTGCCGATGGTCGACGCGCGCTCCAGGGTCTCTTCGATGGCTTGCGTGTAGTCATCGAAAGATGTGGGATCGCTGAGGAATTCCACGCAACCATGGCTGGCGCCGTCGAGCGCGGCGGCCACGGTCTTCGCCAGTTCGTCGAGCTGGTCGGTGTCGGCATAGCGCAGCTCACGCAACGTCTCGACCTGACCGGCCGCGCGGCGCAGCGCGGTGAGCTCGTCGACCCAGCCCTGCGCCGTGCTGTGACCGCCCGCGGTCCGCACGAGGGCGGCGATCTGCTCGGCAGCCGCGGCGATCGAGGCGGCCGCCTGCGCTGTCCTGGCCTGGACCTTGGCGAATTCGTCGACAACCTGTTCGGAGGTGGATCGCAGCGCGGTGAGAGATTCGGCCAGATCCCCGAATTCGGCATCGGCGAGCCAATGGTGGTGATCGGCGGTTCGGACACACGCGGCGATGATCGCTTCGAAGACATCGGTGGTGGCCGCCATGTCGGCGACCATGCGGGTGACCGACAGACAATCCGAAAGACCGCGCACCAGTTCGGCATTGCCGATCCGGGCCAGGGAACTGTCGCCGGCGGGCTGGCGCGTCGCATGGGTGTCGGCGACGAACGGGGTCTGCCACACCTGCATCGTGTGCACGCGCGTCGGTTCCTCCGACGTCGCCCGGAAGACCACCATCGTGCCGTCGTCGAACAGCGAATACCCGTGACAGGTGATCGGGGCGGCCACCTGCTTGCGAATCATGTTGTAGGACAGCAGCAGCGTGCGGCCCTCGGCGCGCGCGTGGAACACATAGAGCACGTCCTCGCCGTTGGCGGCGCGGACGGTGCGCTCGTATTCGAGATCATCGATGGTGGTGTCGAAGCTCTTGTGAACACCGGTTTCGAGGTAGTAGCCGCCGGGGAAGACGATGCCCTGATCTTCGGGCAGCAGGCGGCACGAGAGCCCGATGCCGTCGAGTCGCACCACTGTTCGCGTTCTGGTGTTGAAAACCAGGTATCGCCAGACGGTTTCGTTGTAGGGGCGGATGCGCAACAGGATCAGCGCGCCGACTTCGGCGTAGTGCACGTCGGCGTCGGCCAGGCTCTGTAGCGGCTCGTCGACCGATTCCGCGTAGATGCCGGTGCCGGTCTCGGTGTTGTTCTCCACCTTCACGGTGAGGGTGCCGCCGAGAGTTTCGACGAACACCTTGCCCAGGATCGACAGGTGGGGATGTCGGCCCGCGACCTGGTCGTCACGGGTCGTCTCGGTCCAGGCGAATTCGTGAGCGGGCGGGAACACGTGGTCGCGTTCGCCCTGGCTGTCGAGGTATTCGAGCTCACCTGCCGAGTCGACGCGCCAGCGCAGCACCTTGATGTCGTCGGTGCGCTGCCCGGTCTGGAACACCGCCAGCATCCGCCCGTCGAGCCTGCGCAGCTGGAGCAGTCTGGTCTGGGTGTAGTACCGGTAGAGCTCGGCGAAGTCACGCTGAAACCGCGGATCGTCGAGCAGGCCCGTGGATTGCGCCGCACTGAACTCGAATTCGAGCTCGTCACGGCGGAAGCGATGCGCGGCGAAGACGTCGCCGATCTCGGTCTGCGGCTTCAGTCCGAGAAAGACGTTGTAGCCGAACAGCATTCGGCCGTCGCCCACCGCCACGATGTCGCGCGGCACGCAGTTGTGCTCGGTACGGATGTGTTCGGTGCCGACCAGCGCCAGCTCGATGCCGCCGAAGTCGGTGATCCGGCGGTCGTTGAGTTTCTCGCAGCGTTCGGCCAGTTCGTTCGCCTGCTCGTGCAGGCGAGTACGCAGCACCTCGTAGGTGCCGCCGTCGAGGGCGGCGCCCCCGGCCGGAACCGAGGAGTCGGTCCCGGCCGTGGTGTCCTGGTGCCGCGTGTGCGGCGCGCTCACTTGTCCAGCACGAGGTCGAGCGGGGCGGCTTCGCCTGCGGAGTCCTTACCGGAACCGTTGCGCGCCAGCAGGGATCCGACGACGGCCGTGGCCGCGGTGCCGGTGTCGGAGTGCAGCAGCCGGTCCAGGCCCTTGCCGAGGCCGATCGAGCCGACGAGCTTGTCCAGGAACATCGACTCACCACCGACGATGTCGATCTTGGCGTTCTGCAGACCCACAGCGAGCACATCGGCCTGCGCCTGCGCCACGTCGCGGTGGGCCTGCACCGTCGCCAGTTCCACTTCCTTCTGCAGCTCGAGCCGCAACCGGAATTCCTCGTGCTCGCGCGTCGCGTCATCGAGCACAGCCATGGCCGCGGCCTTCTCGTGCAAGCCCTCGGCCTCGCCCTTGAGCTTGTCCCGCAGGCCGTCTGCTTCGACGGTGTTGCGCTCGCGCAGCACCGCGGCCTCGGCCCGGCCGACCTTCTCGATCGCGTCGGCGTCGCGTTCGCGCACCTGCGCCTGGGCCAGACCGTGCGCGGCGGCTTCGGCCTGGGTGGCTTCGGCGAGCCGGATCTTGGCTTTGGCCTGCAGTTCGGCGGCCGCGACCTCGGCTTCGGCGAGCGTCATCGATTCCTTGGCCCGGAACTTCGCCGCGGCTTCGGCGGCTTCGGCGGCCTTGATGTCTTTGACCAGGTGCTCCTGCGCGTCCGCCTCGGCCCGGATGATGATCGACTGGCGCTCCCGCTCGGCGGCCTCCACCGAGCGCAACCCCTTGATCTTCTCCTCCTGCTCGGCGACGGTCCGGTCGACGGCGACCCGCTCGCGCACGACCTCGGCCACGGTGCGCCGCTCGATTTCCAGTTCCCGCTCGTTGCCGATCTGCGCCAGCGACACCGCCCGATCGCGATCGACCACCTCGAGCTGACGATCCTTCTCGATCCGCTCGGACTCGATGGCGATCACCCGTTCACGGTTCTTCTCCGCGACGGCGATCTCACGATCCTTGTTCTGCGACTGGATGCCGAGCGCCTCATCGGTACGCATCGCGGCGGCGTGCGCCTTGAGCCGCTCCTCGGCCTGCACCCGCAGGATCTCGGCCTCCTCACGCGCACGCAGGGTTTCGACCTCGCGCCGCTGCCGGTTCTCGGCGTCGGCCTGCTGACGCTCCAACTCGAGAACCGCTCCGCGTGCCTCCACGTTCTGGCGGGTGATCTCCTTTTCCTCGTGGCGGCGGAACTCGTTGGTGCGCACGTGCTCGATCGCGGTGAGCTCGGTGATCTTGCGAATGCCCTGCGCGTCGAGAATGTTCTGGCTGTCGAGCTGGATCAGCGGGGTCTGCTCGAGGTAGTCGATGGCGGCGTCTTCGAGGCTGTAGCCGTTGAGGTCGGTGCCGATCACGGCCATGATGCGGTCGCGGAACTCGTTGCGCTGGGTGTAGAGGTCGGTGAAGTCCAGGTGCTTGCCGACCGTCTTGAGCGCCTCGGAGAACTTCGCGCTGAACAGTTCCTGCAAGGTGGCCTGATCACTGGCGCGGACGGTGCCGATGGCCTGTGCGACCTTGATGACGTCCTCGACGGTCTTGTTGACCCGCACGAAGAAGGTGATCCGGATATCGGCGCGAATATTGTCGCGGCAGATCAACCCGTCGCGCCCCACCCGCGCGACCTCGATGGTCTTCACCGAGATATCCATGATCTCGGCCTTGTGCAGCACCGGCAGCACCACGGCGCCGGTGAAAGTCACATCGACTTTGCGCAACTTGGAAACGATCAGCGCATGCCCCTGGCTGACCTTTTTGAACAGCCGGCTCATCAGGAACAACACAGCGAGCCCGACGAGCAGCAACAGCGCGATCAACACGCCGAATCCGATAGCGATGGTAGACATCAGTTCCCCTCCAGTGCGGCCACCCAGAACGCGTCTGTGGCCATGTCGTATTCGAAGACGACAGCGGAATCCCCTTGTGTCAGGGGAGCGGTCGCGGCATGCAAGGCGCTCTGCCGGACCTGGATGATTGCCGAGGATCCGTCGTCGGACGTGAGCTCGGCCTGGCCGAACTCGGTGTCGACGCGACCGGTGCGCACCACGCACACCCGGCCGATGAAATCCTGGCGCGAAGGCTGGGCATCGTCGCGGAACAAGCGCCGCAACGGAATCACCACCAGGCGAGTACCGGCCACAGCGACGACAACCGCCACCGCCGCCACCACGAAGCCCACGAGGATCGCCGCGATGCCGGATATCCCGATCGCTGCGACCGCGACCGTTCCGGCGAGGCTGACGAACCACGACAGCGTGACCACACCGGTCACCGCGATGGTGGCCGGAACCCCGCCCAATCCGAGTGCGTCCACACCGGTTGCGGCAGAACCGGATT
>JACIXH010000176.1 GCA_014360565.1 Nocardia sp.
TGCGCGACGGGGCAGGGGTTTTCGCGGTACACGGTGCGCCGGGTACCGGAACCACAACGATGTTGCGAGACCTGCTGGCCGGAATCCTGGTCGAACGGGCTGCGCAGCTGGCCGCCTTCGACGATCCGATGACGGTGTTCGCCGGAGTCACCGAGCAGGTGCAGGTGGCGAAGAACTACACGGTGGGCGCGCACCGATTGGCGAATTCGGTGACCGGATTCGAAGTGGTGCTGGCCACGGGCACCGACGCCACCGCGGCCGATGTGGTCGCCGAGATCCAGCATCGGGACGCGATCGATGGCGAGCTCAATCATTTCACCGAGCTGGCCGAACTCGTCGGCGGTGCACCCGCGTGGGGACTGCTCGCGGCGGCGCTGGGCGAGACGCGGCGGACCTTCGCCGAACAGTTCTGGTTCGGCGATCGATTCGCCGCCGAACGCAAGACAGCGACGCCGAACGGTGGGATGCTCGACATCCTCAAACAGGCTGAGGCCGAACCGGATTCGATTCCGGACTGGTCGAGCGCCGTGCATGACTTCGCCGCTCGGCGCGCTGAGGTCCGCAGGCTCGCGCAGGAGCGGCAGAATGTCGCCGACGCGGTCGCCGAACTGCCCACCATGAACGCGACCTTGCAGTCGAGGGCCGCCGAGATCGCCGATGCCGATGACGCGCACGCGCATTGGCGCGAACGGCATCAGCTGGCAACCGAGCACCTGCGGGCCGCGCAGGCCGCGCATCACCGGGCGGGCAAGTTCCTCAGCGAGCACGGCGGGCGCAAGCCCGGGTTCGTGGCGTCGCTGTCGACGGGATTCCGAGCGGGGCGGCGGTGGAGTGCCCGCAGTAATGAGCTGTTGCGGGAACGACATATCGCCGAGGCGGATATGCGACGGCGCCAGAGCGAGGTCGAATACACGCGCGAACAGTGGGCGCAGGCCGCCGAACACGGGCGCACGCTCATCCGTGAGCACGTCGAATTGACGCAACGGCGGGCCGAAGCGCTCGATGTGATCGAGCGAGGGCGTGAGAATTGGTCGCGCACCATCCCGTTCGGTGATGTCGCGGCCGACGACGAACAGTTCCAGTTGTGCAATCCGTGGGCCGACGAACAGTACGCGAGCGCTCGGCGGGATGTGTTCCTGTCGGCGTTGAAACTGCATCGCGCGTTCCTGCTCAACGCGGCGCCGCGAGTGCGCGACAACCTGATCGTCGCCATCGCCTTGATCCGGGGTGAGCTCGCGACCGTGCCGAAGCCGGAGACCATCGCGGCAGCGTGGCAGACGCTGTTCTTCGCGGTACCGATGGTCACGACGACCTTCACCGCGCTGCCTCGCCTGTTCGCCGGGTTGGGATCCGAGGCGCTCGGGTGGTTGTTCGTCGACGATGCGGGGCAAGCCGCGCCGCAGTCGGTGGCCGGTGGGTTGTGGCGGGCGCGCCGTGCGGTGATCGTGGGTGATCATCGTCAGCTGGGACCGGTGGGCACGCTGCCTACTTCGGCTCAGGAAGCCCTGGTGCAGCAGTACGGGCTCGACGCGGAATGGATGCCCGACCATGCGTCGGCGCGTCAGGCCGCCGATCGTGGGGTGCGGTACGGGACCTGGCTGATGCCCTCGGATTCGGTCGCCCCGGTCTGGGTCGGCACGCCGTTGCGGGTCCATCGACGCAGCGACAGACCGATTTTCGAGCTCGCGCATCACATTGCCTACGACGACGATCTGCTGGTGTTCGGCACGCCGGACCGGCCGGAATTCCCCGGCCACGATCGATGGATCGATGTCAGATCGGCACGCGCCGAAGGTAATTGGATTCCCGGCGAGGGTGATGCGCTCGCCGCCTTGCTCGCGCAGTTGACCGAGGACGGTGTGGCCGCGGCCGACATCCGTGTGGTGAGCCCGTTCCGCGATGTCGCCGATGGCGCGCGGGAGGTGGCGGGCGAGGTGCTCGGTGCGGAGTTCGCGCAGCGGCAGGTGGGAACAGTTCATGCGATGCACGGGAACTCGGCCGAGGTGGTCGTCCTGATCTTGGGAACCTCGCCCGCGGCGGGCGGATCACGGCGGTGGGCGGCGACGAATCCGAATGTGCTCAACGCGGCGGTGTCGCGGGCGCGGCGGCGTGTATACGTGATCGGCAACTACCGATTGTGGAGCAGCCAACGGTATTTCGACGATATGGCCAGGCGCTGGACGGTCGAGACCGAACAGCTGGCCGATCAGTCGGTGAGCCGGTAGAAGCGCCAGAATCCGAAGTCATCGATCGGCAGGATGTCTACGGTGGCGAAGCCGGCCTTGTCGGCGTACTCCCCCAGTTTCGCCGGGCGCATGACTGTGCCGGTGCCCGCGGAGTCGTGGTGTGCCATGCCGTCGGGCAGGCAGACCAGCAGGCTGAACCCGTACATCAGGCGGTCGATATTGCTGCCGGGGGCGGTGAATTCCGGGGCGACGGCTTCATCCATGATGATCACCGCACCGCCGGGGCGCAGGGCTTTTCGCATCGAAGCCAATACCTCGACAGGGTGTGGCATGTCGTGCAGGCACTCGAAGGCGAACAGCGCGTCGTAAGTGGATTCGGGCAGGTCGACGGCGGCGTCGGCGTGGTGGAAGCGGACGCGGTCGCCGAGGGCGGCGGCGTTTTCGGTGGCCATCCGAACCGAAGGCTGATCGATGTCGTAGCCGTCGACCGAAAGCTCTGGGTAGGCGCGCGCCAGGGCGATCGCGGACCAGCCACCGCCGCAACCGATGTCAGCAGCTTTCGCCTGCGGGCGGGACAATAGCGCATGCACATCGGCGACGCCGGCTAGCTCGGTAGCGAGACGATCTTCGAACCAGGGCCGATTCATGTCCGACTGGGATTCACGCAGATCGGTACCGTATTCGGACCATCCGACCCCACCACCGTCCCGGTAGGCGCGCACGAGAGCGGGCATCTGGGCAGCGGCCCCGGCCAGCATACGAGACAGTGGCGCAAGGTAATTGAGGCTGTTCGGGTCGGTGAGGACCTCGGCCGCACCAGCGGGTAGCGCGAATCGCCCGTCCGTGGACACCGCCAGCATCTCGGTCGCCGCCTGTTGTTCGAGCCACTCCTGGGCATAGCGGCGATCTCCACCGGCCCGCGCGACCAACTCTTCCGCGTCGGCGGGACCACCCGTGGCCAACGCCCGGTACCAGCCGAGCCGATCGCCGAGATGCACAGCCAGAATGTCGACGGCCCCCAACGCGGCCCCGAACAACCGTTCTGCGAACTGCTCACTGTTCTGCTCCACCGGTCAACCTCCTCCGCTGCTTCGCGGATCGGCACCGACCCGCTGATACGGAACTACGAGTCGGCGAGGTCACGGGTTCACCCCGTCCAACGATTCGGTCTCCGACCTAGCCGTTGCGGCGCGATAGCAGGAGAATGATCGATGCGTTTCCATCATCGGAGAAGTCATGAGACCAGCATCATTCTTGGGAGCAGCCGCTTGCTCCCTGATAGCCATTGCCCTGACGCTGCCGACCACGGCAGGCGCTGATCCGATCACCGACCTGCTGTGCAACAGCGGATCGAGCCAGTTCTGCCCGCCACCTCCACCCCCACCCGGCAGTGACTGTCACTCCTCCTACGACCCGTGCGTGCCCATCACCAGTGATGTGGACTGCGAGGGCGGTAACGGCAACGGCCCGTCCTACACCGGGCCGGTCCGCGTGATCGGGCCCGACGATTACGGGCTCGATGCCGACAACGACGGGCTCGGCTGCGAGAGCAGCTGATCCAACGGCTACGGCGAGTCGAACAGGAGGCCGCCGGAATCGACAGTGGTGCCGATGGTGTCGGTGTCGACGGAGTCCTTCGCGGAGTCCATGACCACGATGGGGCAGATCACCGAGTAGCCGGTGGCGGCGATCTCGGTCGGGTCGAAGGCGACGATGGGGGCGCCGGCTTCTACCGTGTCGCCTTCGGTGGCCAGCAGTTCGAAGCCTTCGCCCTTCAGTTTCACCGTGTCGATGCCGAGGTGGACCAGCACGCCCACGCCACCGCCGAGCAGGACGAAGGCGTGGGGGTGGAGTTTGACGATCTTGCCTGCGATGGGGGCGGTCACCGTCAGGGTGCCGCGGGTGCGGTCGGGGTCGAGGGCGACGCCTGAGCCGACGATCTGTTCGGCGAAGACCTGATCGGGGACCTCGGACAGAGCCACGACCTTGCCGGGGAAAGGCGCCAGGACCGGGACGCTCACAGAATGTCCTCGATGTCGTCGGCGAGGGTGTCGGCTTCGGGACCTACCACGACCTGAACGACCGAGCCCGACTTGACGACACCGTGTGCGCCCGCCGCCTTGAGCGCGGCCTCGTCGACCAAGCTGCCGTCCTTGACCTCGGTGCGCAAACGGGTGATGCAGGCCTCGATCTCGACGATGTTGCCGGCGCCGCCCAAGCCCTGGACGATCGCTTCCGCTTTGGACATATCTTCTCCCTTTCGGCGGTGGTTGCCAGTACCAGTATGGGAGTCTCGAATGTGCGCCACATCATATTCAGCGGTTGACATCCGACCGCCACCTGGTCAAACTGGCAACTGGTTATGACCGGACAGTACCCGTGAGGGGCACCGGTTCACAACAGTTAACCCGGATCGGCGGGCAAGCCGGTCCTCCCTCGCCGAGACCGCCGGGAACCCCGGCACGAAGAAGGTCGACATGACTGCCGTAACCGACACACCCAAACAAGAATCGAAGGTGTTCGCGGGATTGCAGCGCCTCGGTCGCAGCCTCATGCTGCCGATCGCGGTGCTCCCCGCGGCGGGCATCCTGCTACGGATCGGCCAGGACGATCTCCTCGGTCGTTTCTCCGCGCTGGAGAGCACCGCCTCGGTCATCTCGGCGGCCGGGCAAGCTGTGTTCACCTGGCTGCCACTGATCTTCGCCGTCGGTATCGCGATCGGTTGGGCGAAGAAGGCCGACGGGTCGACGGCGCTGGCCGCGGTGGTCGGTTACATGGTGATCAACGGCGTCTTCGAGGCGATGTCACCGATCGTGCTCGAAGGAAAGACCGACCCGAAGGGCGCGCAGGCACTGATCAACTACGGCGTCCTCGCCGGCATCGTGATGGGTCTGCTGTCGGCCGTTCTGTGGCAGCGGTTCTATCGCACGAAGCTGCCCGACTACCTCGGCTTCTTCAACGGCAGGCGGCTGGTGCCGATCCTGACCGCGTTCACCGGTCTGGTTATCGGTGTCGGCATGTCGTTCCTGTACCCGGCGTTCAACTCCGCGCTCACCTGGGTGGGCCAGACCGTCGCGGACAACTCGGTCGTCGGTGGCGGCATCTACGGCGCGGCCAACCGCCTGCTCATCCCGACCGGTCTGCACCACATTCTGAACTCCACGGTCTGGTTCCTCGTCGGCGACTACACCGATGCCTCCGGCCAGCTCGTTCGCGGTGACCTCAACCGCTTCTTCGCGGGCGATTCGAGCGCGGGCACGTTCATGACGGGCTTCTTCCCGATCATGATGTTCGCGCTGCCCGCCGCCGCGCTCGCCATCTGGCGCAACGCGCGTCCGTCGCAGAAGAAGCTGGTCGGCGGCATCATGCTGTCCACCGGCCTGACGGCGTTCGTCACCGGTATCACCGAGCCGCTGGAATTCTCGTTCATGTTCGTGGCGTGGCCGCTGTATGTGGTGCACGCGCTCTTGACTGGCACGTCGTTGGCGCTGGTGAACGCGCTCGGCATCCACGACGGCTTCACGTTCTCCGCGGGTGCGATCGACTATGTGCTCAACTTCGGCAAGGCGACCGACGCCTGGCTGCTGATCCCGATCGGGCTCGGCTACGCGGTGATCTACTACGTGCTGTTCAGCTTCGTGATCAAGAAGTGGAACCTACGCACGCCCGGGCGCGAGGAGGAAACCGATATCGAGGCAGGCACGCCCGACGCGGCCGTGGTCGAAGCCGAGGCCGCCGCGACTGCCACAGGCGATACTCGAACCGATGCACCATCGGTCGCCGAGGTCGAATCGAAGCTGGACAAGAAGCCGGAAGGTGAGTGAGGCCATGAGCACCCGCACCGTCATCGTCGGATCAGAGGTGGGGCTGCACGCGCGGCCCGCCGCGCGACTCACCAAGGCCGTGCAGGCCACGGGCGTGGCGGTGCGGATTTCGCTGGGAGGTGGCGAACCGGTCGACGCGGCCAGCGTGCTCGCGGTGATGACATTGGGCGCGGGCCACGGGGCGGAGGTGACCCTGCACGCCGAGGGTGCCGACGCAGTGCTCGACCAGTTGGCGACGCTGATCGCCACAGATCTGGATGCCGCCTGATGCCGGAACAGCTGATCCGGGGGCTCGGGGTGAGTCCTGGTGTGGTGTGCGCGCCGTGGTTGCGGTTCGGATCGCAGCTCGAGACCTCGGCACAGGATCCGATCGGCGGCTCTGTCGCCGAGGAACTGGCGAGGGTCAAAGATGCGCTCGGTGGCGTGTCCGACGAGATGCAGGCCAGGGCTGCGCGAGTGAGTGGCGTTGCGGCGGAGATTCTTTCGATGTCGGCGACGATGGCCCGCGATCCGGGCATCGTCGCCGCCACCGAGAAGGAACTCGCCGCGGGGATGCCGACGGCGCACGCGGTGCACCTGGCGTTCGAGGGATTCTGCGCGAAGCTGGAAGCGCTCGGCGGGTATATGGCCGAGCGGGCAACCGACCTGCGCGATATCGGCGGGCGCACCGTCGCGGTGCTGCTCGGGTTGCCGATGCCGGGCATTCCCGAGCCTGGTTATCCGTTCGTGTTGGTCGCCCGGGATCTCGCGCCCGCCGATACGGCGATGCTGGGTGACAGTGATGTGGTCGGGCTGCTCACCACCGAGGGTGGGCCGACCAGCCACACCGCCATTCTCGCGAAGTCTCTCGCCTTGCCCGCGGTGGTGAACTGCCCGGATACCGATCGGCTCGTCGATGGTGCACCGGTGCTGCTCGACGGTGCGACCGGTGAGGTCGTGATCGACCCGAGTACTGAACATCAGCAGGCCGCTCTCGAGCAGGCAGCGGCGGACAAGGCACGCATCGCGTCGGCCAATGGGCCCGGGCAGACCGCTGATGGGACGCCGGTGCAGCTGCTGGTGAATATCGGCACCGTCGATGACGCGGTGACGGCCGGGCCGGTCGACAGTGAGGGTGTGGGCCTGTTCCGCACCGAGTTCATGTACCTCGGGAAGGCGGTCGAGCCGTCACTGGAGGAGCAGACTGCTTCCTACACTGCGGTTCTCGAGCAGTTCGCCGGGCGACGAGTCGTGGTCCGCACACTGGATGCCGGGTCTGACAAGCCCCTGCCGTTCCTCGATCTCGGGACCGAGGAGAATCCCGCGCTCGGGGTACGCGGGCTGCGGATCGGCACGATGTTTCCGCAGACGCTGGCCACCCAGCTCGCGGCGCTCGCCCGTGCCGGCGAGGCCACCGGCGCCGACCTGTGGGTGATGGCGCCCATGGTCGCCACCGCCGACGAGGCGGCCGGATTCGCTGCGCTGGCAAGGGAATCCGGGTTGCGGAAGGTCGGGGCGATGATCGAGATCCCGGCGGCCGCGTTGCGAGCCGCGGATCTGCTCGCGCATCTGGACTTCGTCAGCATCGGGACCAACGATCTGAGCCAGTACACGTGTGCGGTGGATCGGATGGCGGGTGGGCTCGCGCAGCTGCTCGATCCGTGGCAGCCCGCGGTGCTCGACCTGATCGCGATGGTCGGAGCCGCCGGTGCCGCGGCGGGCAAGTCGGTCGGAGTCTGTGGTGAGGCGGCATCGGATCCGGCATTGGCGCCGGTGCTCGTCGGGCTCGGGGTGACGAGCTTGTCGATGTCGGTGCCCGCGTTGCCCGCGGTGCGGGCGGCCTTGGCCGCGGTGGACATGCAGCGGTGCCAGGATGCGGCCGATGCGGCGTGCGCGGCGCGCAATCCGCAGGTGGGGCGTGCGGCGGTCGCGGCGATCATCGGGCGGGCGTGAAAAGGGTTGTTGTGTGTGGTTTCCGTCTTCGGTCAGGCCGGAGGGCGATGACCGCCCCGGCGGCGGATGTGGTGGTGCGGACGGAACGTGAATTTCCGGCGGTCGGTCTCCTGTCCGCCCTCTCCGGGCACGCAAGAGGCGGCGATGCCCACCCCTCAGGTGTCCGGTCTTGCCGGAAGAGGTGGTTGTGATGGGGGTACTGCGCGGACGGCTCGTCGGGACAACGGAGGGTGAGATCGCCGACGGGGTCGTCGAATTCGACGGAGGTCTGATCACCTGGGTCGGCGCTGTCGCCAATCGTGCCGACGGCGGATCTCTGCCTGCACCGAACGACGATCTGGTACTTCCTGGCTTGATCGACCTGCACTGCCACGGCGGCGCGGGGTTCGGGTTTCCCAACGCCGATGCGCAGGGTGCGCGAGTGGCAGCCGCGCATCATCGCAGTCACGGCACCACGGGGTTGATGGGGAGCCTGGTGTCCGATCAACCGGCGGTGCTCGTCGCGCAGGCGGCGCTCCTGGCTGAACTCGTCGAGGACGGGGCGTTGCTCGGCGTGCATCTCGAAGGCCCGTTCATCAACGCGAGCCGTTGCGGGGCCCAGGATCCCGCCGCGATCATCCCCGGCGATCCCGCGTTGTTCGAGCGGATCTACGCGGCGGCGCGCGGCACCGTGCGGTCGATGACGCTGGCGCCCGAGACCGCGCACTTCGACGAACTGCTGGCGGCGATGCGCCGACATGCTGTGTTGCCCAGCCTCGGGCACACCGACGCGGATGCCACGACTACCGCGGCACGCATCGCCGAAGCCGGTGGTGGACCGATCACCGCGACGCACCTGTTCAACGGGATGCCCGCGCTGCATCACCGCTCCCCCGGTCCGGTCGCCGCCTGCCTGGCCGCGGCCGGACGGGGCGAGATGGTGGTCGAATTGATCGCCGACGGTGTGCATTTGGCGCCGGAGACGGTGGCGATGGTGTTCGACACCGTCGGGCCGGACCAAATCGCACTGGTGTCCGACGCGATGGCGGCCGCAGGCATGAGCGACGGCGACTACCGCCTCGGCGCGCTCGACGTTCAGGTCCACGACGGTGTGGCCCGGCTGGCGACCGACGACGGTTCGCCGGGGGCGATCGCGGGCGGCACGGCGCGATTGGTCGATGTGCTGCGCTGGACCGTACGGGAAGCGGGCGTATCGCTGGCCGACGCCGTCATCTCCGCTACTCGCACGCCCGCTCGTGTGCTCGGTCTCGAAAGCGAACGAGGCAGTCTCACCGTCGGGGCGCGTGCCGATCTTCTTGTCACCGACCAGTCATTGCAGCCGCGGCGCGTGTTCGTCGCCGGAACGGAAGGAATCTGATGGAAATCGTGATCCGGGCTGACGAAAACGAGGTGGCGAACACCGTCGCCGATATCGTCGGCGGCTACGTGCGCGGTGGTAACGCGATCCTCGGCTTGGCGACCGGGTCGTCGCCGCTGGGGAGCTATCAGGAACTGGCTCGCCGATACCGCGAGGGTGAACTGGACTTCGCCACCGCCAGCGCCTTCCTGCTCGACGAGTACGTCGGGCTGCCGAAAGAGCATCCGCAGTCGTATTTTTCGGTGATCCGCTCCGAGTTCGTCGACCATGTGAACCTGGATCCGGCGCGAGTGCTGAGCCCGAACGGCGAAGCCGGCGATGTGGCGGGCGAGGGTCGGCGCTACGACGCGGCCATCGCCGCGGCCGGCGGAGTCGACGTGCAATTGCTGGGGATCGGCACCGACGGGCACATCGGGTTCAACGAGCCCGGGTCGGCGCTGACCTCGCGCACGCGGGTGAAGACGCTCACCGAGCAGACGCGTAAGGACAACGCGCGCTTTTTCGACGGGCCGCAGGACGTGCCACATCACGTACTCACCCAGGGGCTCGGCACCATCAACGAGGCCGGGCATCTGGTGATGATCGCGCTCGGCGCGGGCAAGGCCGATGCGATCGCCGCCGCCGCCGAAGGGCCGTTGTCGGCGTTCTGCCCGGCCTCGGTCATGCAGTGGCATCCCCATGTGACGGTGGTGATCGACGAGGCGGCGGCGAGCAAGTTGAAGCTGGCGGACTACTACAGGTACGCACTGGCGAACAAGCCTGCCTGGCAGACGTTCTGAGGTGACCGCGCTCGAGTTCGCGGTGCAGGACGTGGCGGGCGCGCTCGGTGCTCGCCGCGCCGGGGCGGATCGGGTGGAATTGTGTGCGGCGCTGGGTAGCACGGGCGGGCTCACCCCGAGTATCGGCGCGATCGAGGCCGTGGCCGGGACGGGGATCGCCGTCCACGTGTTGATCCGGTGCCGGGCAGGCGGTTTCGTGTACGCCGATGCCGAGGAGATCACGGTGATGAACGCCGATGCGCGCGCGGCGGTTTCGGCCGGTGCTTCGGGTCTGGTGGTAGGGGCGCTCACCCGCGACCACCAGGTCGATGTCGAGCGGTTACGTCGGGTGCTCGACGGCGTCGGCGGTGATGACATAGAGCTGACCTTTCATCGTGGGATAGATCAGATCCGCGACCGCGAGGCCGCGCTGGACACGTTGATCACCGGTGGCTTCACCAGAGTGCTCACCTCCGGCGGGGCAGCCACCTGCGCCGAAGGTCTGGACCGACTTGCCGCGATGGTCGAGCACGCGGCGGGACGCATTCAGGTCATGGCGGGTGGCGGGGTCACCGTCGGCGACATCGCGGCACTGCACCGGATCGGCGTCGACGGGATCCACTTGTCGGCCCGGCGCGTCGTCACCGACGACGGCGGACCCGGCGGAGGCGGCAGATCGGGCCACGAACAATTGGACGAGGAGCTCGCGATCGCCGCTGCCCGTCAATTGCACGCTGTGGACGGCCGAATCCCACCGAGAATCCGCTGACCTGATTCGCACCTGATCAGGACCGGCCGGTCACTGAGCAGATGCCGAGACGAGGGTCCGCCCTCGATCAGGTGATCGCCGAACTCGATGCCGGGACAAGGCCGTCGTGCCGTCGGCTACTCGTTTCAGGCGCGTTCGGCGAGGATCCGCTCCGCTTCGCCGGGATCGCAGTCGAAGGCCGCTTGTACTGCCGCGACAGCCTTTTCGTGTTCTCCCGCCGCCACCAGTTGGTCGATGGCTGCCCACTGGTCGGCGGGAGGCGCTACCGAGAGATCGAGGCGGCGGTCGAGGCGTTCCCACATTCTGGCCACCGTGGGATCGTCGGCGAGCAGTCCACCGAGGTGGGCTTTGAAGGTGGGGTGTTCGGTGCGGTACATGCCCATCCAGCTGCTGCCGAGCGGGCTGGCCTCGGCATTGGCGGTGCGGTCGGCGAGCTTGAGGATCACGGCTCTGGGATGGGCGGCTATTTTGGTGTAGGCGTTCTGGTTTCGCGCCTTACGGTCCGGGCCGACGCCGGTGACCGCCCACACCAGGTCGAGAACCGCACGGCCGAAACGGGATTCGACCTCCTCGGCGGTGACGGGGGTGTCCTCGACGACGTCGTGGAGCCAGGCAGCGAGAGCGAGTTCACCGCCGTAGCCGAAATCGTCGAGGACACAGCGAACCGCCGCGAGATGGGTGGCATAGGGGTGCTCGCCGTAGCGTTGCTCGCCGTGCGCCGCGAGGGCGAACTCTCGCGCCTCGATTTCACGCCGCTCGAACGCCTGCTGATCGAACTCCATGCCGCACCCCCGTGCTCGATTGGTGATCGTGTCGAAACCGACCCTAGCCGAGGGCTCCGACAGGTTCCGGGGATCAGTGAGCGGCGACCGGCTTCACCGCGGTCAGGATGCCGGTTTGGTCGCGACTCTGGGTGTAGACGAGCTCGGTGAAGCCCACCGATTCGACCTGATCGGCATAGTGACGGATATCGGCGTCGGCGAACGGGTCACCATCGCGGCCGAGAAATCGCGACAGCACCGCCCGCATCCGAGGCGACGGTGACGCGTCGGCGAGCAGCAGCCGCCCGCCCGGGCGCAGCACTCGCCACATTTCGGCGATCGCGGCAGCGCGCTGCGACTCGGGAATGTGGTGCATGACGAAAGTGCAGGTGACAACATCGAATTCGGCATCCGGCAAGGGCAGTGACTGCGCCGGGCCGACTACGTAGCGGTGGTGACTGCGGCGATCGCGGTCGCTGTTGTCGGCTACCGCCGTGCTCGAGGGGTCGACACCGACCGCAGCGCCCGTCGGCCCGGTCGCCGCACCGAGCGCCCGAACCAGTTTGCCGGGGCCGCAACCGATATCGAGTGCCTGCTCGCCGAGTCGCGCGCCGGAGAGGGTGACGAACTCCGCGAGTAGCCGACGATGCCTGCCGAGGAAGAACACCGAGGTGAACACGTTGTAGCGACGCAGGCCCGCGATAACGAGGCCGGTGTCGGGGTCAGCGATGAACATGGGGGTGAGAAGCTGATTTCGGGACATGCGTCCATGGTCGGGCGTGGCCACACACCTCACCAGGAGCAGAATCGGCGCAGATGTCCGTTATCGAACAGATCCGGCAGAACCG
Organism: Nocardia sp.; assembly: GCA_014360565.1. GTDB lineage: Bacteria > Actinomycetota > Actinomycetes > Mycobacteriales > Mycobacteriaceae > Nocardia. The sequence goes on from JACIXH010000176.1 coordinate 12,436, forward strand.
TGCAGGAGGAGACCGTGGCCGAGCACCCCGATCGCCGAGTTCGGCGCACCAGGGACACACTGCACAAGGCATTGATCGAGCTGATGATCGAGCGCGGATACGACAAGGTGACCGTCAGCGACATCATCGGCCGCGCAGACGTGGGACGGTCCACCTTCTACGCGCACTATCGCGACAAGGACGACCTGCTGCTGGTGAGCTGCACCGAATTCCTGCGCCGCGAGATCGTCCGCACGGCCACGGCCGGTTCCCCGCTCGCACCGCTGCGTGTGATGTTCCATCTGGCTGCGCAATATCCCGAGGTGTATCGCCCGCTCATCGGGCCGAAGGCGACCGCCACCGTCGTGCGCGCCTACCAGCAGTGTGTAGCCGAACTGGTCGGCGAACTCCTGGGCGAGCAACCGGCGGGCACGATCGAGTTCCTGTCGTGGGGACTGCTCGGAGTGCTCGGCCCGGTGATCGAGCCGAGCACTGCAACCCCACCCGCGCAGGCGTGGCAGCGGTTCGAGTCGCTCGCGCTCTACGGGCTCAGCGGGTTCGGCGCAGATCAGGCCAGGGCGGGCGACGCAGAATCGCCAGCGCCGCGATAACGCCGGTGAGCAAGCCGATCCATTCACCGAGCTGAGCGATCCGGTTGGAGTCGACCGCGGGCGTCCAATGCGCGCGCCCCGCGTGGACGACGAACAAACCGATCGGACGAGGGGGCCGCAGCAGACCGCCGCCGCGCGAGACCGTGATGACCGTCGCGCCGTCGGCCGTGTCGATCGGCTCGCCGAACACCGTCGGCGGCTGGGCCACCATCTGCTCTACGCGATCTCTGATCGTCATCGCCATCCTGTCTCGTCGTCCGGCGTTGCCGTCGAACATACGCGTACCGCGCAGCCGGCGCGGTGGTTCCCGGCGGCGCGCCGTTGGCCACCGCAGCGACGAGTTCCGCGAACAGTGTTGTCGACCAGCTTCTTTCGGTAGAGAGCTGTTCGCGCTCCCCGGCGCCGGCCGGCGCCGCCTCGAAAGCAGCCCGCCGCCGTACTGCCATGATGGACCCGTGACGAAAGGTGCATCGATG
>JACIXH010000177.1 GCA_014360565.1 Nocardia sp.
ATCGCCATTCCGACTACGACCGCGACCACGACGGCCGGCCAACTGATGCTCAGCTCCATGGGAGTCCCCTCTGCTCATCGTCGATTTCTCAGTTGATATAATCAACCACGATGGATAAAGTCAACCAGCAATCGACTGGCCCCCGTACCTACGGACAGTTCTGCGCTCTCGCGCGCTCCCTGGATATCGTGGGGGAACGCTGGACCTTGCTGATCGTGCGCGAACTGCTTCCCGGTCCGATGCGCTACACCGAGCTGAAGACCTCGCTCGCAGGTATCGCGACGAACCTCCTGGCAGGGCGGTTGCGGTTCATGGAGGCGAACGGGATCGTCGAACGCCGTCTGGAAGATGTGGGCGTCAGCTACGCCCTCACGCCCTGGGGGATGGAGCTGCGCGAACCCATGGAAGCCCTCGGCCGGTGGGGGGCGCCGCTGCTCGCGACGGGACCTGGCGACGACGCGTTCCCGCCGCGCTGGCTGATCCTCGCATTACCCGCCCTGCTCCGCGGCGCGACCGCCTCGCCCCCCGTGGAACTCGGCATCGAGGCAGACGGGTTCCTCATGGTCCTGAGGATCGACGAGGAAGGACCAAGCGCCTTCGTACGCCCCGACGCGAAACCGGAGACGATCTTTACCGCAGCGCCAGATGTAGTCGTCGGTCTCGCGGCCGGCGGCGTCACCATCGACCAGGCTTTGGCGCTGGGCAATCTCGAGGGCGACGAGAGAGTGCTCGAGGCGATGTTCGCGGCCGAGGCGGGTTGAGAGTTGGTTCGTGCCGGGAAGTGGGCGACTTTCGGGTGCCCGCCGCGCTGCTCAACCCACGCTGCCACCCGGCGGGATCATCGGAGCGTCCTTGATCGCCGGCCTGACCAGTGTGCTGCCCTGCCAACCTCCGGTGGTTGCCTGGCCGCCGGTCTTCAGGAATGTGCAGTAGACCTCCCCGTAGGCAGTGCTGCCCGCGGGTGCTGACGCCTGGAGCGAGCTACTGACCAGTCGCCCTTGGTAGTTGGCCGAGCCGCCGATGGCGGTGTACTCGAATTCGCGGTATGTGCCGGCGGTGTTGGCGCTGTTCTCGATCGCCATGTCACACGATGCGGTGCTGCCTGCGGGGATGTACACGCGCCAGCTGAGAGTCACCGATCCCGTGGAAGTGCTGCTGATGGCTCCGTCGACTCCGTTGGTCGCGTGCGCAGCGGGAGCGGTGGCCGCGGCAACGGCGGCGAGTCCGGTGATGAGCAGGGTGGTCGCGGTGAGCTTGTTGGCGGTGGGCGGCTTCGGCATCGGTGCTCCTACGGTTGATGGGCTTGTCCCCGGAAACCATTCAACGAGGTAGCGGGGTGCCCAGCTACGGACCCGAGGGTTGGCCGGGTCGCCCCGAGGGGGGAGCAGTTCGCCACCTCGGTGTGCTGGGCAGCCGGTCCGCAGCGCGAGTGACCGGGTTCGGCGCGAGGTACAACGTCGGGCTTGGCAGCTGACCTCCGTGCCCGGCGACCCGCGACACTTAGGTGGTGTTCTGCGCACCCTCGGGGGAGGGGCCCCAGCACTCGGGGGCCTGCTGGTGTCGCCCGCTTCGGCGCAGAGTTGACGTTGTCACCGCACGTGAACCGGAGGCTCCGATGTCGATCAGCACAATCACCCGCTCGGCCGAGCGCCGTGTCTCGGTGATGACCGATGACGGTGTGGAGCTCGCGGTTCGTGAATACGGCGCACGGCACGCGGGACTGACGGTTGTCCTCGTGCACGGGCATTGCCTGCGGACCGAGTCGTGGACGGATGTGCGGGACGCGCTGTTGCGCGAGCACTCCGATGCCAAGGTCGTCTGCTACGACCATCGTGGGCACGGCGACTCCGCTGTGGCGTCCAGGCAGACCTACACCATCGAACAGCTCGGTCGTGATCTGCACGAGGTGCTCGGCGTCGTCGCCCCGACCGGCCCGGTCGTGCTGGTCGGGCATTCGATGGGTGGGATGACGGTGCTGACCTACGTCGAGCAGTACCGGCACGAGGTCGGGGCCCGCGTCGTCGGCGTCGGACTGGTCGCCACCGCCGCGCGCGGACTCGCCGACGCCGGCTTCGGGCGGCTGCTACGCAACCCGATCATCTCCGTGTTCCAAGCGGCCGTTCGGCGCGCACCGCGCCTGATGCAGCACGTGAAGGTGTTGGCCTGCAAGGTTTTCGCGCCCGTCGTGCGGGCCGCCGAGTTCGGCGACCGCAAGGTCAGTCAGCGCGTGCTCGCGCTGGCCGAAGCGATGCACAACGCGACGTCGATCGTGACCATGGCGACCTTCCTGAGCGCCTTCAAGACCTTCGACCGCACCGCCGCCCTGCCCACGCTCTCGACCATCCCCACCCTGATCCTGTGCGGCTCCGCCGACCTGATGACGCCTGCTTCCCATTCGATCGCGATGGCTGCCGCTGTCGACTACGCGGACTTCGTGCAGATCGACGGCGCGGGCCATTCGGTGATCCTCGAGCAGCCCACGCAGGTCGCCGAGGCCATCGCCCGCCTGGTCGCCCGGGCCGTCCGTGCCGATCAGCCCGCACAGCCCCAGCTGGCACTCGCGGCCTGAGCCAGGCGTGCCCGTCGGCCACCGGTGCCGGATCAGCTTGCGTCGAACTGGAGACGCTGCACGGATTGCCCGGTGACCTCGGCGATGAGCTCGAAGTCCTTGTCGGCATGTAGCACAGTGAGTTTCGAGCGTTCGGCAATCGCGGCGATCAGTAGATCGGGGATCGAAGGGGCCCGGTGACGCCCACGCGCGGCGAGTTCCCGGAGTACTTCCAGCGCACGGCCTTCCGAGGTGGGCGTCTGGTATTCGACCGGCATGTTCGCCAACGGGGGCATATCCAGCAGTTGGGCAAGGTCTGTCGCGGTGCGCGCGGAGTAGCCGGTTTCCAACAGGGTGACCGTGGCGATGCGAACCATTCCGCGTTCGATGCGATCGGCCCACACGTGCGCGTCCGGTGCTGTGCCGATGCGGACGAGCGCTGACTTGTGGATCAGCCACGGGCGTGGGCTCACGACCATGCGCGCCCCATGACCTCGGGGTTGTCCAAGTCCTGTGCGAGCTCGGCGACACGATTCAAGTCGCCGACGGTGACCGGCACGGTTCGCTGAAAATCACGCGCGAGCCAACGCCGCAAGAACTCCCCCCGTGAGATCCCCAAATCCTTGGCACGGCGGTCGACTTCTTGGATCGCAGATTCCGGGACGTCCCGAATGAGGATATCTGTCATGGTCGCTACCTCCTGATATCAATGATATCAGGAGGTAGGCGGGACGCGGCCGCCATCAGCGATTGCGGATCGGCGTCACGACTTGGCGAGCGCCAAGGCCGCGTATGGGCGGACGTCGCCGGCTGTGGGGTGGTGCAGGCGGGCCAGTTCGGTGAAACCGGCTCGGCGGAGTGTCTCGGAGAGGCGGTCGGCGGGCCAGCGGTAGGCGGTGGTCACCTTGTGGGGGAAGGGTTCGACCTCGTCGGTGGATTCGAAGAAGCCGACAACCAGGCGGCCGCCGGGGGTGAGGACGCGGTGGAATTCCGCCAGCACGGCGGGGAGTTCCGTGGGGTCCAGGTGGATCAGGGAGAACCACGCGAGGATGGCGGCAACGGATGCGGTGGGGGCGTCGAGGGTGCGCAGCGAGCCGAGTTCGAAGCCGATGCCGGGGTAGGTGGCTCGGGCGTGGGTGATGAACTCGGGGACCATGTCGATGCCGATGGCGGGCACGCCCGCGTCGGTGAGGAACTTGGTGAAGTGGCCGGGGCCGCAGCCCAGATCGAGGACGGGGCCGGGGGACAGGTGGGTGAGAGTGAAGGTGGTGTCTTCGGGGTCCAGGAATTCGAGGTCGCCACAGACCTCGATGTAGAGGGTGTGAACGGCCGAATAGGCGGCTTGGACGATGTTGTCGGGCACCCGGTCGACAATAACCACTGGGCAGGGCATGCCCGGTCGCGTCCACCGTTTGTCATGGCAGGACCCGGGTAGTCGAATGTAGGGAGCCGTTTTCCTAGTCGTAGACGAAGGGATCGACGATGCCGATCAAGCCTGTTCGACGGATTGCTCGTGCGCTGCTGGGGACCACATTCGTGGCCGCAGGGGTGAACGGGCTGATGAATGAGAAGCCACGCGCCGCCGCGGCGAACGCGCTGGCCGACAAGGGCAGGACCGGTTTGCCCGAGGCACTGGCGGCCCGGGTGCCCGACGATCCGAGTCAGTTCGTGCGAGTCAACTCCGTCGCGCAGGTGGTGGGTGGGTTCATGCTGGCCACCGGGCGGGCACCGCGGCCCGCCGCCTTCGTGCTCGCCGCGACGGTGGTGCCGGGAACAGTCACCGAGCAGGACTTCTGGGCCGAGAACGACCCGGACCGGAAGGCGGCCAAACGGGTGGGCTTCTTGAAGGACCTCGGACTGCTCGGCGGGCTGATGATCGCCGCGGCCGACACCGAGGGCAAGCCGTCGCTGGGTTGGCGGGCACGGCGGACCTTCTCGCGGGAGGAGCCACGCATCGCGGCCGAAGGCGCCGCTCTCGCGGCTGCGGCCAAGGTCCGTGGCGCGCACCTCGCCGACGTCGCCCAGGAGCAGGGCGCGCATCTGGCGGAGGTGGCGAACGAACGCGGCACGCAGCTGGCCGAGATCGCCAGGGAACGGGGGCCGCAGCTGGCCGAGGCGGTGCGCACCCGCGGCGCCCACTTGTTCGAGGTGGCCAAGGACCGCGGTCCCGAAGTGGCCGACGCGGCCCGCACGCGCAGTGCCCAGATCGCTGAGGTCGCCAAGCAAAAGGGCCCTGAGCTGGCCGAAGCCGCGCGCGAACGCAGTACATACCTGGTCGATTCGGCCCGCGAGCGAGGCTCGGAGCTGGCGGCAGCGGCTCGCGAGCGCGAGGAGATCGCGGCTCCCGCACGCCACTGGTCGAGCCGGATCGGGCGAACCGCCTAGTCGAGAATCAGCGGACGCCGGGGCCCAGCCGGATACGTGCGGGCCCCGGCGTCGTCGCGCTGCGCGTTCGACCCACTCGAACCGGCCGGTCAGTACGCGAATGCCCCGACAATCGTGGTCTGGCGCCCGATGTGGTTGTGGCGCACCATAGGACCGGGGTCGGGCAAACCGGCGAACTCACCGCGCAAACCGAGTATCCGGGATATTCCGGCGAAACGGGTTTGGCGGTGAGTTCCGGTGTGAATACTGGGCATTCGCAATGCTTTTCGAAAGAGTGGGATCTGTCTGATGTTGTCCGGTCGTGAAACGTCCAAGCCGTACGCCGTTCGAGTCGCAGTGGTGGGAGCGGCGGTCCTGATCGGACTGCTCGGATCGGCGGGAACCGCTGCGGCACTTCCTGGTTCGGGTTCGGCGTCGGGTTCGGCCAGCGGGTCCGCGGACCTGGCGACGGGTTCGGCGTCCGGTTCGTCGGCGGCGGGCCCGGCCGGTGCCTACCTCACGTGGCAGTCGGCCCAGTTCATCCACAACACCCTGCGCATGCTGCTGTCGCTTCCGATGCGCGTCGGCTAGTTCCAGGTCTTCTGCCAGCGCTCGGCCGCCCAGTCGCGTACCTCGCCACTGAGCGCGATCGCGGGGAGCAGCAGCGCGAAGCCGATCAGCAGGATCGCCAGCCGCACCCACACGCCGAGTTCGCCGAGGGCGCGCAGCAGCGCGGGTAGGACACAGAGGGCGGCGAGCGCGACGAGGACGATCGCCGCGAGATTGTGTCCGGGCCCGGCGATCAGTGCGGCGCAGGTCCCGAAGCACAGGCCGAGGACCAGTCCGCCGACGCCGACGAAATAGTTGTCCCAGGAAAGCCAGCTCGGGCGGGTAGACCGGTGAGTGACCACGCCGCGCAGCTTAGCGCGATCAGCTATCGCTGCGCGGCGGTCTCGGCCACGGGTTCTGCTCCAGCTGTTCGACGGACCGATTGAACTTGCGCATCAGCCTGCTGAGCTCGGTGACATCGTCGGCGTCCCACTCGGCGACGACCTTGCCGATGTCGCTGCTGCGGTGCCGCCGGTCGGCTTCCAGCGCCGCCAAGCCGTCGGGAGTGGCTTTGATCTTGCGTGCCACGCCGCCGTCGGGGTCGGGAACCCGTTGCACCAGACCGTGTTTCAGCATCGCCCCGACCTGTCGGTTGATGGTGGAGATGTCGAGCTGGAACGACTCCGACAGCTCGCGCAGGCTCAGCGGTTCGCCGAGATCGAGCCGGGTCAGGATGAGAAACGCGGACCGGTCGAGCAGGAAGCCGGGGCGCCTGCGGGTGGTTGTGGGGAAGTGCCGCGAGATCAGGTTCAGCTCGAACACCAAACGGGCGAACGGGGTGTCGTCGGCGGCGCCGGAATCGGACATGCGCCAACTATGTCGTGTGGGTGACCACGGAATCAAATTGTGTACTATGCACATGCTGTGTAACCTGCATATTTGTGTCTGTAACCGACGCCGACTTATCCCCGGCCCCTCCCGAAATGCGCCGACCGACTCCGGCCGTGCTCATCGCGGTGCTCAGCACGGTCGGCATCGTGGTCTCGCTCATGCAGACACTGGTGATCCCGATCATTCCGTCGTTGCCGACCTTGCTGAACACCTCGGCGTCCAATGCCTCGTGGGTGATCACCGCGACGCTGCTGGCCGGTGCGGTCTCGACGCCGATCGCCGGACGGCTCGGCGACATGTTCGGCAAACGCCGAATCCTCGTCGCCAATCTCGGCTTCATGATCGTCGGCTCGGTGATCTGCGCGACCGCGAGTTCGCTGTTGCCCGAGGTGATCGGCCGCTCGCTGCAGGGCATCGCGGTGGGCGCGATCCCGCTGGGGATCAGCATCATGCGCGATGAACTCCCGCCCGAGAAGGTGGGCGGCGCGATGGCGGTGATGAGCGCGACGCTGGGTGTCGGCGGCGCCATCGGCATGCCGTTCTCGGCGCTGATCGCGCAGAACGCGCACTGGCACATGCTGTTCTGGACGGCGGCCGCGATGGGTGTGCTGTGCGCGGTACTGGTCATGGCGTTCGTGCCGGAATCGCCGGTGCGCACGCCGTCGCGCTTCGATTTCGGTGGTGCGGTCGGGTTGTCGATCGCCCTGATCGCCCTGCTGATCGGCATCACCAAGGGCGCCGATTGGGGCTGGGCCAGCGGCTCGATTCTCGCGCTGTTCGGGCTGTCGCTGGTGAGTTTCCTCGGCTGGGGCGTCTATGAACTGCGCCAGGGCGCGCCCCTGGTCGACCTGCGCGTGTCGGCACGCCCGCGCGTGCTGTTCACCAATATGGCCTCGATCGCGGTCGGCTTCTCGCTCTACGGCATGTCCTTGACGTTTCCGCAGCTGCTCATGGCCCCCGAGCAGACCGGCTACGGGTTCGGGCTGTCGATGGTGGTCGCCGGTTTGGCGATCGCGCCGACCGGTCTGGTGATGATGCTGCTCTCGCCGGTGTCGGCGCGGCTATCGGCGAAGAAGAGCCCGAAGTTCACGCTGGCGCTCGGTTCGGCCGTGATCGGGATCGGCTACCTGTGCGCGGTGATCATGATGGACACCGTGTGGCAGATCATGCTCTCGGCGGTCATCGTCGCGGCCGGTGTCGGCCTGGCCTACGCGGCCATGCCCGCACTGATCATGGGCGCGGTGCCGCTGAGCGAGACCGGCGCCGCCAACGGCCTCAACTCGTTGATGCGTTCCATCGGCACCTCGACCTCGGCCGCGGTGATGGGCGTTGTGCTGGCCCATATGAGCATGCACGTGGGCCCGCACGTGGTGCCGACTCGTTCGGCGTTCCACACCGCGTTCTTCATCGCGATGGCGGGCGCGGTCGCCGCCGTCGCCTTGACCATGTGCATCCCGATGGGCAAGAAGAAGGCGGGCTGAGTCAGCCCAGGGCCGGCGAGTACACCACCAGCGACCAGTCCCTGCGTGGTACCAGGGCCGCGCCGAGGGAATGTACCGCCATCGGGACCGTCGCACCGGTGTGCGGGTCGCGCAGGTGGACCATCGGGCCGTCGGGTCCGTGCGTGGTCGCCGGTTCGGTGGTCCAGAATTTCTCCCATTCGGGAGCCCGCGAACACGTGTCGACGATCTCGGTGATCCGGGCCCGCGACGCCAATCCGGGACCCATCACCCGGAACCCGTAGACGCACAGGTGAACTTGATGTTCCCAATCGACCAGGGCGACCTTGGCGCGCGGGTCGAGCAGCATCCACTCGAGCATCGAGACGCCCGCTTCCAGGCCGGGGAACAGTAGTCGCCAGGCCGCGTTGGTGGCGAGGACCTCGAACACCGGATGCAGCTGCAGGCTGGCCGGATGGGTGATCCCGTCGATCAGCACCTGGTCGGCGGGCCGGACCAGAGACGGCGTCGATTCGTAGCGCTGTGCGACCGCCAGCGCCACCAGGTGATCGCGAAACATCTCGGGCACGTCGAGCGCGTCGGTGAGCGCGGTGAGCGCCTCCAGGGTCGGCGTTCGCGTGCCCTGTTCGATCTTCTGGATGAGGGCGGGCGAGACGCCTGCGCGCTCGCCGAGCGCCGCCCTGGTCAGGCCCGACGATTCGCGGCGCTCGCGTAGATAGCGCGAGATCGACGCGTTCGGGTCTTCCACAATGCACTCCTGTTTCGGTCACCGGTACAAATTGGGACAGTCGTCTAGCTTGACCGAGGGTAAAGGGTTCGCAAAAATCATCACAGCCGGGCGGGACAGCGCGTGGCTACCCGACTCGCGCGCGCAGCTCGCCTAGCGGTGTTCGTGCTGGTCGGGCCGGTGTGTTCCGGAGCGGAAAGTGTTCGATACCACCTCTGCGCGGTCGAATCGCCGGAGGGGACGGCGTGCGCTCGACTCGCGCATGCCGAGAGCGATTGCCGGGCTGAAACCCGGGTGGCGCAGGGGTCCATCCGGTGGTCGTCGGTCCGCTCCGGAAAACACGCGTGCGCGGGAACCGATAGCACTCGCGGTTCGTCCAACAGGTCACAAGGATGAACGAAAGTGGGGGGCGATGAGCCGAATTCACGCTGAACGAACTGGGCGACGCACGTCGTGGATCGCCGGAATCTCCGGCATGTTGGCGGCGGCGACAATAGTCGTGGTCGGACTGGTGTGGTGGCAGCACGACTGGGGCGATCAGTTCCCGGCCCTGGACAGTGAGCGACTCGACGAGCAGCAGATCGCGCTGGTCGACGTGCTGCGCCGCGAGTACGAGCGGCCAGGAGACGGCCCCAAGTACGCCGAGGGCGTCCAGGAAGCCTGGTGCGCCGACTTCGTCAGCTGGACGATGCGCGAGGCGGGCAGGCCGCTGGCCAATCCGAACTCCGGTTCCTGGCGCATTCCCGGGGTGTACACGCTGCAGGAGTATTACCAGCAGGTCGGCCGATTCACCAGCGCCGACGTCGATTACCGCCCACGCACCGGTGACGTAGTGCTCTACGGCCCCGACAGTCCGCTGGGCCAGCACACCAACATCGTGCTGAAGACCGAGGGCGACACGATCACCACCATCGGCGGCAACGAGATGGGTACGGTGCGGGTTCGCACCATCACCCCGGCCGAAACCGCTGATCTGGTCGGTTACGGGCGATTCTGAAATCGACTGTCGCTCAAGACAACTGCGATGATCCCGCACGGCGGCAGCGCGGCGAGACCCGTACGATGGAACTCGCGGCGCCCGGCAGCGCCGTCATCGGCTCCTCCGTCCTGCTTCCCCCTCATCGGCAGGACGGAGGAGTTGTGCCCCCAGCGGGAGGTTCGCCTGCGTCACGTACCGTGTGCGTGTGCGTGTGAAGGTGGGCGAAATGCCACGTCGTGACCCGATGTGGATCGAGTACGCCGATTTCGGCGAACGGTTCGTCACCTACGCGGTGACCGAGGAGCGCATCACCGCCGCGGTGGCGGGCATGACCGGGCGCGGCGTGAAGGTCGGTCCGCTCTCGCTCGGTCCCGCCGGTCTGGCCGGTTTCGTCGCCGAGGGCACACTGGGCACCCCTGTGGTCACCCGCACGCCCGGTGACGCGCTGAGCTTCGGTGTGCGGATCCCGCTCACCCTGGCGGTGAACCTGGTCCTCGGCGGACAGAAGCTGCGCCTGGCCGCCGTCGTGGAGATCGGGCTGACGCTGCACGCCCGCACCGCTGCCCCGCTGCTGGTCGTGATCGACGTGGCCCCGGTGACCGCCAAGGACGTCAGCTTCACGCTGCGCGCCGAGGCCATCGACGGTGCGTGGGAAATGCTGCTCGATCCGATCGCGGGCCTGGTGCAGCGCGAGGTCGCCAATCGGGTCAACGCCATCGTCGGCGATCCGAAGGTCCGCTCGGAGCGGGTCTTCGACATCGAGGCGATCCTGGACGGCTATGCCTCACCGCATCGCAACGACACGGTCTTCGACTGGATCGACTACCGCGAATTCGGGCTGCGCTTCTTCACCACCATCATCACCAGGGACCGCGTGCACGGTGTGGTCGCCCAGATGGCGGGCAGCGAGATCGAGATCGGCCCGCTGGCCGAGGGGCCGCGCGGTGCGGCCACGGTCACCGTGCGCGGCTCGATCGAGCAGCCGCGCGTGACCGATCGCGGTCTCGGTGCGCCGGGCGAGCTGCGGGTCTTCGACATGACCCTGCCGGTCGGGCTCGACATCACCGTCGACGTGCTCAAAGCCAACCACTACCGCGCCGACCTGGAGATTCCGCTGGTTCTCACGGCCAGGGCCGCTGAGCCGCTACAGATCGTGATCGATGTGCCGCCGCCCGCGCTCGAGGACATCTCGATGGAATTCACCGCCAAGGGCCTGCGCGCGGCGACCCTGGCCCGGCTGGCCGGGATCAAGAAGCAGGTCGTCGCGCAGGTCCTCGCGGTGGTCAGCACCGAGCTGGCCGATCCCACCGGCCGCACGATCGATGTGGGCGCGGCGATCGACGGCGCCACCTGAGCTCTGTGACTCGTGGGGCGAATGTTGCCCTTGGTTCTGGCGGTTCCCATGGGGTTGTGGTGCAATGAGTCGCACGTTCTAGACTCCCGGCGCGCGATTTTCAGGGAAGGCGCGCCGGGCTCGCTTGCCGGTTGAAGGTCGGGTTGTGCGAAGGAGTCCTGCGATGCGTTCTGTTCCGGTCACTCGAAGGAAGTTCTTCGGCTTCGCCGCCGCCGCGGCCACGATCGGGGCCGGTCTCGCTGCCGCCCCCGCCCCCGCCCGCGCCCAATCCTTCGGCACGATGGTCGACTACGCCGCGGGCGTTCCCTCCGCCGCATCGATCGCGGCCGAAGGGCACATCGGCGTCATCCGCTACGTTTCCGACCGCAGGCCGGGCGCCGAGTGGATGGCAGGCAAACCGCTGCTCGCCGCCGAGGTGGACGACCTCTGGACGCACGGCCTGTCGATCGTGTCGAACTACCAGTTCGGCAAGGGCCCGACCGCCGATTGGCGCGGCGGCCTCGAAGCGGGCAAACAACACGCTGAGCGCGGCTGGGCGATCCACGCCGCGGCGGGCGGACCCGACACCGCGCCGATCTACGCCTCCATCGACGACAATCCGTCCGACGAAGAGTTCGACCAGATGATCGCGCCCTACATCGAGGGCTGGCAGTCGGTGCTCGGACCCGAACTCGTCGGCATCTACGCCAACGCCCCGACCATCGACCGCGCACTCGACGCGGGCCTGGCTTCCTGGTTCTGGCAACACAATTGGGGTACCGAGCGTGGTTTCGTGCACGGCTCCGCGCACCTGCACCAGTTCGAGATCGACCAGCGCTCGATCGATGGCATCGGCGTCGACCTGAATCGGGTACTGGCCGAGGACTACGGCCAATGGTGAACTAGGTCTGGCAGTGGCAGGTCGCTCCGCAGCGGATATCGGCCTCGTCGTCGGGCACCACGCGCAGCGCGGTCCGCATCTCGGGCTCCGCCCAGACACCGCGCCACGACATCAGTGACCACCGCGAAAGACCCGACAGCGCCGACCCGATACTGGCGAACGACAGCGACGACAGCGCCGAGCCGAACGACCCGATCGAGCCGATGGACAGCACCGACCCGACACTGCCGATCGACAACACCGAATAGGCCGACCCGATCGACAGGATCGACCCCTCGGATCGATACGACAAGATGGACCGCTGCGACCGCCGGCTTCGAATCGACGGAACGCCCGCTGAAGAACCGTGCCTGGTCGCCATAGTTCTCGGTTTACCACACCGCACACCCGGCGGGAACCCTGCGAGCACAGAGCGACGCCCGCACCTGGGGTAAGTCACCGGGTACGGGCGAACTCAGCCAACGTTGTCGGGCCGCCAACGCAAACCTCCCCGCGATCTCAGGTGTGGCCTGAAGTCGCGGGGAGGTGCAACAGCTAGACGGTGAAGAAGCCGAGGGTCGGCATGAATGTGCAGGTCCGCGGTGCGGCGCCTTCGGCGGCGGTGGTCAGCGAACCGGAGATCACCGCGACGACCCGGCCGTGGCCGGTGTTCGCGACGGCCGACAGGGTCGCCGGACCGCCGGGGTTGATCTTGGCCTCGTCGGTCAGCGTCTGGATCGCGGACTGGCGGGTGTCGAGGTTGAGCCACTGCACCGTCATCGGCGGGTTCTGCACGCCGGTCGGCGCCTTGGTGCCGAGTGCGGTGAACACGAACCCGGCCTGACCGGCGGCGGGCCCGGGCGGCGGCAGCTGGGCCGGACCGGCGACCGCGAGCGCGGTGCCGACCGAATCGGCGCCGTCGCCGATGCAGCCCTTGCCGATGGTCGGGTACAGGAACTGCGCGATGGCCGGGCCGTCCTGCGGGAGTTCGGGACCGCCGCCGCCGCTGCCGTCGAGGAAGGTGATGATCCGCTCGAGGGTGGACTTGATGGCGGGCGGCAGATTCATCGTGGCCAGCAGCACGCGCGCCTGGTCGAGCAGGGCGGTCTGCGGACTGGCGACATCGGCCGGGCCCGCGACCAAGCCTGCCACGGCGGGGGCGAACGCGGCCAGCGCGTCGACCGGGACGCCTTCGGGCACCATCGGGACGCTGATCGGCGCCGCCTGCGGGGCGGGCGCTGGTGCGGCAATCGATGCAGGCGCGGCGAGCATGGCGCCTGCCGCGATGGCGAGAGCGGTCGTTGCGATCCGCGAACCTCGGCTACGAAGCACTTGTCTAGCCGTCCTTACCTCGATGGTGCGATGGGCGAGGGTTGTCGAGCCCAAGATGTCGGGGGTCACTCTAAGGACAACGCCGCCGTGTTGTACAGCCGCCGGGCCCTTCGTGGCGCACCGGCCGAAACCATGTTCATCGACGCTAGCCTCCCGAGGCGTTACACCTGGGGATATTGATACAAATGTGACCACTGGTGTCGCTGAGGTGTCCCAGGTCTTGGTTTTCGGCCCGCCTCGATTCTGGACCGACGGAGAGAAGGAGCGCAGCGACTGAACGCAGGAGGGAAGAAT
>JACIXH010000178.1 GCA_014360565.1 Nocardia sp.
CTCGGGCCCGGTGAAACAAGCCGCCCGCGCGATGGCCCAATCCCAAAGCCGGGAACTGGGCTACCTCGGCATGCTCTTGAACCTCCGGGGGATCAGCCCGACGCCATAAATCAACACGCGCACCGGCGAGGCGGATACCCCAGCGAGTGCGCGGTGGTCAATCCTGGGGCGCGGTGAAGCGCTCGTTGAGCGCGGACTGGCTCAGTTGGGCATGGGCGTAGGTGAAGGTGCCGTGCTCGGCGAGTTCGTGGGCGGCGTCGAGCAGATGGCGGTAGAGCAGGCGGGCGATGCTGCCGCCCACGGTGACGCGGCGGACGCCGAGATCGGCGAGTTCGGCCATCGACAGCGCACCACCGGTCAAACCCATGACGACATTGAGCGGGCCGTCGAGCGCTGCTACGAGCGTGGCGATGGTGGTGGCGTCGGCGGCGCCGGGGACGAAGGCGCAGTCCGCGCCCGCGGCGAGATAGGAGTTGGCGCGGCGGATCGCTTCGTCGAGCCCCGCGCCGACGAGCAGGGCATCGGTACGGCCGACGAGGACGAACGGCTCACCGCTGGCGGCCACCGCGGCGCGCGCCGCCCGCACCCGGTCCACGGCGTGCACCTCGTCGAACAGCGGAGTGGTCCGATCGCCGGTGAAGTCCTCGATATTGCCGCCGGCCGCGCCCGCGTCGATCGCCAGCGACAGGGTGGTCGCCACGTACTGCGCGTTCGGGCCGTAGCCCTCCTCGAGGTCGGCGCTCACCGGCACCCGCACCGCCGCGGCGATCTCGTGGATCCGCCGCATCATCGTCGGGCGATCGACGCGACCGTGCGCGCCGTGCTCGGTGAAGAAGTCGTGGTCAGGACGCCCGAAGGAGAACGCGACGCCCGCGCTGGTGGTGGCGATCGCCGCGAAACCGACCGACTCGAGCATCCGGGCGCTGCCCGCGTCCCAGGCATTGGGCAGCAGAAAACAACCGTCGCGGTGCAGGTCGACGAAAGCCTGTGCGCGTTTTCGCTGTTCGCTGTCCACGAGAGCTCCTGCCGGGAGTCGGAGTGTGCGTACCCCGCCCATTCTGCCCCGCCGGACTTCCCGGCGACCCGGCCGCGACTCTGAACTAGCATCGAGGTGCTTGCGATCGGGATGTGAGGGAGGGGTCTGCGGGTGCGCGACGGTGCGATTTTCGCCGGTTACACGATCGTGCGGCGGGTGGGTCAGGGCGGCATGGGTGCGGTGTACGCGGCCCGGCATCCACGATTGCCGCGGCTGATCGCACTGAAATTGCTCAATGAAGAGTTGTTCTCCGACAACGAGTTGCGTGCGCGGTTCGAGCGGGAAGCCGACCTGGTCGTGCAGTTGGACCATCCCAATATCGTCACGGTGTTCGACCGCGGCGTCGAGGACGGCCGGCTCTGGATTTCCATGCAGTACATCGACGGCGTGGACGCGGCCACCGTCGATCCGCTGACCCTGCCGCCGGAACGCGCCGTCTACATCATCGGCGAGACCGCCAGAGCACTCGATTTCGCCCATCACGCAGGCGTACTGCATCGCGACGTGAAACCGGCCAACATCTTGCTGGCGAAGACGTCCGACGACCAGCAACGGGTGTACCTCACCGATTTCGGCATCGCGCGGGTCGTCGACGACGCGGCCAATCGCCTCACCCGAACGGGGACCTTCACCGCGACTCTCGCCTACGCCTCGCCCGAGCAACTGACCGGGGCGCAGATGGACGGTCGCGCCGACCAGTACTCGCTGGCCTGCACCCTGTACCTGTTGCTCACGGGGACAGCCCCGTTCGAATCGGTGCATCCGGCCGCGGTGATCCAGGGCCACCTCCAGCACGCGCCGCCTGCGGTATCTGCTGCCCGACCCGGCCTGCCCAGCGCACTGGATGCGGTCCTGGCCCGAGCGATGGCGAAACGACCGGCCGACCGATTCCCGTCCTGCGCGGAGTTCGCGGACGCGGCGCGGCAGGCGCTGAGCGCAATCTCGCCCCGGCAACCGGTTCCCGCGGTTGCGCCGATAGCCGCCGTGCAGCCGTATCCGGCTCCCCCGCAGCACTATTCGCCGCCGCACCAGCCCCCGTATTCATCGTCACCGGTGCCGTACGGCGCACACCCCTACCGTTCTGCGCCGCCACGCCGCTCGCGCACCGGTTGGGTCGTCGGACTCTGTGCCGGTCTGGTCGTGGTGATCGCCGCGGGTGTCGGCGTCTGGGCGCTGACCGCGGATCGCACGCCACCGCAGCGGCATCTGGAACAGACACGCCAGGCATTCGCCCACATGCTCCCCACCGAAGAGATCCCGGCCGGACAGAAGTGGGGTTCAGGCGGCGGATTCGGCGAAACGAACTGCCGAGGAGAGGTCCTCGACGACAAGAGCAAGATCCACTGGAGCTGGATGGGTTCCCAACCGGACCCCCAGCTGGGGAAACCGACAGCGCAATGGGAATGCGGCTATACCAACAGCTACATGATTCCCGCCAGCATCACCCGATGGCCCTATGTGCGGATCTTCCGCTACGACTCCGCGGCCGAGGCGAACCAGGTGATAGCGGCCTTCGCGGGATCGACCAGAGAAGTCGATATCAACGGCGGAACCGCCTACACGAATTACAAATGGGGTTCGGCCGCCACCGATGTCCCCCGCATCGCGACCGTCTTCCCCCAAGACCCCCGCCGCGACCGATTCATCATGTACTCCTTCGGCCTCGGCGCGAAGAACGACCCGTCCATGGCGCAATTGCTCGACTGGTGGAAGACCGTGCCGTTGACCTGACGACGCACACAGTGATCGCCGCAAACTAGCGGTCGCGAAGACGGCGGACCGCGTCGTCCATGTGTTCGACGAGAACGGCACGCGCGTGCTCGGGTGGGCCGCTGCCGATCGCTTCGTGCAACTCGACGTGTTCGCGGGCTTGTTCGCGCAGGTCGGGGTACGTGGTTTGCAGCGCGCCGAGGCACATGCGGGTCTCGATGAGCAGGGTGCGGGCGGCACGGACGAGGCGGGGGCTGTCGGCGGCGGTGACCAGAGCTTCGTGAAAGGCCTGGTCGGCGTCGGAGACACCCGGAGCGTCGCCCGCTTCGGCGGCGAGGCCCATCGCGGTGACGCTGGGTCGCAGCGCGGTGTAGGCGATGTCGCGGCGGCCGTCGAGGACGAGGTCGAGTGCGCCGCCTTCCAGGGCGGTGCGGGCGCGGTAGATGTCGATGACGTCGTCGGTGGTGAGTTCGATGACGAAGATGCCGCGGTTGCGGATGCTGAACAGCAGGCCCTCCTGCACAAGGCGTTGCATGGCCTCGCGGACGGGTCCGCGCGAGACGCCGAAGCTGGTCGCCAGGTCGGCCTCGCCGAGTTGGGCGCCGGGTGCCAGTGTGCCGCGCATGATCGCCTCGCGCAGCCGGTCGGCGATCATCTCGGCGGTGGACTGCTGGTTGACCGGCTCGAAATCAATGATCGACATGTCGGCTCTCCTGCGCGAACAGCGCGCCGAGTTCGGGCGCGAACGGGGTGACCCCGGCCAGCCGCAGACCTTCCCAGATGGTGACCTGGTTCGCCGTGAGCACCGGCTTGCCGAGCGCGGCTTCGAGTTTCGGGAGCACTTCGAGAGTATGCATGGCGGTATCGGGAATGAGCAGCGCCTGGGCTTCGGCGTGGTCGTTGGCGACGGCCAGGGCCAGGACCTGGTCGGGAGTGAGGGTGCCGACCTCGGCGGCGGTGTCGATACCCGCGCTCGACAACGACACCACCTCGATACCGGCGTCGGCGAGGAAGTCGACGAACAACCGGGCCACGTCCTCGGGATAGCTCGCGACGACGGCCACCCGCCGCACACCGAGCGCCCGTGCCGCCTCGACGAACGCGAAACTGGTGCTCGACGCGGGCACACCGGCCGCCGCGGCGAGGCTGTCGACCTGGCCGCGAGCGCCCTCGGTGCCATAGACGAAGCTGCCCGAGGTACAGGCCCAGACCACAGCATCGGGTTGCGCGGGAGCCAGCAGCGAAGCGCCGTGGCTCAACTTCTCCGGACTGCCGAGATCGAGCAGCTCGGCGATCGCGTGGAGATCGGTCCCATAGATGTGGGCCACCGGCAGGGCGGCATCCAGCAGTGCGGCCGCACGCGGATAGTCGTCCTCAGCGGCGTGGTCGGGATAGATGAATCCGATTGTCGGCATACGCTTCTCGCTCCGTTCAGAAGACATCGACCAGCCACTTTCCTGGGCAGAATGTCGCGTCCGCACTTCGTACAGTTCAGAAGACATCGACCAGCCACTTTCCTGGGCCCATCATCGGCAGCTTCATGCGGCCGAGGCACGCCCACATCGTGAGTTGATTGGCGGTGAGGACCGGTTTGCCGAGGGCCTGTTCGAGCGGCTCGATCACGTCGTAGGTCGGCAGGTTGGTACAGCTGACGAAGATCGCTTCCGAGCGGGGGTCGTCGGCGCCGATGATCCGTTCGGCGATGGTGCGGTAGTTCACCTTCCAGATGCCGCCGCCGAGCCCGAGATGATCGGATTTCACTGTGGCGCAGCCCGCTTCGTCGAGGAAGTCGTGCAGTTTGCCGGTGAGGATCTCGTCGTAGGGCGTGATCACCGACATGCGGGTGATGTTGAGGTGCTCGATGGCCTCCACCAGAGCGCCGGAGGTGGTGACCGCGTCCGGCGCGCCCGCCAGGCAGATCGTCTCCCGCAGGGATCGTTCATAGGCGAGCCCGTTGATGAAACTGCCCGAAGTACACAGGTAGGCGACGACTTCGGGCTCGACGTGCAGCACGTCGTGGGTGGCCGCGGTCAGATGCAACGGGTTGGACACCAGTTCGGCCATCGCCAGCGATACCGGCACCGGTTCGTAGGGCGTGCGGGCCAGGTGCAGGCTCACTTCCAGGGGCGCCCACCGCCACAGTTCCCGCTCGAGGGCCAGGTCGAACGGCGCGATCACACCGATACCTCGTTGGGCTACCGGCCCGTCGATGCCGGGGAAGCTGAACTCCACTGCGGCCCCTCTCGCGCTCAGCCGGGCAGACCTCCGAACACGATCGGATTGTTGACAATCATACGATCTGTACTTACGGTGTCAATGTGGAAAACGGGCCGATTGTCACCGTCCTACATCGTGACAGCGTGCCCGGATCGGACCTCATGGCCCCCGTCGCCGAACGCGCTACGGTGCGCTACACCGAGGCCGACGGGCTCGCCGATGCGCTGCGCGGCGCCGATGTGCTGTTCGTCTACGACTTCCAGACCCGCGCGATCCCCGCCGCGTGGCCCAGCGCCGATCGCCTGCGCTGGCTGCACATGGGCAGCGTGGGCGTGGATCCGGTGATGTTCCCGCAGCTGCGAGCATCCGAGGTGGTGGTCACCAACACCCGCGGCATCTTCGACTCCGCGATCGCCGAATACGTCCTCGGACAGGTGGTGTCGTTCGCCAAGGACCTGCCGGGATCGATCCGGTTGCAGCAGCGGCACCAGTGGCGGCACCGAGAATCCGAACGGGTGGCCGGAGCGACGGCGCTCATCGTCGGAACCGGCTCGATCGGCCGGACCATCGCACGATTGCTGCGCGCCGTGGGAATGACAGTGCGCGGGGTCGGGCGCCGTGCCCGCACCGGCGACCCGGATTTCGGCACCATCAGCAACGATCTGCACGCCGAACTGCCCGGCGCCGACTACGTGATAGCGATCGCGCCGCTCACCCCGCAGACCAGGCACATGTTCGATGCCGCCGCGTTCGCGGCGATGAAACCACATGCCAGGTTTGTCAATGTCGGGCGCGGGGAACTAGTGGTTACCGACGACCTCGTCGCCGCGCTCGGCAACGGCTCGATCGCCGCGGCCGCACTGGACGTGGTCGACCCGGAGCCGCTACCGGCCGGTCATCCGCTGTGGGATCTGCCGAATGTGGTGCTCACGCCCCACAATTCCGGCGACTTCCACGGCTGGCGCACCGAGATCGTCCGCGCATTCACCGACAACTTCGGCAGGTGGGCAGCCGGTCTGCCGCTGGACAACGTTGTCGACAAGACGCTCGGGTACGTGCCCGGCTGAAGGAGCTCGCCATGACGCAGCCCGACCTCCCCACCGATCCGACCGTGCTGACCGCGGTCCAGTTGGTTTCGGCCTACGCCGCCGGGCTGCTGTCGCCCGTCGAGGCGACGCAAGCCTGCCTGGACGCCATCGCAGCCCGCGACGGCGCGCTCAACGCGTTCTGTCTGGTCGATCCCGATCGGGCCCTGGTCCAGGCCAAGGACTCCGAGGCGCGCTGGCAGTCGGGAAATCCGCGCGGCCTACTCGACGGCGTCCCCATTTCCATCAAGGACATCTTTCTCACCGAGGGCTGGCCGACCCTGCGCGGTTCCACCTGTGTCGACGAGAGCGGTCCGTGGCTGGTGGACAGTCCGGTCGCCGCTCGCCTGCGCGAGGACGGGATGGTGTTCGTCGGCAAGACGACCACCCCGGAGATCGCCTGGAAGGGTGTCACCGACAGCCGGTTGACCGGGATCACCCGCAATCCCGTCGATCCGGCGAAGACGGCGGGCGGGTCGTCCGGGGGCAGCGCGGCGGCCGTGGCCGCTGCGATGACGCCGGTGTCGGTCGGCACCGACGGTGGCGGCAGCATTCGGATCCCGGCCTCGTTCTGCGGGATCGTCGGATTCAAACCGACCCATGGGCGGGTGCCGCTCTACCCGGCCAGTCCGTTCGGTCCGCTCGCGCACGCCGGACCGATGACGCGCACCGTCGAGGACGCGGCCCTGCTGATGGACATTCTCTCGCTGCCCGATCCGCGCGACCCGACCGCGCTGGCGCCCACCTTCACGACCTTCCGCAGCCAGATGCAGCGCGATGTGCGTGGGCTGTCGGTGGGCTACTCCGCGACCCTCGGGTACGCGCGGGTCGATCCCGAGGTCGCCGCGATCGTCGAGGCCGCCGTCGGCCTGCTGGCCGAGGCCGATCTCACCATCGACGCCGTCGATCCCGGATTCGCTGATCCGCGTGACGCTTTCGAGACGCTCTGGGCCGCGGGCGCGGCGACCATGCTGTCGAAGTTCCCCGCCGGGTCACGCACGCAGGTGGACGCCGGTTTGGGCGAAGTGTGGGCCCGCGGTGAATCCGTCAGTGCCATCGACTATCTCGACGCCCGCCACGTCGCCGCCGAAGTCGGCATCACGATGGGCAACTTCCACACCGCCTACGACGTCCTGATCACCCCGACCATGCCGATCACCGCCTTCGAGGCCGGACACGATGTGCCGCCGGGCAGCGACCTGCACGGCTGGCCCGATTGGACCCCGTTCACCTACCCGTTCAACATGACTCAGCAACCGGCCATCAGCATTCCCGTCGGGAGGACCCGCGCCGGGCTGCCGGTGGGCTTGCAGATCGTCGGACCCCGCCACTCCGACGACCTGATCCTGGCGGTCGCCCGGCACGCGGAGTCGGTGCTCAGCGCCTGAGCAGCGGGACCGCGTCTTCGGCGTTCCGAAGGCGCGGCTCGGCGCCGACGATCAGGCGCGGGCGAACGACAGGGTCTCGCCTTCCACACCGCGCAGCCACAGCCCGTTGCACGCCGCCGCCAACTCGGCCAGCCCCTCCTCGATGGTGGCGAAGACGCTGCCGGGGACCCAGCCGAGGTCGCCGTTGATCAGCAGGTTGTTGCGGCCGTAGAACAGGGCCAGGTCGGTGGCGCCCTGACCGTGGTGGGCAGCGGAGCCCGGTTCGTAGCCGTAGGCAGGGTTACCGATTTCCCATGGCTCGAAGTCGAACAGGCAGACGTCGCCGGGGATCGGTGTGACAGTGGGGTTTTCCCGATGTGGCGCCGCGGTGATGCGGGGAACCAGGGTGTAGACCTCGTTGCGGGCGTACTTGGCGTGGAAGGCGTCGCCCTCCTGGGGCAGGGCATCCCACACGGCAGCACATGTGAGGGGGGCTTCGTCGTCGAGGAGGCGGGCGCGGCAGGTGAGGCCGGCTTTCGCGAGGGTGATGCTCATATAGCGGGCCATCTCGTCCTGCTTCCTGTGTCCGCGAGCAGCGCGGTGCGGGTTCGGGCGGGTGCGACGGTGTTCACTCATCGATTCGAGGCATACCCGGATTCGGCGCGTGGTCCCGCCCGGAATCGCACGGGACCGGGCGCGCGACTACAGCTCGGCGAGGACCTGCGCCCAGATGGCCAGGGCGTCCTCGACTTGGGTGTCGGTGACGATCAGCGGCGGGATCATGCGCACGACGTTCATGTGCGCGCCGCAGGTGAGCAGCAACAACCCCTTACCCACGGCGGCCTGCTGCGCCGCCGACGCGGTCGCGGGGTCGGGTTCGCCCGTCGCCGTGGTGAATTCGGCGCCGACGAGCAGACCGAGGCCACGGACATCACCGATCGCCTTGGTGGCGAGCTGTTCGACACCGGCGAGCAACTGCCTGCCCCGGACGGCGGCATTGTCGACCAGTCCCTCGGCCTCGATCACCTCGAGCGTCGCCACCGCGGCGGCGCAGGCCACCGCGTTGCCACCGTAGGTGCCGCCCTGCGACCCCGGCCAGGCCTTCGCCATCAACTCCCGCGAGGCCGCGATGCCCGAGAGCGGGAATCCGCTGGCCAGTCCCTTGGCGATGGTGATCACGTCGGGGCGGACGTCGAAGTGCTGGTGTCCGAAGAACTTTCCGGTCCGGCCGAAGCCGGTTTGGATCTCGTCGAAGATCAGCAGGATGCCGTGGCGGTCGGCGCGCTCGCGCAGCCCGTGGAAGAACCGGGTGTTGCCGGGGATGTAGCCGCCCTCGCCCAGCACCGGTTCGACGATGAACGCGGCGGTCTCCGCGGGCGAGGTGAGGGTGGCGAACAGATAGTCCAGCTCCCGCAGCGCGAAGTCGGTGGCTTCCTCCTCGCTCCAGCCGTAGCGAAACGCGGTGGGGAACGGGGCGACGTGCACACCCGACATCAGCGGGCTGAACCCCGCCGAGAATCGGGTCCCCGAGGTGGTCATGGTCGCGGCGGCCACGGTACGGCCGTGAAAACCGCCGTGGAAGACGACCACATTCGGGCGCCCGGTGGCTTGCCGGGCCAGCCGCAGCGCCGCCTCGATCGCCTCACTGCCGGAATTGGCGAAGAACAGGGTGTCCAGCCCCTCGGGCAGCACACTGCCGAGGCGCTCGGTGAGTTCCAGCAGCGGCCGGTGCATCACCGTCGTGTACTGGCCGTGGATCAGGCTGGCGACCTGCGCTTGCGCGGCCGCGACCACGGTGGGATGACAGTGCCCGGTGCTGGTGACGCCGATCCCGGCGGTGAAATCCAGGTACCGGCGACCGTCGGTGTCGTAGAGGTAGCAGCCTGCGCCGTGGTCGACCTGGACGGGCGTGGCCTGCTTCAGGACGGGAGACAGCTCGGTCATCAACGACTCCCCAGATTGTCTATTGTCGGATTGTTGACAATATGCATAACATGGCGGCAGAGGTCACGCAATGGCTGATCCACCGCGTCGGGAGGCAGGCACCGCATGAAAGAGGAAAAAGGGGAGCGCAGCGCCATCGAGCGCGCGGCGATCGACAGCGTGCCCAAGGGTTTGTTCATCGGTGGCCACTGGCGTGACTCCCCCGCCACGCTGCCCGTGCTCGATCCCGCGACCGGCGCACAGTTGTGCGCGGTGGCGGATGCGTCGGCGGCCGACGGACACGACGCGCTGACCGCCGCCGCAGCAGCGCAGGCGGGCTGGGCGAGCACACCGGCACGCACCCGTAGCGACATCCTGATGCGCGCGCACCACACGCTGCTCACCGACACCGAACGCCTCGCCCTGGTGATGACGCTCGAGATGGGCAAGCCGCTGACGGAAGCGCGCGGCGAGGTCGCCTATGCCGCGGAGTTCTTCCGCTGGTTCGCCGAGGAAGCCGTCCGCCTCGACGGTGGGTACATGCCCGCGCCGACGGGCGGCTCCCGGTTTCTGGTCACCAAGCAGCCGGTGGGTCCGAGTCTGCTCATCACGCCGTGGAATTTCCCGATGGCGATGGGCGCGCGCAAAATCGCGCCCGCACTGGCCGCCGGGTGTACCTGCATCGTGAAACCGGCCGAACAGACACCACTTTCGATGCTGGCCCTGGCCACGATCCTGGCCGAGGCGGGCGTGCCCGCCGGTGTCGTCAATGTGCTCACCACCGCCGACCCCGGCGCGGTGATGACACCGCTCATCGCCGATCCCCGTTCCCGCAAGCTCTCCTTCACCGGGTCGACCGCTGTCGGCAAACGCCTGCTGGAACAGTGCGCAGGCACTGTCATGCGGACCTCGATGGAACTGGGCGGCAACGCACCGCTGCTGGTGTTCGACGATGCCGATCTCGACGAGGCGGTCGAGGGCGCGCTGGCCGCCAAGATGCGCAATATCGGCCAGGCGTGCACGGCCGCGAATCGCATACTGGTGCAGCGCGACATCGCCGAGGAGTTCGCCGAACGGCTGGCCGCGCGGATGGCGGCGTTGCCGATGGGCCGTGGCACCGAGCCCGGCGTGGTGGTCGGCCCGCTCATCGATGCCGACGCCGTCGCCAAGGTGCAACGGCTCGTGGCCGACGCGCGGCAACGCGGCGCCGAGGTGCTGCTCGGTGGCACGGCGATCGAGGGACCCGGCACGTTCTACCCGGCGACCGTACTCACCGGCGTCCCCGACGACGCCGAGCTGTGCCACACCGAGATCTTCGGTCCCGTCGCAGCCATCGGTACGTTCGACACCGAGGACGAAGCGATCACCCGTGCCAACGACACCCCCTACGGGCTGGTCGCGTATGTGTTCACCGAGAATCTGCGGCGCGGCCTGCGCGTCTGCGAAGCGCTCGAGACCGGGATGGTGGGGCTGAATCAGGGCGTCGTCTCCAATCCGGCCGCACCGTTCGGCGGGGTGAAGGAATCGGGGCTCGGGCGCGAGGGCGGGTTCACCGGGATCGACGAGTTCCTCGAGACCAAATACATCGGCGTCAAGGTTTAGGGAGACAGCGTGCGTACATACCGGATCGCGACCATTCCGGGCGACGGGATCGGCGTCGACGTGACCGTCGAGGCGGTGAAGGTGCTCGACCGGGTGCTGCCGGGAATCAGCTGGACGGAGTTCGACTGGTCCTGTGAGAACTACCTGCGGACCGGATCGATGATGGCGGCCGACGGACCCGAGCAGCTCGCGGAATTCGACGCGATCCTGCTGGGCGCCGTCGGATTCCCCGGCGTACCCGATCATATTTCGCTGTGGGGCTTGCTGATTCCGCTGCGGCGCGCTTTCGGCCAGTACGTCAACCTGCGGCCGGTGCGCCTGCTGCCCGGCACGGAATCGGCATTGCGTGACCGCACCGCCGACGACCTCGACATCCTGATCGTGCGCGAGAACTCCGAGGGCGAGTACTCCGAGATCGGCGGCATCCACAATCCCGGCAGGCCGGACGAATTCGTCCTGCAGGAGTCGGTGTTCACCCGCACCGGCTGCGAACGGATCATCCGCTACGCCTTCGACCGTGCCGCCGAACGCTCGGGCAAGCTCTGCTCGGCGACCAAGTCGAACGGCCTGATCCACTCGATGCCCTACTGGGACAGCATCTTCGAGCATGTCGCCGCCGACTATCCGTCGGTGCAGACCCGGCAGATGCACGTCGACGCGCTGGCCGCCGAGATCGTGCTGCACCCCGACCGCCTCGATGTGATCGTCGGCTCGAACCTGTTCGGCGACATCCTCTCCGACCTCGCCGCGGCCGTCACCGGCGGACTCGGGCTCGCGCCCTCGGGCAATATCAATCCAGCCGGCGACGCACCATCGATGTTCGAAGCCGTCCACGGCAGCGCGCCCGACATCGCGGGGATGGGGATCGCCGACCCGGTCGCCCAGATCCTCGCGGGCGCGATGCTGCTCGCCCACCTCGGCGAGCACGCCGCGGCGGCCGCCGTCGACCAGGCGGTGTGCGATGTTCTCGGCGCGGCAACGGTACGCACGCCCGACCTCGGCGGCACCGCCACCACCGCCGAGCTCGGCACCGCCATCGCCGACCGCGCCGCCGAGCTCGCGAAGGCGCTCGCCCGAGCGTGAACCGAGCGCCATCCGCAGCCACCCGGCGCGGGGGGCGGCCCGGTGACGCCCGAGTGCGCACCGAGCGGTGCGCACTCGGGTGAGCACAACGTCATCGCGCGGCAACTGCCGAGAAAATCGCAGGCAATCGGTGGTGCGCACCATGAGTCACAGTGTCGGTGACGGTTCCTGCAGAAGGCGAGACGTGGTGACGAGCGCACGAGTGGGCGTAGTTCCGGCGGTGCGATGTGGGCTGAGTCGGGTGCGCGCGCGGTTGGCCTCGGACCTCGAACCGGTCGCCGTGCGCGAGCGACCCGTCGCCGAGGCCGTCGGGGCGACCCTGGCGGTAGCGCTGTCCACAGGCACCGCGCCGGCGGGAGTGGCCGATGCGGGCGCCCGTATCTCGGCAGCATTCGTTTCGGCGGCACTCGGCGCCGACGCCGAGACCGCCACGGTGCGTGGGCCTTTACGCGCCGACGTGGTGATGACCGGCGACGAGATCCGCGCGGTCGGCCCGCTGGGCCCCGGTGAAACCCGCGACTGTCTCGGCCCTGTCATGCCAGAGTTCTTGCGCGCCTGCGATATCGAGAGCACCGGCCTGTGGCATCTCGCCGACAGCTCGGACCTGCTGCGCTTCTGGCTCAGCCTGAAGTCCCATGCCGAGCTGGTCGTGCTGGTCGGCGCCCCCGACCAGCTGCGTGCCCTGCTCACCGAGCTCGGCGCCCGCGTCATCGTCGACGGCGTCGCGATCCGTCCCGGCGGCACCACCCTGGTCGCCCAACTCCCCGACGGCCGCGTCCTGCTCGGTCTGCCCGCCAACCCCTTCGCCGCCGTGGCAGCCCTGTTGGCCGTCGGCCCGGCCATCGTCGACGCGCTCACCCTGCGCGCCCCGGGCGCCACCATGTGGGGCCGCCTCTCCGACGCGGGCGTCATGGCAGGCGAGGCCACCCGGCTGGTCGGCGTGCGCCAACACCCCGGGGGCGTCTGGCGCGGCACCGGACCCGCCCACACCGCCCACCTGGGCGGCCTGATCCCCTGCCAAGCCCTGGCCGTTCTCCCGCCCGGCACCGGACGCGGTTCCCTCGTCGAGCTCCTCCCGATCCCCCACTGACCGGTGCGCCCCGGCTGACGGCAACGGCCCTGACGCGGTGGTGCGCGTCAGGG